>JBGPJC010000033.1:0-32547 GCA_041485165.1 Terriglobia bacterium | reverse complement strand
TAGAAAAAGCCGTAGTCAATCGGCGGGCCGATGCCCAGCTTTACGTCCGGGTACAATTCCAGCACCGCGGCGGCCAGCAGGTGCGCTGCGGAGTGGCGGAAGACGTACAGCGCGTCGGGATCTTTCTGCGTCAGGATTTCCAGTTTGGCGCCGGTTTCCAGTGGTCGCGAAAGATCCGCCAACTCGCCGTTTACGCGGGCGACTAGCGCTTCCCGGGCCAGCGAGTTCGATATTTGCCGGGCAATCTCGGCAGGCGTGCTGCCGCGCGGCACCTCGCGCGACGCGCCGTCCGGCAAAGTGATTTGAATGGTCTCCATCGGGCCCTTTGCGCTGCAGGGAATCCTTAACGCTAACAGATGGGTAGAAGTAGGGTCAAGAAGCGCGGGCGCGAACGTAAGCGTCCCAGAAACGAAGCTAGAGCAGTGTCACTCCAAAAAGCCCTTCGAATGCCCGATCGGAAGTGACCAGTTCGGCGTCGCAACTCCTCGCCGTGGTGTAAATAATGGCGTTGGCCATGGCCAACTTGTGCTTCAGACTGACCGCTGCCGCGGCGAGAGCGAGGATCTCATCTAGGGGGATCACCTGCCGGCGCATGGCCTGCGAAGCGAAACGGTCTGCTTCGTTCTTGCCACAGCCCAGGCAGAGTTTCTTGTACACCTCGTAAAGGACAATCGTGGGCACAAGAACGGGCCGCGCTCCTTCGAGATACGGCCCTACCGCATCAGCCATTTCATCCAGGGTGATGTACTCCAGCCAGCCGGATGAATCCACCAGGACGTTCCCGGGAGCGCCATTAGAAGCGGTCGCTGCGGTCACGATAGTCCTCGCGCCACTTCATGCCTTTCGCCATACCGCGCAACTCGCTCACCGGGCGGGGAAGTTCCAGGCGCAGGCTGCCATCCTGTTCATAAATCAGTAGTTTTTGTCCGGGGCGCAGTTTCATCCGTTCGCGCAAAACTTTGGGGATCACCACCTGGAATTTTGGGGATACGGTTACCGTGTCCATCGAATTATCACCATACTTTATTTATATCGATGGAATTATGGTATGTCAACCCTTACTGTTCAAGTTTCTCCCTACACGGACATCGGGGAGTACTATCGCCAGGTGCATCCGCCGTTTGAAATCATTGAGCACCCCGCCGACGTTGGCTTCCTCGCCTACGGTGCGACGCTCGAAGAATTGTTCTCCAACGCCGCCCTCGCCATGCTCTCGCTGGCCTGCTCGCCGGACGGTATCGAAGAGCGCGAGCACCGTGAAATCGAGGCCACCGGTGCGGACACCGAATCGCTCCTTTTTAGCTGGCTCGCTGAAATCCTGGCCGTCGCCGACGCGGAGCAGCTCGTCCTCCGCCGTTGCACAGTCACCGAGTTTACGGCAACCCGCATCCGCGGCACGGTCTGGGGCGAACCCTACGACCCGGCAAGGCACCGCGCCGGCACCTACATCAAAGCGGTGACCTACCATCAATTCTGTGTGGATAAAACCGCGGAAGGATGGCGCGCGCGGGTGTTCCTGGACTTGTGACTTCCGGAAGGAGAGTCGGCCTGTCGCTCTGCGTTTAGTTCCCTATCGGTGGCGAAGCCGGGCCTGCGGGGCCCAGCGTGTCGAAGCGGATCACCATGGTTTGGTCCACAAAGAAGTAGCGTTCGCCCGTCTGGCCGGGGCTCACCGGGTTGGCGTTGACCGCGAAGCGGTCCGGGTTGGCCCCTCCCGAGCTGATTGCCGCGTAAACAAAACTGTACCCGCTCTTGATGCCGCTCGAGACCACCTGGTCGAGAATGTCCGCATTGAGCGCGGTGGCCGGTCCTCCGCCCGGCGCGCGGCCCAGAGCGGCCAGCGAAGGCGCATATCCCAGCGAGTAGGTGCGATCATAGAGAACGTTGGCGGAGCAGATGGCGCGCATCGAGCCCACGGCGGACGTCTCGTTGGCCAGCATGCGCGACCTCAGGTACTGCGGCACCGCAAGCGCCGCGATGATCAGGATGATGGCGATAACGATCAGCAGCTCGATCAGCGAGAAGCCGGCCGCGCGGCGCCGCGCCAAGCGGCTTCGTCTCTGGCCATAAACATTTAGAATCATCGTGCAAAGGATAGCATCGGCATTTCCAGAATGGTTTTGAACCTGCGAGGGTGTAGTCAAAACAGCAAGGCTTGGTGCTAGCGTTTCCGCGCCTGTTCCATGCTCTCCCACACCGCTTCAGGGAGGTCGGCGAGGTCGTTGAACTCGCCCGCGCCCTTCAGCCACAACCCTCCGTCAATCACCACGCACTCGCCGTTGATGTATTCCGCCTCCGCGCTCAGCAGGTAGGCGGCCAGATTGGCCAACTCGTCGTGGCGGCCGAAACGCTTCATGGGGTGCGACTCTTTGGCGTGCTCTTCGTAAGCCGCCGAAGGCATCAGCCGTGACCATGCGCCTTCGGTGGGGAACGGCCCCGGCGCGATGGCGTTCAAGCGGATGCGGTGCCTCGCCCACTCCACCGCCAGCGAGCGCGTCATGGCCAGCACGCCGGCCTTGGCGCACGCCGACGGCACAATAAATCCCGAACCCGAGCCCGTCGCCGCATAGGTGGTCACAATGTTCAAGATATTGCCGGGCTTTTCCGCTGCGATCCATTTGCGTCCCATCTCCAGCGTGCAGTGGAAAGTGCCCTGGAGAACGATGCCCATGATCGCGCTGAACGCGTTTGGGGAGAGTTTTTCCGTCCGGGCGATGAAGTTCCCCGCGGCGTTATTGACCAGCGTGTCCAGCGGGCCCAGGGCGGCCTCCGCCCGCTCGATCATCTTTTGGACGGAAGCGAAGTCGCGCACGTCGCAGCAGGCAAAAGCTGCCGCGCCGCCCGCAGCCTGGATGGCCTCGCAGGTCTCGCGCAGCGGTTCTTCGCGGCGTGCGGCGAGGAACACCTTTGCGCCCAGCCCCGCAAAACGCAAAGCCATCGAGCGCCCCAGGCCAGTCCCGCCGCCGGTAATCAGCATGGACCGCCCGCTCAGCAGATTTTTTTCAAACATCGCGCCCCTCAATTCCGACTGTAGCGCCAGGCTTCATCCTGGCATCTTCTTTCCTTCCGCTCTCCTTCCACATCGCCACCACAGCATCGCGCAACTCCGTGGTAGCGGTGGCGTATCGCGCTTCAGCCTCGCGCAGCGTGCAACCTTCCGGCAGGGCCGGCCCGAGCGCCAGCGGTGCTCCGAAGCGCACGCGGATCCTTGCGCCGCTGCCGGGAAGGAATTTTTTCCAGGCGAAGCTGCGGCCGCGCGGCCAGACCTCAAAGAAGCCGCGCAACGCCACCGGCACAATCCGCGCGCGCGTGTGGAGCGAGAGGATGGCGGCGCCCTTCTTGAAGTTCTTCACTTCGCCGTCCACCGTGCGTTCCCCTTCCGGGAAGAGGACCAGCACCTTGCCGTGGCGCAAGCCGAAGGCCCCGGCCTGCATGGCGCCGACCAGGTTGGTATCCGGATCCACAGGAACGATGTTGACCTTGCGCGCCAGCCACGCGCTCAGCGGCGTGGCGAAGTACTCGCTCGCGCCGACAAAGAAAAGCCGCCGGAACGTCTTCCACGGCAGCGTGCCGACCAGCAGGAACGGATCGAGAAAACTCTCATGATTTGGGCAGACCAGGCAGGCGCCTTCGTCGGGCAAACGCTCGGTCCCCGTAGCGCGGCATCCCAGCAGCAACCGGGCCACCAGCGCCGCCGCGTGGGTCGCGATGTACATGATGCCGATGGGCACGAGTTTGGGTTCGAGCAGTCCACAGAGTTGCGCGTCATCTTCGGGGACCCCTCCGGGGCCGCCGCCCAGAAGCCGCGCCCAGGAGTCCCCGCCACCCACCACCGCGCCGCTGGCCGTGGCGCCACCGGCAGGAATAACCGCGGCAACCAACTCGCGCACGGTGTAGATTTTCTGCATCACTTCCTCGCTCACCGTGGTGCCGAACATCTGTTCCAGGTGGGTAAGCAACTCGACGCGCTCCATCGAATCAAGTCCCAGCTCCAGCTCGATGTTGGCGTCCGGGTGGATATCCCCGGCAATCTTCTTCCTACCGGCTTCGCGCACTGCCTCCAGCGCCCGCGCCACCTCCGGCTGCGCGGCCCAGGCGGCATCCGCGGGGTCCAGCGCGGGACGTTGCGGGGCGGCAGTGGTCTGCGCGGATTGCGCCATTTCCGCGCGGTGCCGGGCGATCTCGAACCGCTTCAGCTTGCGCGTGGTGGTGCGCGGCAGGGCATCAGTCCAGATCTCGTAGCTCAAGATGCGCTTGTGGCTGGGCAGCTTGATGCCCAGGTTGTCAATCTCGTAGCGCAGGATTTCTCGCGTGTTCAGCACCTTGCGCTCGCGCATCACCTCGAAATCCGGCGTCACCACGGCGTGCAGCCGCTCGGCGGCGGGCTCGCCGGGCCGCTGCAGGCCCATCACGCACAATTCCTTGATGTACGGCGATTGCAGATAGTGCGCTTCAATCTCCTCGGGGTAAATGTTCTTGCCCGAGCTGAGTATGATCACGTCCTTCTTCCGCCCGGTGATCCGCAGGTGACCCGAAGCCTCGAACCTGCCGAGGTCGCCGCTATAGAGCCAGCCGTCACGCAGCGTCTCCGCGTTGACCGCCGGGCGGTTGTAGTAACCCTGCATCACGTTCGCCCCGCGGATGAGCACCTCTCCGTCGCCGCCCTCCCCGGACGCCGAGGCCTCCGGCGCGGCGATGCGCACTTCTATACCCGGCATCGGCTGGCCCACCGTGTCCACCCGCGGATCGCCCAGGCGCAGCAACGTGGCCGCAGCAGTACATTCCGTCAGTCCATAAGCCTGCAAGATGTCGAAGCCCATGCGGAAGAGATCGCGGCCGATGGCGGGATCAAACCGCGAGCCTCCGGTCACCAGCAGGCGCATGCGGCTGCCCAGGACGCGATGCACGCGGCGGAAGAACACACCGCCGGCGTTCACCCGCAGCCGTTCGCGCAGCCAGCCGTTGAAGCCCAACAGCGTCCGGAAAGCCGCGCGCTGCGCCCGGCCTGCCGCCGCAAGCTGTTGCAGGAGGCGCGCGTGGATCAAGTAGAAGAACTGCGGCACGCAGCAGAAGATGGTGATCCCGCGCTCCTCCAGCGCGCGAAGCAATTCAGTGGTGTTGACCGTTTCGAGGAAGACCACCCTCGCGCCGACAGTGAACGGAAGCAGAAGGTTGGCAAGCTGCGGCAGGGCGTGGAACAGTGGCAGGACGCCGAGAATGGTGTCGCGCTCGCCCACCTCAAGGCTTGCGAGAATGCTTTCGCGTTCAGCCAGCAGATTTCCGTGCGTCAGCACCACGCCCTTGGGGTCGCTGGTGGTGCCTGAGGTGTAGAGGATCAGCGCCACGTCTTCGCGCCGCGCCGGGCTGGTCGACTCGCTTGCGCGCGGATCGCCCGCGGCAGTCGCCGCCACCTCGTCGAGCATCGCGACTTTGCAAGCCACGCCGGATTGCGCCAGCGCCTCGCAGACGCCCGGGCGGAACCGCGCCGTGGTGACCACCACCTTGGACCCGCAGTCGCGCAGCAGCGCGGCGATCTGCTTCGGCGAATAGTTTGTATCCATCGGAACGCCGATGGCGCCGAGCCTGAAAATTCCCAGATAAGCGGCGCACCACTGGGCGTCGTTGTCGGCCAGCAGGACGCACCGATCTCCCGGAGAGACCCCTTGTGCGGCCAGCCGCGCTGCGGCGGCCTCGGCCATTTCGAGGAGCTGGGAATAGGTGAACGTCTCCAGCGCGTCGCGGCGCTGCACTTCGACGGCCACCGCCGTGCCGTAGCGCCGTGCCGTTTCCGCGAAGCATTGATAGAAATTTTCCATCGCCGGTGGTTACGGAGAAGGTGCGTTGCCGTGCTGGCCGAGCAGGGCACTGCGCGTATGCCCCAGGCTGCTGGTCAGGGTTTCGCGCGGGATGCTGTTCACAAACGGTCCGATGATGGGGCGGAGGAGGAACGGGATCTCGCGCGTGAGGGTAACGGATTCACACTGCACGAACGTGCCGCCGTCTCTTTCCTCCATCCGCCAGTAGGTGTACAGGCGCCAGAGGTAACCGTCGTCTTCGCCCACCGGCTTCTGATGCTCGTCCGCTTTGCCGTAGTGTTCCACCTGGTTGATGCGCGTGGTGCGCGAGCGGCTGGTGGCGCGCGTGGCGCTGAGCGTTTGGTACCAGGCGTCGTGCTCGGTGTCCTCTACCACGGTGATGATTTTTTTGCGCAAGAACCGTAAATACGCCTGGAAGAATTCGCCATCGCGCTTGCGCAACTTGGAACGCAGGACATCGGGCGCGTAGGTCTTGTCGTGGTGATCGTAATCCTGCAGCAGCCGCAGCGTCTCTCGCAGGGTCACTCCGGGGACGAAGACTACGCCTACCCAGTGGTGCAGCAAACCGCCGGGCACTTCCAGCGCCTCGTCTTCCACCTTTTTTCCTAGCCGCGAAATGACCACTTCGCCGTGGTGCAGCTCTTCGTAAAGAGTTTTGCGTTTTGCTTCCGGCTGGCCTTCCATCCACAGGAACGGGCCCTGCTGGCTCTCTCTCGCAAAGCGGCGGTCGTTTTCTTCAATGAAGTGGTTAAACGCCTGGATGGTTTCGGTGCGAAGCTCGGCGGCGGCAACCAGCCGAGCCGGAGCGAGAAGCAGGGACAGAATGATTATCGCAAAGACGGTGAGTCGGGAGGTCGCTAACATGCCGCGCAAGTCTAACGCGGGTGGCCGGGCGGGTGCCAACGAAAGTGGCTAGCCGAGCCACCCTCGGCCCCAGCGCCGCGGAGTTCACTCCGGCTTCTTCGCCGGTGGTTTGTTCTTCCCGCTTTCCGTCGAGGCGACAGGAGGCCGGGGCGCTGCGGGGATGTGCAGCGTGACCGCGGTTCCCTCTCCCGCCTTCACGCGGACATTTCGCGTCCACTCCGACCATTGTCCGTTCGAGCTGGCGCGAAGGTCGTAGGGCCCGATGGTCCGTGTAATGCGGAAGCGGCCGTCTGCGCCGGTCAATAGGGCGCGTGGCGTGCGGCCGTCGGAAGATTGCACCATCACCCGCGCGCCTTCCACCGGTTTTCCGTCCGCGCCGAGCACTCGGCCGTGGAGGACGCCTGTCGGTTGTTTTGGGGCCGGCCGCGGGGGATTGGGAGTCTTCGAAGAAGTGGATTGCGCCCAGCCGCCCGCCGCCAGCAGCAGCACAACGGCAAGAAGTCCGCTGGACTGCCTACGGATGCATTCCCTGTTCATCTTCACAAGCCTTTGGGCTGGGTGGCAGCTTCTATTGTAGCGCGCCGTAAAGTGTTCCGCCGCTACAACTTCGAATCGAGTTGCAGCTCCTCGATCATCTTGTTCAGCTCGCCCTGGGCTTTCTGCCGTTTCTGCTCGAGCTCGGACTGCTCCTTGCGCAGCCCGTCGAGACGCGTTTCCTGCTCGTCGAGCTGCCGGGTGTAGCGCAGTAACAAAGCCTTCTCCTCCGGCGAACCCTTCAGCGCCTTCATGTTCTCCCGCAGGCGCTGCTGGTCGGCGAAGATGCGGCTATTCTCCGCGGTGTGTGCCTGGATCTGCGCGTCCAGCGAACCGATCACGTTTTTCTGTGCCACGATCCGCCGCAACGCCAGCTCGATTTCCGGACTGATGGTCTTCTGCCGCAGGAAATAACCGATCTGATCGTCATTCAGGTTGGTGATGGAATAGCGCGTCTCCAGCGGCTTGATTTCGCTGACGGTGAGCGTCGCTGTTTTCTTAGACTCGACCGGCAGCCGGAAGCGGTAGAACCCGGCCACGGTTTCTGCGGGCTCGAGCCCCTCGGCCAGCTTGTATTCAGCGCGGCGGGGATGTTCGATGACCAGCATGCGCGCGGTGGTGTCTTCGTTGCGCGCTTTGTAAGTCCGCTTCTCGCGTAATTCGCTGTGCATGGTCATCACACCGCGATTAATGGTGACGCGGGTTACCGGCTGCGACTGGCTGCTATTTTCTGTCTCCACGCGCATGCCCAGGTCCGCGGCGTAGGAGAGCAGGCGCTTCTCGCCGGGCTTAATGGTGTCCATCAGGCCTTCGCCGGCGAAAGTTTCTTCCTCCAAGACGCTGAAGCTGCCGCCATCCAGAGTGAGCCCGCTCGAATTGTTCAGCCACAGGGCGCGCAACGGACGCGGCGAGTTTTGCGCCTGGTTCCACAGGGACACTTTTTCCGCCCCGATGTCGGATTGCAGGATGGGCACCAGCGCCGACTGGTTCTTGCGGATGGTCACCGGCTGCTTGAGTTTGTACTCGAACAGATCGCCCAACTCGCGCGCCTGCGCCGCGGCTTGCTCGGCGGCTCGCGCCGCGTTGAGCGTCGCTGCGTCGATGGAAGGCACGACGCCCCCGCCAGCCCCTCCCCCCGAACCTCTCCCAGTGCCTACCATAGCGAATCGATTAATTCTTTGCATGCTCTTCGGGCTTGGCGGTGCCGGAGCCGACATCGAGCTGCTTACCTCGACCGATTCACTCACCGAGCCCACTTGCAACTGCACGTCCTTGGAAAGTTCTTCTCCACCGTTCACCGCGACGTTCATCTCCGCATATTTTTGGAAGCCCTGCCGCTGGACTTCCACGCGGTAGTTGCCGTCGGGCAAGGCACTGATTGTGTAGTTGCCTTCTTCGTCCGTCGTGACCGTGGCGACGAGTTGGTTGTTCTGGTCAAATGCCTGCACCGTCGCTCCAGCGACTGCGGCTCCGCTGGAGTCTGTGGTCGTGCCGGTCAGTCCTCCTTTCCCCGGCTCGAGCGTCGCTCCGTGCGTCTGCGGTGTCAGTTGCACGCCCTCGGGCAGCGGCACCTCCGGCCGGCGCGAATAGTAGGGCTGCGAGAGTTGCTGGATGAACGACTGCGGAGCGCCGGCCACCAGCGACAACTCGACGTTTTCCCAATCCTCGCCCACGGTATTGTCCACGATGGCCCAGCCTTGCAGCAGCGGCTTTGCCCCGGTCTTGGATGGCAGCACCATGCGGTAGGTGGTCTTCCACAGCGGCACTTCACTGATGTAGCTCACGTAAATCTGGCGTTCGCCTGTACCCGCGGTGCTGATGGTCATCCGCCGCAGGTCCTGGAGCCGAGTGGAAGCTACCAGCCCGAGATAACGTCCCACCTCGGCATTCAAATCCTTTTCCATGATGCGCACGCTGGCCGCCGGCGAAAGCTCCACCGTGCGGACTTCGCCCGCATCGCTGACCAGCGAGATCTCATCGTACGAGATCACCTGGCCGTCCTTCGTGCTGCGCGTCTTGCGCTCGACGCTCAGCAGGCGGCCAATGATGTTCGCGCCGCCGGAGCTGACTTCGAGTTTTGCCCCGCGCAAGGCGCCAAGAAACTGGCTTACCGTGGTCTGCTCGCCAAGCGGCAGCCGCAGCCCGCCGAGGCGCTTGGAGAGCGGCGCTTCGGAGTTGTAGCTCACGCCGGTGATCCGCCCGCCGCCCAGATCGAGAACGGTCAGCGATTTCAGGACGTCATTGAGCTGGCTGCTGGTGAAATCAATAGTCAGCCCCTGTGTCCCGCGCACCCGGCCCAGGTGTTCAAAGTAACCCACCCCGTTCTTGTAGAGCACCACGCGCTTGACCGGGAGCTTCGCTGCTTCGCCGCCGGATTCGCCGGCCGGATTTTTCTCTTCCAGTGGCGCGTTCTCCGTCGTCAAGGCGGATGATCTTGCCTGCTGCTTCGGCGCGGATTTCTGCTGCGCAACAGCCGGGAGCATCAGGACGAGCACACCAAAGGGCACGAGGAAAGAAAAGTTCAGCGCTTTTCGCACAGGCACCTCCGTCAAGTGATTTCTACAGGAGTTAGACACCAAAAGAAAGGAAATGGAGGCCACGCGAGCTGATCCGCAGTTGGTCTATCAGTCAGGTATTCTCAGGGGGGGCAGCCTCAGCGCACATCTCCGGGCGAGATGCCGTTGCGCCGTGCTTCATCCTCGATGGCGTCAATCCGCTGCTGGATCTGCTGCCGCTGCTTCTCCAGAGCTTCAATCTGATGCTCCGGCCTTCCTGTGACCGTTGCCGTGCCCAGGTTCACGGAATTTGTGCCGCTGATGGGGTTGTTCAGCGAGTTGCGCAACGAGCGGATCTGCGACTCAATCTGCGCGAGCTGCGCGCGCAGAGGAGCCAACTGTTTCTGGTAGGTCTTGGGATCCTTCTCGCGGGGCGGAGGAGGCTGTTTGTCTCCGCTCGCGCCCCCGTCGGGGGTCCCGGCCTGCGTGCTTCCGCCCGAGGAAGAGTCGGTCCCTGAGGCCCAGTGCGAACGGGCCTTCAATTCGTCCAGGTCGTCATTGGTCCAGACTCTCTTGGCTTTCCTCACCGGCGGCTTCTGTGTAGACGGTGTCTGCGGCGCCTGCGCGGCGGCGACGGAAGCGCTCAGCGCCAGGGCGAGGGCAGCAAGAAGTGCACGCATGGAAACCTCCTCGAAACCTCTCTCCCCATTATAGTCCCCCGCGGCTCGCTGGCAGGGAAAGATTGCCCGGGGGGATGCTCAGTTCGTGACGCACCAGCTCGAGGGCCTCGCCCGGAGGTCCCACGCGGCGGTAACCGTTCATCTCACCGGTTTGAATCAGATCGCTGGACGACAGGAACTTTCTTCCGTGGAACTGGTAGCGCATGCTCTTCGGCAGCCAGATGCCCGGAGCGGCTTCGGACTGCTCGATGATTACCTGCCCGCCCTTATAGACTTTGCCCAGTAATCCGCCGCCGAAGGCGATGTCGCGCACCAGCAGCGCCTCGATCCGCACCGGCTGGCCGCTGGACTCCGCAACCCACATCTCCACCCGGCTGTTGGCCAGGATATCGCTGCTGACCGAGCGGGATTCATAGCCCGGCTTCTGCTCGAAGCGCAGACCGAGCAGCGCGCGGCCGTCGCGCGTCTCCCGGCCCAGCGCAGTGACCGTGTAGGCGTCGCGGAATGCCTCGATGGTCTGGTAGCGCTCCGCCGATCGCTTTTTCCATTTCGCAACGCGCACATGCTGCTTGGCCTCGCCGGAATCGAGTGCCCAGACCAGAACCTTTTCCAGCACCTCGAGCTGCTCGTGGTAATTCTGCGGCGTAACCGCCACGCCCTTGTCCTTGAGGATGAGTTTGAGTGTGCCCGTTCCGGTGGGGAAGACGCGGTAGGTGCGGTCGCGCTCGGCCTGGGGGGCGTCCTCGCTCTTGTGGTCCACCCAGTGTTCGATGCGCTCGTAGACTTCCAGCGCGGCGTCGTTGCGGTGCGTGGCGGAGATGACCCGCTCGACCACCGCGCTCAATTCCCGGCCGGCGGGGAGAGGGGGCGCGCCAGACTGCGGGGCAAGGGCTTTCGGAAAGGCCGCCAGCGCGCAGAAGACCGCGGCCAGCGTGAGCAACCTTTCCGCGCCGCAACCTTTGCGCCGCGCGCCTGGCCTCGCGATCATCAGGATGAGATTCAGCCGCGAAGAGGACGGTTGCAAGCGGATCGCTCGCCTCGCCCCCGCCGCCGGCTGCGCCTAGCTTCCGGACTTCTTGGCCGGCTGTTGTGACTTCTGCCGCTCAGCGGTCCACGGCGGGACCACGCCATTCATGCGCGCGTAGGCGATGCACTGGCCCAGGTGTTCGTGGTTGTGCGCCACGATAATCAGCACGGCCTCACGCATCGCGCCCTCCCGGCCGTACAGCTTGGTTTGCTTATCCAGGTCGCTGACTCCCAGAATCGCCGCATGGACATGGGCATACGACTTCTTGAGCGCATCCACGATCTCGCCCTTCGCGCTGATTTTCTCCAGCGATTCGCGGGTCACCCCCTGCGGCACCGGCACGCCCAGCATCGTGGCCTGAAAATAATTGCCCATGGCGATGTGCATATACACTTCGCCGACGCTGCGCGCGCCTTCGGGCTTCCACGAATACTTCCCCTCCGGCATGGCCTCGGCCAGCGCAATGATTTTCTTCTCGGCGTCCTCCAGGGAACGGATCGCTTCGGCCTTAAAGCCGCTAGGCGCGGCCTTGGCGTCCGGCGCCTGCGCCGCCTGCACAGAAAGCCCGCTGAGAAACGCCAGGCTGATCATCACGGTCAGACTTCTTTTCATGATTCTCCTCCCTGCGGCGGCCGCTATTCGCCGGCCGGCGCATTATCAAGACGTAGTCTGCTGCTCCCGGGTTTCCCCCTTTTACTCCATAACGCCGGTCAAAGTACAGCGCCGTCAGCCACCGTAGCGGCGGCAGCTTGCCGGCCTCCTGTACTGTCACCTCCTCGGGGAGAGGACTATGGAGCCTAAACGCTAAAACGGATTTTCAGACCGCGGCGCTTCCCAGGAAACCTTCTGGGTCCCAATGGCGTATACAATAGAGGAAGTGGAGCCGTGCCCATGCCATCCCAGACTCGAGCCTCAGCAGTGGCGTTTGGCGAGACCCTGCGTCTCTCCCTGGACGCTCTACGGGCGCACAAGCTGCGCACCTTTCTCACCCTGCTGGGAGTCATCCTGGCTGTCTTCAGCCTGGTGCTGGTGATGTCCGTGGTGGAGGGGCTGAACCGCTACATCTCCGACAAAGTAGCCAACCTTGGCGCCAACACCTTTGTGGCCACCAAGTACGGCATCATCACCAGCTTTGAGGCCTGGGTCCACGCTCAGCGGCGGCCGCCTCTGCGTATGGAGGATTACGAAGCGCTGCGCGATGGTCTGCGCACAGCCAGGCAGGTTGGCGCCAGCGCCGACACCAACCTCGACGTACGCTCCGGCAACGAGCTGGTCCAGGACGTGGCCGTCGCCGGCATCACTCCCAATGTGATCGAGTTGCGCGGCTTGATCTTGGACCGCGGGCGCGTGCTGAATGACATCGACGAGGAACACCGCTCCCCGGTCTGCTTCATCGGATCGGACCTGGTCGCGAAGTTTTTCCCCAACACCGACCCGCTGGGCAAGTCCCTGCGCGTGGGCTCGCAGGTCTACGAAATCGTAGGCACGGGGCTGCCGCTGGGAAGCGTGTTCGGCCAGTCGCGCGATAATTTTGTCCTCATCCCGCTGGGCACCTATCTCAAGTCCTGGCACCGTCCCAATGATTCCATCGAACTCTGGGTGCAGACCTCGGCGGCCGAGCTCATGGATCCCGCACAGGACGAGGTGCGGGCAATGTTGCGGTCGCGGCGCCGCGTTCCTTACAACGACCCCGACAATTTTGGCGTGATCGCCCCTTCCTCGATCACCGACCTGTGGAAGAGCATCACCGGGAGCATCGTCGCTATGGCCTTGGCGCTCACCTCCGTGTTCCTGGTGGTGGGCGGCGTGGTTATCATGAACATCATGCTGGCCAGTGTCACCGAGCGCACCCGCGAAATCGGCATCCGCAAATCGCTGGGGGCGCGGCGCCGCCACATTGTCCTGCAGTTTCTGGTCGAATCCTCAGTGCTGTCGGCCACCGGGGGCCTGCTGGGAATCGGGATGGGCTTTGCCGTGAGCATGCTGATCAACGCGGCGACGTTTATTCCCGTCACCACGCCGCTCAGCGCCGTGATTATCTCCCTGGTTCTGGCCACATCGGTCGGCCTGTTCTTCGGCATCTATCCGGCGGTCCGAGCTTCCCGCCTCGATCCCATCGAAGCGCTGCGGTTCGAGGGTTAGGGCGCCGGCCATGCGTCAGGACTACCGGGAAAATCTGCGGCTGGCTCTGGACACGCTGCGCGCCCACAAGCTGCGCAGCTTCCTGACGGTGATGGGTGTGGTCATCGGCGTGGGCATCATCATCGTGGTAGCCGCGCTGCTCTCCGGGTTGGACGCCACGATCACCGAGTCATTCACCGGCTACGGAGCCGACACCGCTTTCATTTCCAAGTTCGAGTCAGGCTTCCACACCGGCCGGATGTCCTCCGAGGAGCGTTTGCGCAAGCCGCTCACGCTGGAAGACGGCGAAGCCCTACTCGAACTTTGCCCCGCGGTGAAGGCCATTGCCATCTCGCATTTCTCCGATATCGGCACCAATTCCATCCGCTTCAAAGATAAAGAAGTGGTCGGCTTAGATTTCCGCGGCACGTTTCCCGCCTTCGTGGATGTCTACGCCAATGCCGCCGTCAAAAACGGGCGCTTTTTCAACGATGCCGACAACACCCACCGGCGCAACGTGGTGGTGGTCGGCGAAAACGTGGCCACGGCGCTTTTCCCCAACCTGGATCCGATCAGCAAGGAGGTGCTGGTCAACGGCGTCACTTTCGAGATCCTGGGAGTTTTTGAGATGCCCAAGGGAGGGTTTGGGGGTAACAACGAGGACCGCCGCGTGGTCATTCCCTACTTCACTTTCCGCAAACTATATCCCAATATGCACGAACACGGCCTGCGCATTCAGGCTTATGCCAACAAGCTCGATGCCGCGGTTGACCAGGCCCGCGATGTATTGCGCCGCCGCCGCCGCGATGCCTACAGTGCTCCGGACAGCTTTTCCATTCAGACCTCGCAGCAGACCCAGGAAGCGCTCTATTCCATCCTCGCCGGAATAGTTCTGGCTATGGTGGTGCTCAGCTCGATCGGGCTGCTCATCGGCGGCGTGGGCGTGATGAACATCATGCTGGTCAGCGTCACCGAGCGCACCCGCGAGATCGGAGTGCGCAAGGCCATCGGTGCCCGCCGCCGCGACATCACCTGGCAGTTCCTGTTCGAGGCCATGACCCTGACAGGATTGGGTGGCGCGGTGGGAGTGCTACTTGGGGCCGGGGTGGTGATGCTCATCCGCGCCATCTTCGAAATGCGCGCGATCGTGCCGCTGTGGGCGGTAATTGCCGGCCTGATTGTGTCCGTCGGCGTGGGTCTGGTCTTCGGCGTTTGGCCGGCGCTGAAGGCCGCGCGCCTCGAGCCGGTGGAAGCGCTGCGCTACGAATAACCGCCCCGATCGTTTTTACCGTCAGGCCTCCAGCAGCGCCAGGCGGGCCAGTTCAGCCAGCAAATCTTCCACGGCACGCCCGGCCATTTCCTGTACAACGCGCAGATCGCTGATCTCTTCGCGGCCTTTGTAAAGTGTCACCTCTCCGGAACTCACCATCACCACCAGCTCCGCGCTCAAAGCGGCTCGGTCGCGCGTCCCGTCCAGCAGCACCAGCAGGCGCCGCGCCAGCGGGTTTTCCACCTCGATAGTGGAATGAAGCAGGTTGGTGACCCGGCTGCCCCGCGCGATCTGCTGCCGCGCCAGCGCACTCACCCGTGGGAAGCGCCCCGCCTTCGTGACGCACGGAGGCTTGCGCAGGTGAAAATTCACCAGGTTACTGGCGTAGCACAGCAGCAGGAAGTCTCCCAGCTCGTTCGCGCGGGAATCCTCCGGCGGCGCTTCCGGGCCCAGCGCGGTACAGGCCTTGCCGAGCAGTTCGTCAAAGGACATCGCCGCGGGCCAGGCGCGGCCGAGCTCGACCAGAGCGGCTTTGGCCAGGGGCTGGCCGGTGGAGATTCCCGCGCCTTTTGGTTCTTTGAAAACTTCCACCTTGGCGGTATTGATCTCCGGCTGTTCGGACTGCGCACGCGACGGGGAGGACACCATGAAAAGCCGCGCGCGCTCCGGCCCCAGGCCGCGGTCCAGGCTCACCGACTGGTGGCACAGCAGCGATCGGCGGAAATTGCGGCAGATAAAATAATCGAAATACTGCTCGCGCAGGACCGTGTCCTTCCCGGCAAACCGCGCCAGCGCTTCGGCCACCTGCGGCCTCTTGCGCAGCGTATTCATCTGGTGGAAGTCGGCCTCGGAAAGAAACTGCAAGCCATAGCGCGCGGCGTGCTCGGCAAACTGGTGGAAATAGACCGGAGCATAGGCCGGCTCGAGGTCGTCATGGTACAGGACGGAGTCCCCCCGCGAGAGAACCCGCTCGAGTTGCGCGCGCAGGAAATCGTCGTAAATATCCGAGCCGGCTGAACCCTCGATCAGGATTTTGCCCAGCTCGCGGGCCTCGCGGATGCGCTGTTCCGGATCGGAAGTCCCGCGGACGTGGAAGATCATCATCTCGCGGGTCATGTGACGGATGTAGGCGCCCGGGTAAACGTCGTAGCTGATGTAGGCCACGCCCTGCGGCTCGAGCAACGACTGGCAGGCGGCCATGATGGCGTCCCGCTCCGGCGGGGGAACCCACGAGTACACACCGTGGCAGGCGATGTAATCGAACCGGCCCAGGTCCTGGGTCACCTGCTGAATGTCCATCTGCAACAGGCGGATGTTGCGCAAGCCCAGGGCGGCGATTCTTTCCTGCCCTGCGTTGATGGGGCGGGCGGCCAGGTCGAATCCCACGAACTCGCTCTGTGGCAGACCCAGGGCCATGGGAATCAGGTTGTCGCCCGAGCTGCAACCGATTTCGAGCACGCGGCACCGGTCCACACGCGCGGGCTGCATTCCAAACAGCGTGGCCATGGTGGCCAGGCGGTCGGGGTGTGTGTGGGTGAAGGCGTTCCCCGGGTAGGGCACGGCATCGTAAGGGTTGATGGTCATGGGGCAGCCATATTACCGTCGCGGCCCCGGGATTTGCCAGCGCCCGCGGCGAGAGCCGCAGGTGAAAGAATGTTTCAGACTCAAGCAAGAAAGAGTCCCCACTGCGCGCTTTCGGCCAGCGTGAGGTCCACTTTCTCCGTCACTGCTCTCCACACGGATTCCCGGTTGTGCAGCGGAGCGCCGTTCTGCTGAAGAGGGATTTCGCCGGACTCGATGCGGGCCACGATTTCACCCACCACGGTGGCCAGGTCGCGGGTCCCGTCAAGGAGTTTGAGAATCTCTCGCACCAAATCGTCTGCGAGATGAACCGTGGCATGGCTGGGAGTTGTGATCGTGTCTCCCTCCGCGGCTTGTAAGCGGACCAGGGCGCTGACCATGGGACGCGGCCCGGGCTGCGAAGCGAAGCGGGCAGGATGGACGTGGAACTCCACCAGGCCCCCTGCGTAGGTGCGCAGCAACACGTCCCCCAGCTTCAAGGCTTCGCGGGTCTGTTCTGCTTCGTCCTGGGAGGGAGGCAGTTCCAGGGCTGCGCGGGTGCGCAAGAGCAGTTGTTCGAAGTGCAGCGCCCGCGGCCAGATGCGTCCGAGGAGCGCAAGAGCCGTCTTGGCGAGGGGGTGGCTAGTGGTTAGGCCCACCCCTTTGCCGCCCTTAAATTCGACCACGGCGTCGGAACGCAGGTCCTCGCCTTGCGCCGTGGTCTTGGCGGAGGAAGCAACGTAAAACGCGCGGGCCTTCTCAGGCGGAAGTGCTCGGTCCAAGGGCACGTCCTGATGACACAGCAGGGTCCGGCGGAAAAACCGACAGGTGAGGAAGTCTAAGTACTGCTCGCCGATTACGTTGTCGCGCTGCGCGACCTCGCGCACTACCCTTGCCGCCTCAGCGGGGAGATCGCGGGGGTTCATCGTGTGAAACATGGCATCGGCCAGATACTGCAAGCCGTGCTCGCGGGCGTGGGCCATAAACTGGTGGAACCAGATGGGGGAATAGTTGCGTTCGAGCTCATCGTGCAGAATGTCGGAATCGGTGCGGTCGGTGAACCCGGCCCACTCTTCCCGCAGATAGCTGCCGTAGGAGTCCGAGGAGCCCTTGGCCTCGGACAAGAACTTGACCAGCGCGCGCGCCTGGCGGGCCTTTTCAGCGGGGTCGGAGATCTCGCGTACGTGGTACAGCATCATCTCGCGCAGCATGCCGCGCAGATGACCTCCTGGATGGGTGTCGTAGCTCACATAAGCCACGCCCGCGGGGGCAAGATGCTGCCGGCAAATCTCCAGGAGCTTTACCTTGACCGCATCCGGTACCCAGGAATAGACGCCGTGGCACAGGATGTAATCGAAAGTACCGAAGTCGGCGGGGACATCCATGATGTCGAGCGCATGGAGTTCAATATTCTTCAAGCCGAGAACATTTGCGCGTGCGCTTCCCGTGGCGATGGGTCGCGCCGCCAGGTCGAAGCCCACGAAGCGGCTGTCCGGCAGGGCGAATGCCATGGGGATGAGGTTTCCCCCGTCACCGCAGCCGATTTCGAGCACCCGGCAATGGTCTACTGGTGCCGGAGTCATGCCGAACAGAGTGGCCAGAGTAGCCAGATTATCGGGATGCGATTGCGGAATCGAGTGTCCGGGATAGACGAATTCGTCGTAAAGGTTGACGGTCACGGGGCAGGAATTCTACCGCCGAGCCGCAGCGATTGCCAGCGAGGCGGTGGGGAAACGAAGAGGCCGTGCAGATTTTAGGGAGTGGAGGACTGCGGCGCGGGGGCGGTCCCCCCGAGTTTCGCGTTTGAGGCCGCCGGCGCGGTGTAACCGCGCACGTATCTTTCAAGCTGCGGGAACCAGAAGTGGTGGTAATGAAAGGCGCGCATCTCGCTGAGGGCACTCTCCACGCACCAGCGTTCTACGGTGATCCGGTACACGGCGATCATGGTTCCGGTGCGGTCGCGGCCCTGCTGGCAGTGGACGAAAATCTTTTTTCCAGGATTGGCGCGGAAGACCTCGAAGAACTCCCGCACCTGAAAGTCGGTGGGGATGTGGAAGGCGTTCCAGGGGATGCTGACGAAGCGCATGCCCAGGGCTTCTACGGCGCGGCGTTCGTGCCCGTTCTCACCTTTCTCTTCGCGGAAGCTGACCACAATGTCCACCCCCAGGTCTTTCAGCTCGCGGTAGCCATCGTGGGTGGGTTGTGCGCCGCGGTAAAGCGCCGCAGTCACCTGCCCGAAATTCTGGATGCCGTGCGGGATCCCCGCCTGCTTTTCAGGATACGGGGCGCCCGGCTGGGTGGTGACGCACGAATCCGCGCCTCTCGCGGCCGGGGCGGTGAGCAGCGCGATCAAGAGCGCAACCCGCAGCGCTCGGCTGCACAACAAGGTCAAAGGACGCATCGTCAACACCAGCAGAATTATCCTATAGTGTAGCGGGTTCGGCCCAAAGAATGAAAACATGGTCTCTATGATGATACCCGCGGCGATGAAGAGGCCCGCCAGTTGGGCGGCGGGCCGGGAGGCTCTCCCGTCGCGCCTTCACTTTCGGGCGCTCCTGCGCCGCGCCGGTTTGGCGTTGCTGTGCACATGCGGGCTGCTGGTCCCCGCGCCATCTTCTGCTCAGGAAAAGACCAAGCGCAAGGCGCCCCGGCAAAGTGGCGAAGCCGGGGGAGACGAGAAGGAGCCTTGCCCGGGAAAGCGCGTCAAGACCGCGGAGGCCACCTATCGCCATTACACCGTGCGCGTCTATCGTTCCACCAACTCCAATGGCTGCTTTGAAATCCTTCACGACGGCCGGCGCGCCTTGGCCCAGAACGGCTTCCTCTTCTCGATCGGTGGAAGCGCCGTGGCCGCGGATGAATCCAGTTCACGCGTGAAGATGGGCACCGACGTCACCGGCGAGGGGCAGCCCGACCTGGTGATGGGCGAATGGACTGGCGGAGCGCACTGCTGCTTCCGGCTGCGGGTCTACGAGATCGGAGAAAAATTCCGGCAAGTGGCTGACCTGGATCTGAAGGATACTTCCGATCCGCAAATTGCCGACCTGGACGGCGACGGCAAGTTCGAACTGGTCATCGCCGACTGGACGTTCTCTTACTGGCATACCTCGTTCGCCGACTCTCCTGCGCCGCAGGTCATCTTGCGCTTCCGCGACAGCGCCTTCCATCTGGCCGCGGACCTGATGCGCACGGCGCCGCCTCCGCCCGCCGAGCTGGAAGCCAAGGCCCGGCAAGTCCGTGACCATGCGCCGTGGACCGAGGGCTCTGACCCGCCGGTTGCCTTATGGGGCGCAATGCTGGACCTGATTTATGGTGGAAACGCCAAGCTTGCTTGGACCTTCCTGGATGACGCTTGGCCGGCGGCGCGCCCCGGCAAGGAGAAATTCCTGCAGGAGTTTCGCGCGCAGCTCGCCGCAAGCCCGTATTGGACGGACCTCCAGGCGCTGAACGGCGCTCCCGCGAGCTGACCGGCGTGGCAGCCCGGCGCCGGGAGGGAGGCTCAGCGGAAAATTTGGGCGGCGTCAGTCCACCTCTTGCGTGACCACGTGCACGTCCACCGAGGGAGACTCGCGCAGGAAGCGGTGGACCACGGAGAGATACAAGTACTTTTTCCAGCCCAGCACTTTCGAGCGGCCAAAAATTACCTGAGTGATGTGTTTGTCGCGGACGAAACGCGAAACCGAGTCAGCGATGCTTAACCCTTCGAGCTTCACCACCTTCGCTCCCAGGCTCTCCGCGAATCGCAGGTTGGCGGTGAGTGACTTTTGATCCGCAACACCGCGGTCCGCCACCTGGTCCACGTGCACAGCATAAAATTCTGCGTCCAGCCTGCGCACCATGCGCGCGGCGCGGGCAATTAAATACTGCGATGCGGGATTCGCGCTGACGCACACCGCCAGCCGCTCGCGCACCGCCCAGTTTTCGCGGATGTCCTTGGCAGTCATGTAGGTCTCCAGGCTGCGGTCCACTTGTTCGGCCACCTGCCGCAGGGCCAACTCGCGCAGAGCGATGAGGTTCCCCGAGCGGAAAAAGTTTTGCAGCGCCTGCTCGACCTTTTCGTTTATGTACACATCGCCGCGGCGCATGCGGTTCTGCAGCGCCTCGGGGGTCAGGTCGACCATCACCGTTTCCGTGGCCGTCAGCGCCACCCAGTCGGGGACGGTTTCCCGCACGGTGATCCCGGTGATCGCGGCCACCGTGGGCGCGATGCTTTCCAGGTGCTGGATGTTCAGCGTGGAAAGGACGTCTATGTTGGCGGCGAGCAGGTCCTGAACGTCTTCGTATCGTTTGCGGTGTTTGCTGCCGGGGATGTTGGTGTGCGCCAATTCGTCTACCAAAACAATTTGCGGATGCCGCGCCAGGATGGCCTCCACATCCATCTCGTCAAAAATAGTTCCCTTGTATTCGATTTGCCGCCGCGGAACAGCTTCCAGTTGCGCCGCCAGCTCAGCGATGGCCTTGCGCCCGTGGGTCTCCACTACCCCAATCATCACTTCTTCGCCGCGGCTGTGCCGGCGGATGGCTTCGCTGAGCATGCTGTAAGTCTTGCCCACGCCGGGCGCGTAGCCGAGAAAAAGTTTCAGAACCCCGCACGTCTTTTCCGGCGGGGAGACCTTTTCCAGCCATTTTTCCGGGCTCTTGGTCATAGCAGAAATCTCTTTTGTGACCCTCTTGAGGCGCGCGCTAGAATGAACGCGTGCAGGCCCGCTTCTTGAAACTGATCTTCCGTTCCCTGCTGGCGCTGGCCATTGTCGCCGGGATTACCTCGTTCTACCGCCGCGTTCTCCCCGTCAATCAGACCACCGTGGCGCTCTCTTATCTGCTGGCGATTTTAGCAGTTTCAACTGTATGGGGCATGCGCGTTTCCGCCTTCATGGCGGTGGCGGCAACCCTCTGCTACAACTATTATTTCCTTCCTCCCATCGGCACCTTTACCATCGCCGACCCGCAGAACTGGGTGGCCCTGTTCGCCTTTCTGGTCGTTTCCGTCACCGCCAGCCGCCTTTCCACGAACGTCCGCAGGAAAGCGGAAGAGGCGCAGAATCGCCGCCGGGAAATCGAAAGGCTCTACGCTTTCAGCCAGCAGTTGCTGGGAGAGGGAAACATCCTCGAACTGCAGAACGCCGTGCCGAATTATCTGGTGGAGGCCTTCGAGGTCGGCGCCGCGGCGCTTTTTCTGGCCGAGAAAGAAAAACTCTACCCCTCCGGCACCGGCGCTGTTCCCTTTGACGAAGAGGAGCTGAAAGCCACGGTGATGCGGGATGAGCCGCTGATTGATGCCGGCCGCGGTTTCTGTTTTGTTCCCATCCGCCTGGGCGTACGCCCCATCGGCAGCCTGGGGATTTCCGGCCCGGTACTTTCCCGCCAGACGCTTGAGGCCCTCGGCACCCTGCTGGCCATCGCCATGGAGCGGGCCCGCGCCGTCGAGCAACTGGGCAAAACGGAAGCGATGCGCGAAGGCGAGCGCCTCAAATCGGCGTTGCTCGATTCCATCACCCATGATTTCCGGACTCCGCTCACTTCCATCAAGGCGGCGATCACCAGTTTGCTCGCCGCCGATGCCCCAACGGACCAGAGCCAGCGGCGCGAGCTTCTGACCATCATCAATGAAGAAGCGGACCGCCTGAACCATCTCATCGCCGAAGCCGCGGAGATGGCCCAGCTCGAAGCCGGAGAGATCCAATTGCAACTCGAATCGCACACCATCGGAGAAGTCATCTGGGCGGCTCTCGAGCAGCGCAAAAGCGCGCTCAGCGGACATCCGGTCCGCGTCGTAGCGCCCGAAAACCTGCCTCCCGTCCGCGTGGACCTTCACCGCGCACGGGAAGTCCTCCTCCAGCTTCTCGACAATGCCCACTTGTATTCCCCGACAGGCAGCCCAATCTTTATCAGCGCCGAGATGAGTGGAGATTTCCTCCAGGTGAGTGTGGCCGACCAGGGCCCCGGCATCGAAGACCTGGAAATCGGCATGATCTTCGACAAGTTCTACCGCGGCAAAGACCAGCGCTATCAAGTCCAGGGTACCGGCATGGGCCTGCCCATCGCCAAGGCCATCGTCGAGGCCCATGGCGGAAAGATCTCCGTCACCAGCCAACTGGGAAAAGGTTCCGTGTTTACGTTCACCTTGCCCGTGGCCCACGAACTCGCGGCGCGCCGATGACCGCGGCCAGCATCCTCGTCGTGGATGACGAGCCGCAGATCCGGCGGGTCCTGCGCGCCACGCTGGCCAGCCAGGGTTATTCCATCACCGAAGCGAAAAGTGGCGAAGAAGCCCTCGAATCCCTGCGGCGCCAAAGACCCGACCTGATCCTTCTGGACATCAACATGCCCGGCATGGATGGCGTCGAAACCTGCCGCGAAGTCCGTCGCAGCTCCCAGGTCCCCATCATCATGCTCACCGTGCGCAACGCGGAGAAGGACAAAGTGCGCGCTCTCGATGCCGGCGCCGACGACTATGTGGTCAAGCCTTTCGGCATCGAGGAATTGGTGGCCCGCATCCGCGCTGCGCTGCGGCGAACGGCGCCTTCTGACTCCGCTCTTTCCTTTTCCTCGAAAGAATTGAGCATGGATTTCGAGAAGCGCCTGGTGACTTCCCGGGGGAGCGCCGTGCATTTGACTCCCAAGGAGTTCGATCTGCTCCGCATCCTGGTCGCCCATCAGGGCAAGCCGGTCTCCCACCGCCGGCTGCTGCAAGCCGTGTGGGGCCCCGATTACGGCCAGGAGACCGAGTACCTGCGCGTGACCGTCAACCAATTGCGGAAGAAACTCGAGCCGCATCCCTCCACGCCGAAATACATCCTCACCGAACCGTGGTTTGGATACCGCTTCCAACCGCCTCAGGAGTCACCGCCAAAAACCAGGACGGAGACTTGATCCGCTAACGCCGCGGGCGAAGCGCGTCCAACTCCAGGTTGAGCTCCAGGACATTGACCCGCGGCTCACCCAGAAAACCGAATTGCCGGCCTTCGGTATGTTTCTGCACGAGTGCGCTGACTTGCGCTTCGTTCAGGCCGCGCTCGCGCGCCACGCGCGGGACTTGGAATTCCGCCGCCGCCGGTGTGATGTGCGGGTCGAGGCCCGACCCAGAGGCGGTGACCAGATCCACCGGAATGCGGGAATCTGCGTTTTCAGCCCGCAGCTTCTGCACCTCACCCTGAACCCGGTCGATCAGCGCTTTATTGCTGGGCGCGAGATTCGATCCGCCGCTCGCCGTCGCATCGTAGCCCGTCCCCGCGGCGGAAGGGCGAGAATGAAAATAGCGCGGCGAAGTGAACGGCTGTCCGATGATCCGCGATCCGGCAATCCTGCCCTCCATCAAGATGAGCTGGCCGTCGGCCTTGTTGCGAAAGAGAAGCTGGGCGAGAGCGGTCACCACCAGCGGGTAAATAAGACCGAAGAGCACCGTAGTCACCAGCGTCATGCGGGTGGCAATCAGCAGATTTTTCTTCATAGCCGGTCCTCACGCCCAATGCAGGGTGGTGATGAGCACATCAATCAACTTGATCCCGATGAACGGAGCGACGATCCCGCCCAGCCCGTAGATCAGCAGGTTCCGGCGCAGCAGTGCCTCCGCGCCGGCCGGGCGGTAGCGCACTCCGCGCAGGGCCAGCGGGATCAGCACCACGATGATCAGCGCGTTGAAAATCACCGCCGACAGAATCGCCGATTGCGGCGTTTGCAGGCGCATGATGTTCAGCGCCTGGAGCGCGGGGAAAGCGCCGGCGAACATCGCCGGGATGATGGCGAAATACTTGGCCACGTCGTTGGCCACGGAGAAAGTGGTCAGCGCGCCGCGGGTGATCAGCAATTGCTTCCCGATCTCCACAATCTCGATCAGCTTGGTGGGATTGGAGTCCAGGTCCACCATGTTCCCGGCCTCCTTCGCCGCCTGCGTGCCGGTGTTCATGGCTACGCCGACGTCGGCCTGCGCCAGAGCGGGCGCGTCGTTGGTGCCGTCGCCGGTCATGGCCACCAGTTTGCCCTTCAACTGTTCGCTCTTGATCAGCGCCATCTTGTCCTCGGGCTTGGCTTCAGCCAGGAATCCATCTACACCGGCCTGCCGCGCGATGGCCGCGGCGGTCAGCGGGTTATCGCCGGTGATCATCATGGTGCGGATGCCCATAGCGCGTAGTTGCTCGAAGCGCTCGCGCATCCCGCCTTTTACAACGTCTTCGAGCTGGATGGTTCCGAGCACCTTGCGGTTTTTGGCCACCAGCAGGGGAGTGCCGCCGGTCCTGGCGATGGTCTCAACGATTTCTTGTACCTCGTGTGGCACGCGCTCGCCGTGAGTGGCGATGTATTTCGCGATGGCTTCGGGCGCGCCCTTGCGGATTTCCAGGCCGTCCAGGTCCACGCCGGACATGCGCGTTTGCGCCGAGAAAGGGATAAACGTCGGATTGTGCGGCGAGAGCTCGCGCCCGCGTAGCCCGTACTTCTGCTTGACGAGCACGACGATGGAGCGGCCCTCGGGCGTCTCGTCGGCCAGGGAGGCGAACTGCGCGGCACTGGCCAACTCCGCCTCGTTTGCCCCCGGCGCGACATAGAGCTGTGTCGCCTGGCGGTTGCCCAGGGTAATGGTCCCGGTCTTGTCCAGCAGCAACACATCCACGTCACCGGCTGCCTCGACCGCGCGCCCGGACATGGCCAGCACGTTGCGCTGGATCAGCCGGTCCATTCCCGCGATGCCGATCGCCGACAACAGTCCCCCGATGGTCGTGGGGATGAGGCAGACCAGCAGAGAAACCAGCATGAAGATGTTCTGCGGCGCGTTGGAATAGACGGCGAAGGGCTGCAGGGTGACCACGGCAAGAAGAAAGATGATGGTCAGCCCGGCCAGCAGGATGTTCAGGGCGATTTCATTCGGTGTCTTCTGGCGCGAGGCGCCTTCGACGAGTTGGATCATGCGGTCGAGGAATGTCTCGCCGGGATTCGAGGTGATGCGTACTTTGATTTCGTCGGAAAGCACGCGCGTCCCGCCGGTCACCGCGGAGCGATCGCCGCCGGATTCACGGATGACCGGAGCGGATTCGCCGGTGATGGCGGACTCATCCACCGAGGCCACGCCTTCGATCACTTCGCCGTCTCCGGGGATGAACTCGCCGGCGGCAACAAGCACCACGTCATCTACGCGCAGCCTTGAACTGGCCACCATCTCCATGGAGCCATCGCGCATCACCCGCCGCGCTATGGCTTCCGCACGCGCCTTGCGCAGCGTCTCGGCCTGGGCCTTGCCGCGGCCTTCGGCCATGGCTTCGGCAAAGTTGGCAAACAGCACCGTAAACCACAGCCACATGGTGATCTGCAGACCGAACCCGGTTCCGTCGGCGTGCCGCATGACGTCGCGCGCCCACTGCACGGTGGTGAGCGCGGCGCCGATTTCCACAACAAACATTACCGGGTTCTTGACCATCACCCGCGGATCGAGTTTGCGCAGCGAGTCGAGCACCGCGCCGCCGAGGAGGCTCGAGTCGGAAAACGATTTCACTTTGGGATTCGGCGCCGCGCTCATGGAGATCTCAAAACGTCTTGCCGCCGAGCAATTGCAGGTGCTCGAGGATCGGCCCTAGGCTGAGGGCTGGGAAAAAAGTCAACGCTCCTACGATCAAGATAGTCGAGACCAGGAGCACGGTGAAGAGCGGGCCGGTGACCGGAAACGTCCCCAGCGACGCAGGAGTGGCTTTCTTTCTTGCCAGGTTACCGGCAATGGCCAGAATGGGGATGACCGCGAAGAATCGCCCCAGCAACATGGCCAACGCCAGAGTGGTGTTGTACCAAAACGTGTTGGCATTCAAGCCGGCGAAGGCCGAGCCGTTGTTGCCCGCCGCCGACGTGTACGCGTAAAGAATCTGGGAAAGCCCGTGCGGGCCGGGGTTGGAAATGCTTGATGTCCCGTAGTGCGGAGAGACTACCGCGATTGCCGAGAAAACCAGAATGGTCAGGGAAAGGATGAGCACGGAGAGCATGGCCATTTTCACGTCGAAGGCTTCAATTTTTTTCCCAAGATATTCCGGAGTCCTGCCCACCATCAGACCGGCGATAAAGACGGCGAGGATGACGAAGACGATCATGCCGTAGAGGCCCGAACCCACGCCGCCAAAGATCACTTCGCCGAGCATGATGTTGACCAGCGGGACCAATCCCCCCAGCGGCATAAAGGAGTCGTGCACGCTGTTTACCGCGCCGCAGCTCGCGTCCGTGGTCACCGTGGCGAACAAAGCGGAATTCGCAATGCCAAAACGCACCTCCTTGCCTTCCATGTTCCCGCCCGCCTGCAGGGCGCTGGGCGCTTGGTCGACCCCCGCCAGCAACGGATTGCCTCGGGCCTCGGCCCAATAAGCTGTCGCCACTCCAGCCGCGAACAGCACGGCCATCGCGCTCCATACCGCCCAGCCGTGCCGGGGAGACCCGGTCATCCTGCCCAGCGTGTAGGTGAGCGCGGACGGCACAGCGAAGATCAAAATGAGCTGGATAAAATTTGTCAGCGGCGTGGGGTTTTCGAAAGGATGAGCGCTGTTGGCGTTGAAAAAGCCTCCGCCATTTGTGCCGAACATCTTGATGGCTTCCTGCGAAGCCACTGGGCCCTGGGCAATCCCCTGCTGGCTGACCGTCTGTGTGCTGGTCTTGCCGTCCGAGCCCGTGGTGGAAACCTGTTGCGGCTCGAGCAGTGTGACTGCGTCGTATGGTTTCAGGTTCTGGACCACTCCCTGCGAAACGAAAACCAGCGCGACTACCAGGCAGGCGGGCAGCAGGACCCAAAGAAAGCATCGCGTCAGGTCCACCCAGAAGTTGCCGATGGTATTCGTCTCCCGGCGCGCGATCCCGCGAATCACGGCGATGGCCAGGGCAATGCCCACCGCCGCGGAGGCGAAATTGTGGTAGGCCAGCCCAGCCATCTGCGTCAGGTAGCTCATCGTGGTTTCCGGCGTGTAGGCCTGCCAGTTGGTGTTGGTGGTGAACGATGCCGCGGTATTGAAAGCCAGGTCCGGGGCCACCGCTCCCAGATTCTGCCGGTTCAGAGTCAGCCACTGCTGGGTACGCTCGATCACATAGAGCAAGAACATGGAAACGGCGCTGAACAGCAGCATGGCGGAGCCGTATTCGATCCAACCCATCTCCCGCTCTTCGTCCACTCCCGAGAGCCGGTAGACCAGCCTCTCGAGCGGACGCAGGAGCGGGTCGAGAAAGGTTTTTTCCCCACCGAATACCCGCGCCATGAAGACGCCGAGCGGCCTGGTGATCGCCAGGACCGCCAGCAGGAACACCCCGATTTGCAGCCATCCATTGGCGGTCATGGTCAGAATTTCTCCGGCCGCAACAGCGCGAAGAGCAGGTAAATGAGCACCAGCGCACAGATCACTAAAATCACGATGTTGCCGAACATGGCGGCCCCTATCTCCCTATTTGAGCCGGTCGCATGCGTACAGGTATGCAACCGCGATCAGGAAAAAACCTGCCGTGAGCAATGTGAAAATAATGTCGCGCATAAAACTTCGCCTCCTAGCTTCCTTCAGCGCGAGTCGAAAGCGAATATCAGCCCTAAAATGACCAGGTGCTGCGTTGGCGTCAAGCCGACCACACCTGGCTGCACATCACCATCCTTGAAGAAACCTCCGCCTCTCCCCCGCGAATCGTCATACCGGTAATCGAGCCGCAGGATCGTGTTCGTCCAACGGTACGGGATGCGATATTCGAGCGTCGTCGTATTGGCCTTCACTGTCTGTTGGAATCCCGTCGTGCGGCCGTCGCGGTCCCAATAGACTTCAGGACGGACCGTGGCGCTGAATCGCCGGTTGACCACCCAGTGCAGCGCCACTTGAGCGGACATCCAAAGTGCTCGAGCATTTCCTGGAGCGGCGATCTTCTCCGTTCCGACGAAAGATTCAAAGGCCGCCGTAAGCCGCTCTCCCTTCCATTCGGCGATGCTGTCGGATAGGAAACGCCAGAATTCGAGCGAAGAGTCGGATTGGTGAGGCCCGTAAAGCACCGTCTGCTTTAATGTCAAATGGCCAGTTGCCTTGTAAGCAAGCTGGCCACCCGAACTGGGAACATTGTTGGCATGGGCCAGGTGCCAGTAGCCACTGATCAGGAACAGAGTTCCAGACAATCTTTCAGTGAATGGGTATTGAGCGTTCAACCCCAGCATCAAATACGGTGTGAAATCGGCGCCCCACGGGCGCGTGTAGGTGAAATTGTCCTTAGCGTACAGGGAGTCGTATCCGATGAAACTGCTGAAGATGCCGCCCTGGACGGTGAGTCCCTTTCCGACCGGCGCAAGGTAGGACACATCTGTTGGGCCCAGGTGGCGAAGCCACTTGGAGCCGGCGAGATTGGGTGCCGTGGCGGAGAATCCGAAGACCTCCGAATCCTTGCCCGCCTGTAGCGTTAACTCCAATCCCCAGCGTGAGCTTTGGGAGTTTGGTTTCCTTAGGTAAAGCTCTGCCATATTCAAGTCCACTTCATTCACGCGGAAGGTAGTACCGCGGCTTCGGAACAGGTGATTCGACGGATGGTTGAAGTCGAGCAAGTAACCGATATCTGCGAAACCTCCATACTGCCATTTCGCCTGCGATTTCTGGTTCACTGGCGGTGACTGCGGTTCTTCGGAAGCCGCCTCCTTTTGAACAGCTTCCGGACTCCGCGGAGAGCCCGCGGCCGAACCTGGCGTTTGCCCGTACCCAGCGCCACAGCAAACGATTAGAGCGAGCACCAGCCCTGCAACCTGTGTTTTTCCCATAGGAGTACGTGCCCTCCTCAGCGCCGAATTGCCAGGAGAGCGCTTCCCTCCTCCAGGTCGTGAAGCCATCCTGACCGAACGCTCCGACGGCGTCCTTTGACCGTCCGTAGTAGAACCGTGCCGATACGTCCTTTTAGTCCGCCTCGACTCAAGGAAAAACTGGACCAGTGCATACAGCATGAACGCAAGACCGAGGACCGTGGCAATCATGAACATCCTTATCGCCATCAGCTACTCTGTTTCATCAAACACGCCGCACTGCTGAGGTATGCGTGTCACGTGTCGGCGTTTGTTCGTGAAGGATCGATTGGAAGGCCTCAAAAATGCATAAGGGAGACGTTAGGATTTCATAAAAACGGGGACCCCGGCTTCGGGGTTGACCTCCTCTGGGCGGATCGCTGCCATCCCATCCACGAAGGCGTGGTAGGGAGTGCGGCCCTGCGTGCGGTAGCCCTGATGTGCGCGATCGCGGTTGTAGAACTTCAGGTAGCGGTCCAGGTCGCACTGCAGTGCTCGAGTGATTCATAGATCGCTTGGGGAAGGCCACCGCGTAGAACTCCTCCTTCACCGTGCGGTGGAAGCATTCGCAGAAGCCGTTCGTCTCCGGCGAGCTAATGTCGGTCCGCCGGTGCTTAATCTGCTGAATGGCCAGATACAGCGCGAAGGGATGCCCGACCGGGCGCCCGCAGTATTCTCTGCCGTTGTCGGTGAGCAGGTGCTCGATTTCGACGCCCTGTTCTTCGTAGAACGGCAGCACGCGATCATTCAGGACGTCCACTGCGGTCTCGGCTTGAAACAAGAAGGCGATTGGTGTACAAACGCAAAGTGGAAATTGGAAATTCCGGCTAAGTTTGCGAAGTGCCAGCCTGATCCTCGTCCTGTTCCTTGCCTGCGCCCTGGCAGCACCGACGCTGGCCTATCCCCTGACTCTGGTTGACTCATCCATCTTTACCTACATAGGTCAAGTGATCCTCGATGGCGGCGCGCCCTATCACGATGCCTGGGACGTGAAGGCGCCTGCCGTTTTCTTTTTTTACGCGGCGGCCCTTCTGGCGGGGAAGTTCCCTCTGGCGCTGAGATTGTCAGAAGCCGTCTGGCAGCTCGCCACGGCGGGTCTGCTCGGGCTGATCGCGTCGCGTCTTTTCCCCGGACGGTCTGTGGCTCCAGCAGCGGGTTTGACTTATCTGCTGCTCTACTTCTCACAAGATTACTGGAATCTTGCGCAATCCGACGGCCTGCTGGTCCTGCCGATGGCGCTGGCGTCATGGTTCTTACTCCGCGCGCTTGGGGACGACAGAAATTGGGATTGGGGAGCAGCCGCGGCCTTCTTGGGCGTCGCCTGCCTTTTCAAGATGACCATGGGTCTTTTCGGTATTGCCATGCTGGCCGCAACTGTTTCCCAGAGGAGCCAATTTCCCGGCCGCCTCTTGGCGCGTGTGACCTCGCTGGCGGCCGGCTTTCTGTTGCCTCTTCTGGCCTGCGTCCTCTACTTCCGACACCATGCTGCCCTGCGGGAATTGCTGGAAGCGCTGTTCATCGCCGGGCCGTCTTATGCGGCGAAGATACATGGCCACCTCAATCCCGCCTTCATTCGCGAAAGCCTTTCGCGGCCATCGCGTCTGCCTCTTTATATCGGTTCTCTGCTGGGGATCGGAGGTGTCTTCAGCCGCTGGCGCCGGGGCTCGATGAACAAGACGGAACTGCTCGTTCTAGCGTGGTTTGGGACCGCTTTGGCGTCGCTCATCCTCCACGGCACGTTTGTAGGCTACCATTACGCGCCGTTGTTCGCCCCAGTGGCCGTTCTGGCTGCAGGGGTCTTACCCCCCGCACTCCGCGAAGTCCGACAGGGAGCAAAGCTGGTCCCGGTTGCCATCCTCGTACTGGCTGTGCTGGCTCTTCCCGTGCCGCTCAAGAAGATCGCCGGGCACGCCACTTTCCTCATTGGCGCATTGCGGGGATCTCCACCGGTGGACACCTGGGTGGAACTTGGAGACTACATTCGATTGCATACTCAGGCGAATGACCGGATTTACGTGTGGGGTACTGCCGTGCGTCTCTACCTGCTCGCCGAGCGGAAGTCTTCATCACGCTTTCTGAATGGCTCGTATCTAACCGGGCTTTGGGATGACCTGAATTTCCGCCCCATTTTTTTGCGGGAAATCCTCGAACACCCGCCAGAGTATTTCGTGGTCGTGCGCCCATCCGCGGGCGAGGGCGCTTTCGGCTGGGGAGCTCCGGATTTTCCCGGTGAGCTGGCAAACTTCGGCGCCCTCAATCGATTTGTGGGCGCTGAGTACCAGATCGAGAGAAGGGAACACGAGTACGAGCTTTACCGGCGGAGGTCCGCGCAATCCTCCCTCGCCCCGCAGGGTGCAGATGTGCGGGTGTGGCCTGAGCCGCGGCCATGGATATCCTCGCACCTCTGGCCATTGGATACCCGCCCAAGGGCCTGGCATGAGCGTTGACTCCGCTCAGCCTGACGGAGGCCGGATGGGACGGACAATACCTCCAGCCTGGCTTGACGTCTGGCTGAGCGCGACATTTTTCATCTTGGCAGGCCTCTCTTCGCCGCACCTGCTGCACAGGTTTATAACTCTCCACTGGTGCACCGGCGACATGCATGCCGCAGCCTACAGCCTCGAGGTTTGCTTCGCTTTTCTCGGTGTGTTCGGCGTCCTGAGGCGCAGACCTATCAGCGCAGCATTCGCGAAAGCCTTCCCCACAACGAAAAGTCTTGGCTTGACGGTCGCGTCCCTGGTTTGTTCTTTGCCCGGGGCCTGGGAGTCGCCGAGTTAGGCCTGCGGCTGGTGCAGCTCTACGAAGTCGCCGCGCGATTGCCGGTGAGCCGACAAATACTGCAGGGGATCGGCCCGCTCTTGCAGACGATGGCCCGCAAGCCCGCTGTGGCGTAGCCCGGCGGGCACGATGGAATCGAGAAACGAAGAAATGCGAATCGCGAGAAAATTCCGCTACGTGCTTTTCGCCGCGGTGGCAGCTCTTTTGGTGTGGGCGATTTCTTCCGGCCAGACAATCCTCTCCTGGAACGTAGCCACCTACATCTATATGGCCAAGGCCATCCTCGGCGGCGGGCTGCCCTACCGCGACGCCTTCGACGTCAAAGGGCCGGGCATTTATTACTTCTACGCGGCGCAGATGTGGCTCTTCGGCAGCGCCGGGGGCATGAAAATCCTGGACGCGCTCTGGCAAGCCTGCACGGCCCTGGTTCTGGTGCGCCTTGGAGTGCGGCTTTATAGGCGGGAGGCCGCGGGTTGGGCGGCGGCGGTCATTTATCTGATCATGCAGTGCTACCACGAGTGCTGGTCCGGCTTCGCCGAACCAGACACCCTGGTTGCCCTCCCTGTTGGTCTGGGTGTGCTGGCGATACTGCATGCGCGCGATGCCGATCGATTCTCCCTCTGGTTTCTCGGGGGTCTGACCATGGGCGTG
>JBGPJC010000032.1:0-32812 GCA_041485165.1 Terriglobia bacterium | reverse complement strand
CGGATCACGTCCATCACGCCCATGCGCGTGGCCGGATAGCGGCGGCCGGGGCCGGAGCGCGCGCCGAAGTTCGAGTGCTTGGGGTTTTCGCCCAGGGCGAACTTGATCCCCGGAGGCGCGCCCTCGAACATCAGGCCGCGGGCGTCCTTGCCCCAGCGCAGCTTGATCACCTGGTTGAGTCCGCCGATAGGGTTGGCGCTGCCGTGGAGGATGTTTGCCGAGGTCACGCCGCCGGCCAGATCGCGGTAAATGTCGATGTCCTCCGGGTCGAGCGCGTCGGCAATCGCCGCCATGGAAGAAACGGCCAGGCTACCCTCATTGACGCTGCCCTCGACGGCGATGTGCGAGTGGCAATCGATGATGCCGGGCGTCAGGTACATCCCCGTGCCGTCAATCACCGTTGCGCCAGCGGGCACTTTGATGTCCGTGCCCACCTGGACAATCTTGCCGTTGCGAATAAGCACCGATCCCTTCTCGATGATGCCTTTGGTGATGGTCATCACCGTGGCGTTCTGGATCACGGTGACGCCGGAATCCTGCGCCATCGCCGGAGCAACGGCGAAGAGCGCCAGCAGCGCGAAGAAGGTGGAGCAGCGGAGAATCGTCCTGGTCATGTCAATTAGCGTCTTCATCTCGCTCCCCCTACTCCCCGCCCGCGGTGGTCGCGCGCCCAAATCCGGGCCGCGTGGCCGTGAACTCCGTCGAGAATCCGGTTGTGTTTATATTTCCCTTGAGGTTGTTGCTCTCGAGCGTCCCGCTGAAGGTCACTTCCTGCGGCCCGTCACCTATGTCCACGCTGATTACAAAGCTGAACGAATTGCCGCTCAGGTAGCCGCTCAAGAGCGTCGAGGTGCCGTGGGGATGGACCACCGTGCCGGTCAGCGTGCCTCCGGAAGCCATGGTCAGGTCGGCGGTGGCCTGCTGCGGGCCCTCTGGAGTGCTAAACGCGATGGTCCATTTCCCGCTCATGTCACCCTTGGGCGCGTCTTTGGGTTTCTCCGCCTCGCGGACCTCGAACTTGTTGCCGTCCACAAAGACCATTTTGATTTTGGTTTTCTCTTCGAAGATGTCGCCGTCGGTGACCACCAGGTTGGCGATTTTCCCGGTCTCGATGCTGCCCATGCGGTCGGCAACGCCGAAAATCTCCGCGGGAGAAAGTGTGAGGGCGCGCAGCGCGGCGTCTGGAGCGAGTCCCGCGTCAATCGCCTTTTTCACGTTCTTCAGCGCGTCCTTGGGCCCGGAGAGGCCGTCGGAGTAAAACGCGAATTTCACGCCGGCTTTTTGCAGCGCCGCGGGAGTGGAAGGCGCGCGGTCGCGCAGGCGCAGCGAGCGCAGCGATTCTTCGGCCTCCGGATCGGTGTCCTTCTCCCTCTCCGGCCACTTCAGAGTGACCAGGACGGGAACTTTCCTTGCTGCGATTCTGTCCGCCACGGCGTAGCCCTGCAGCGCGCCGGTCAGGACGGCGCGGAGTTTCAAGTGCTCGGCAAGCTCGAGCGCGCGAATGATTTGCGCGGAGGTGGTGGCGGGGAGCAGCACCGGACGTCCGGCGCGGGTCGAGTCCTCGATGGCGCGGAGTGCATGGTCATAGGCCGGGCGCTCGAGACCCCGCGGGCCGGCGTCGTAAATCTTCTGCGCCTGCGTGTCCTGGTCAGCGTCGTAGTAAACCTGCTTGATGTAGCCCAGCACGCCCATCAGCGAATTGGGAAAATTGAAGAAGTTGGGCATGCGCTGGAAATTGACCGGCAGCGAGACCGGCGATCTCACCACCATCTGCCCCGGCCGCTCGCCGGCAAGGTTGATGACCGCGCCCTGCCCGGGGAAGATGCCGTACTTCGGCGCCGTGTGCGCAGAGGTGAATCCGCCGGCGCGCCAGGTTTCGATGCGCTTGTCGTCGGGCTTGAGTTCATCGGCTGCCAGGATCCACGGCGTAGTGAGAGGACGGTCTTCCGGCCCGCGTGAAGTCGCCACTTGCCCGCCTCCGCCGCCAGCAGACCCACCACCTCCGCCAGAAGTTGTGGGGAGAGCGATGTCAGTCAGTGCGTCCATCAGGCCGGGGTAGACGGTCAGACCTTTCCCGTCAATCACCCAGGCTTCCGGTGGGATCGCTGCTTCTCTGCCCACCGCTACAATCAAGCCCTTGGAGACCACCACTGTCCCGTCTTCAATCACCGCGCCGGAGACAGTCACGATGCGCGCGTTGCGGATGGCGAAAGCGCGCGGCTCGCCGGCCTGCGCGGCCCAGCGCCCGGCCAGCAGTGCGCCGGCGGCAAGCGCCAGCGTCATAACCAACAAGCTGCGCGCGAACGCGCCACGGCGATAACTTGTGAGCTTCATCCCATCCCCCCGTTCACAATCATTCATGCAGGACTGGTTCCGACCGTCATTTCGGACCCAAGTCTAAGCGGACGTAAACCAGTTGTCAGCGGTTTCCACAGATTTTCCATCTTGATGCCATTGGCGCTCTGTTAGGCCGACCAACGGAGATGTGACGGGTGCCCCTCGTGCCGCCTCTCTGGGGCCTTGTTTTTGTGCGCCCTGGGGGCACTCCAGCTCTGGTATCAATTGAGCCGTCTCCTGGAGTATACTGATACCAGCTTGGAGGTCGCATGATTGAGGCAAAGCGCATCGCCGACGTGATGGGTGGAAAGTCTGTCCTCGGCAAGTCAGTCGCCTCCATTGAGGACTTGGAAGAGATTGTGGCCGAAGGCTTGCCTAAGGCGGCACTGCGCATCACGGTGCGGCGCGTTTATGCTGCTCCCCGGGAAGCAAACCAATGCCTCTATCGGATTGTGCCGGAGGCTACCTACAAACGGCGGACCGGCAAGCTTCGGGCGGCGGAGAGTGAACGCACGGAGCGCCTGGCACGCGTGATCGCGGCCGCCGAGGCCGTCTGGGACAACCAGAACGACGCTCGCGAATGGTTGACCACACCGCATCCCGAGCTGGGCGGCCGCCCGCCCATCGAATGCGCCCTCACCGAACTCGGCGCCCGGCAGGTGGAGTCCGTGCTGGACCGCCTCCAGTATGGCCTCCCGGTATAAGGGGCCGCTGCAGGCGTTCCGCATCGCTCGCGCAAAGTTTCCCATTTTTGACGGAAGGGGTGCGGCGCTGGAGGGAGCGCGCTGGAACGTCAAAGGCCAGCGGGTGATTTACGCTGCGGACTCCTACGCAGGTGCCCTGCTTGAGATTCTGGCGCACAGCAACCTGGGCCGCGTGCCGCGAGGGTTTGCCTCGATAGAAATCCACATCCCCGCGGAAGTGGACATCGAAGAAATCACTCCGGACGATTTGCCGGGATGGGATGCGCCCGATTACGCGGCTAGCCAGGCGTTCGGGAACCGCTGGTATAGCGAAATGCGCAGCACAGTTCTGGTGGTGCCATCGGTGGCCGGCAGTGGAATGGGACGCAACATTCTGGTCAATCAGGAGCACCCGCAGTTTCCTTCGCTGTCGGCTTCGCCGCCGCGCCCGGTGAAGTGGGATCGGCGCCTGTTCCGGCGCCGCCCCACCACCAAATGAGTAATCTCGCGGGCCGGGTGTTACGTGATGTCTAGGCCGTGGTGGCATGGCTACAAGAAGCGCTGCGTGTAATTTGAGAGGCTTCGCGGCTCGAACAGAACTGGTAAGATCAGGCTGTTGGATTCTCTCGAAATTAGGAGCTATGCGGTTGGGTGCGCTGCAAAGGCTATTGAAACGGTTGGGGCCTTCCAAGGCGAAGGCTGATCCTGATTTCCCTCCGAAACCTCAGTGGAAGCCGGATGCGCCCATTAACATCCCCCGAATCATCGAGACATTTGCTTACTATTGCGACAGACAAAAAACGTTTGCAATCTTCAAGCACGGAACCTGCGTCTTGGTACCGGACGATGCCGATTCCGAAGCATCTGCCAAGAAGATTTTGCACGACATCTATTTTGCTCACCCCGACTTCAGCGTGCGCAGGATGGATGACGGAAATTATGCGGTTGTGTATTCCCAGCCAGCGTACTCCGTGGTTTTCCAGGATGAGCTGGAAGCAAACCGCGACACCATTGACCGTCATCACCGGGAAGGCGTTGTGGCCGGCGAAGCATTGTTCGGGAATACGGGTTTCACGAACCAATTTGATGAAGTCGGCAAAATTGGACTGTTTGCCAGGGCGAGAATGTTCTTGGACGCGCAAGAACCGTTTGTAGTTCACGTCTGGCGGCCTACACAAGGGTTGGAAGCGAGCGACAAAGCGAACTAAATAGTGCTAGTTGCGCAGTGGCTTGCCGGTCTTGAGCGTGTGGGCGATGCGCTCGATGGTCTTGCGCTCGCCGCACAGGCTGACAAATGCTTCGCGCTCGAGGTCGAGCAGGTATTGTTCGCTCACCATTTGCGGCGAAGAGAGAGCGCCTCCCGCCAGCACGTTGGCCACCTTACGCGCCACCACGGCGTCGTATTCGGAGATGTACTCCCCGCGCAGCATCATGTGCACAGCGAGTTTTGCTCCGGCGAGGAACGATTCCCCCAGCACGCGCATCGAGGGCGCAGTTGGGGGCGCGGACGGCGGACGGTAGCCGCGGACCAGAGCCAGCGCAGTGGCTTTAGCGTCGCCCACCTGGCGGTCTTTGTTCATGGCCACCAGATCGGCGGGGCGCAAGTAACCCAGTCCGCGCGCCTCTTCGGCGCTGGTGGACACTTTGGCCATGGCGATGTTCTCGAAGATGGGCTTGAGCGCGTGGAAGAGGTCGAGGTCGAAACCTTCGCCGCCGGAGGGGTTCACGGCCAGCGCGTGCTCGTTGGCGCGAAGCAGCATTTCCTTGGTGCCGCCGCCGGCGGGGATCAGGCCGACGCCGGTCTCGACCAGCCCGATGTACGTCTCCGCGGCGGCATGGATGCGCGCGGAGTGCAGGCTGATCTCGCAGCCGCCGCCAAGCGTCATGCCGAACGGCGCGGCCACCACCGGCTTGGGCGCATGCTTGAGCGCCAGGTTGACCTGCTGGAATTGCCGCACGGCGAAATGGATTTCGTCCCACTCCTGCTCCTGCGCGGACATCAGCAGGAGCATCACGTTCGCGCCCACGGAAAAGTTCTGCGCCTGGTTGGCCACCACCATGGCCTCGAAATCGGAGCGCAGCCGGCGCAGCCCGGCGTTGAGCATCTGCACGGTATCGCCGCCGATGGCGTTCATCTTGGAGTGGAACTCACAGCACACCACGCCGTCGCCCAGGTCCAGCAGGCTGGCGCCGGCGTTTTTCTCGATCACCGCGCCGCGTTCGCGCAAGGACTTGAGAATGATTACGCCCGGCGCTTCGGCGGCCTTCTCCTCGGCCTTGCTGCGCGGATCGAAATAGAGCGTGGTCCCTTTTTCGGATTGATAAAAGGAAGTCCTGCCCGAAGAAAGCAGCGCGGCTACCAGGGGCGGCACCGTCTTTCCGTCCTTCTCCAACTGCGCGACCATGGCCGGCACTCCCACCGCATCCCAAATCTCGAACGGCCCCATCTCCCAAGCGAATCCCCAGCGCATGGCGCGGTCCACGTCCACCACACGGTCGGCAATTTCGGGGACGCGCCGCGCGGCGTAGAGACACATCTCTGAAATCGAGCCCCACAGGAAGCGTGCGCCGCGGTCTCCGCCCTTCCCCGCCAGGACCGGGGCGAGCAGCTCGCGCAGCCGCTCGCGGGTGTCTTCGATGGTCTTGCCCGCGTCGATAGACCCCAGCCGCGCCTTCTGCCGCGGGCGATATTCCATCGTCTTCCAGTCCAGCGTGAGGATTTCCTTGCTCTCGCCGCCCTTGACTCGCTTGTAGAAGCCGCCGCCGGTCTTATCCCCCAGCCAGCCGCGCTTCTGCATCTCTTCAACCAAGGCAGGCACGCGGTAGCGTTCGCGCATCTCATCATCGGGGACATTTTCATAGATGTTGCGTACCACGCTGACGAGCACGTCGAGACCCACGATGTCCGCGGTGCGGAAAGTGGCTGACTTGGGCCAGCCCACTGCCGGGCCGGTGCACGCATCCACTTCTTCTAGGGTCATGTCCAGGTCGTGCATCAGGCGCAGGACGTTGAGCATGGAGTACGTGCCGATGCGGTTGGCGATGAAGTTGGGCGTGTCTTTGGCCACTACCACGCCTTTGCCAAGCCGCCGGTCGCAGAAGTCTCCCAATTGCGCAAGCACTTCGGGCGCCGTCTCCGGACCGGGGATCAACTCGACCAGCTTCATGTACCGTGGAGGATTGAAGAAATGCGTGCCCGCCCAATGGCGGCGAAAATCCTCGGAGCGCCCATCGGCAATCAAGCGGATGGGCAGGCCGGAAGTGTTGGAGGTGACCAGCGTGCCGGGCTTGCGGTGCTGCTCGACGCGCTCGAAGAGGCGGCGCTTGATCTCCAGGTTTTCCGCCACGGCCTCGATGATCCAATCGGCTTCACCGCACCAGGCCAGATTGTCTTCGAAGTTCCCGGCGGTGATGAGCCGGGCGTTGTCGGCGGCAAAGAACGCCGCGGGACGCGATTTTTTCGCCGCTTCCAGACCGGCGCGGACGATGCGGTTGCGCACATCGGGATGCTCGAGCGTCAGTTTCTTCTTCTGCTCGTCAGGCGAGAGCCCTGCGGGGGCGATGTCCAGAAGGAAACAAGGTACGCCGGCGTTGGCGAGATGCGCGGCGATGCGCGCTCCCATGGTCCCCGCGCCCAGTACGGCTACCTTTTCGATCATTGGCTTCACGGCTGCTCCTGCCTGGCCCGGCGCCCTGCGGCCGGACCGCTCCCGCCCGGTGTGCAGCCTGCGCGATGCGGGCTCAGCGCGCAGGAGTCGAGGTTACAGAAGCCGCGCGGCGGGGTCAATCGCCAAGGGCTCCCGCGGCTCGAGCGGCCTGCGGCAAGGAATTTCCCCCGCCCCAGCCGGCGCTTCCCGATACAATAGCGACTCCGCATGATTCCCTCAGCGCAACGGTGGAAGCTCGCGACCAGCGCACTGCTCGTTTTCGTTACCGCGGGCCTGGCTTGGCCGCAGACTCAGAACCCCCCGGCGGGCCAGGAGAAACCTTCCGGCCCAGGCTCGGTCCCCACCCAAAAGGATTCTGCGCCGGCCGGAGAGGCCGCGGCGGAAAAGCGGGCGCGGCGGGCCTTTTTGAACGGCCGCTCTGCGGAACAGGAAAACAAACTCACCGACGCTGTGGCCGCGTATGAAGAAGCCGTGCGGCTCGCTCCGGCCAACCGCGAATATCGCGCGCGCTTTGAATCCGCTCGGTTTGCGCTGATGCAGCAACACATCGAGCTGGCCGAACGCTACGCCGTTGGCGGCAGGCTGGCCGATGCGCGCCGCGAGCTTGCCGCTGTGCTGGCCATCGATCCGAACTACACCGTGGCGCGAGAGCGCCTGCAGCAACTCGAGCGGCAGACATTGCGTATGACCGACAGCGTACCGCCGTTGGCCTCGGGGCCGGTGGAAATCCAGCCGCGTCCCGGCAAGCGGGACATCGATTTCCGCGGCGAGACGCGCGGGGCTTATGAGGAGATCGCCCGCCAGTTCGGCCTCACCGTGGCTTTCGACGAAGACACCACCACCCGCCTCATCCGCTTCCGCGTCGCGGGCGTGGACTTTGCCACGGCGTTGCGCTTGCTCGGCCAGCAGACCTCCACTTTCTGGCGGGCCATCGACTCGCGAACGTTTCTGGTGACCAACGACTCGCCTGAGAAGCGCAGGCAGTACCTGCCATTTATCGAGCGCTCCATCGTCCTGCCGGATTCCGACCGGCCCGAGCAGATGACCGAGATGGTTCGTCTAGTGAGGGAACTCTCCGGCGTAAACAGGACACAACTCAACACGGCCACACGTTCCCTCTCCCTGCGTGGCCCGCAGGCGGACGTGGACCTGGCCGCCGCCCTGGTCGAGGAGTTGGAGCAGGCGCGCGGCGAGGTGATGCTCGAGGTGGAGATCCTGGAAGTGCATCGCGATCTTGCCCGCAAGCTGGGAATCACCCCGCCATCCAGCGCACGGGTCCTGACGCTGTCCCAGTCCGACCTGCGCGAGGCCCAGCAGTCCACCGAAGGCCTGGTCAATGTGATCGAGCGGCTGTTCGGGATGCCCTCGGGGTTCAGCGGCTCGTCGCCCGCCCAGATCGCCGCACTGCTCGGAACCGGTGGCGCCTCGCTGATCTCGCTGGTGCCACCGTTGATTGCTTTCGGAGGAGGCAAGACCGTTTTTCTGGCTACGCTTCCGGGCGCGCGCGCTGATTTCAGCGAAACGCTCAGCGCCATCCGCCGCGCGCGACGCCTGCTGCTGCGATCACAGGACGGCGAGGCGGTCACCTTCTTCATCGGCGACCGCTACCCGATCAGCTATTCGGTGCTCTCGTCAGGCACCACCACGGTGGGTGTCACCCCTTCGGTAGTGATCAACAGCTTCAACGTGGGCATCAATCCGCAAGCCATCATTTCGGCGGACTTGCGGAGCAACAGCCACCTGGACTTGGTCACCGCCAACCAGGGCGCCAACACAGTTTCCGTATTGCTGGGAAATAACGATGGGACGTTTGCTGCCAGTACCGACATCGCTGTCGGACAGCAGCCCGCCGCCCTGGTAGCCGCCGACTTCAACGGCGACGGCCACCCCGACCTGGCGGTGGTGAACCAGGCCGACAAAACGCTGACCATCCTGCTGGGGAACGGGGACGGCACTTTCGGCACCGTGAACACGGCGTTACCTCCCGCCACCGGAGGGATGCCCTCCGGGATCGTGGCCGCGGATTTTGACGGGGACAACAAGATCGACCTGGCGGTTACCAATGAGGCTGACAACACCATTTCGATCTTCTTGGGAAACGGTGACGGCACATTCAAGCCCCCGGTCATCGTCCCGATCATCTCGGGCACCGGACCCATCGGCATCATCACCGCGGACTTCAATAAGGACGGCCGCCCTGACCTGGCCGTGGCCAACTCCACGTCCAATACGGTGACCGTCCTGCTCGCCAACGCTGTGGCCGGCAATACACCTCTGTTCCCCTCACAAATTAATATCACCGTGGGCACCAAACCAGTGGCGCTGGCCAGCGCCGACTTCAACGGCGACACCAACGCCGATCTAGTCGTGGTCAACGAGGGCGACAACACAATTTCCGAGATCCTCGGCAACGGCAATGGCTCGTTCCAATCCACGCGCACGGACATCAACGTCGGCGGCCAGCCGGTGGCGGTGGTGGCCGCCGATTTCAACAGTGACAGCAAGATTGATCTTGCCATCGCCAACCAGAACGACAGTACGGCTACCGTGCTCTTCGGCAACGGCGACGGCACCTTCACCACCACCGTGAATTTCGCCACCGGCACCCAGCCCTCCGGCCTGGCCACAGGAAACTTCACCACCTCCAATACGCTGACCGACCTGGCCATCGCCAATTCCGGCGGCAATTCGGTGAGCGTGGTCATCAGCTCCACAGGGATCATCCAGCCCAACCAGCAACAGCCGTACCCCTCCGCGCAATATGAGGACATCGGGCTGAAGGTGAAGGCCACGCCACGCTTGCATCCCGGCGACGAGGTGACCGTGCATCTGGAATTCGAAATCCGCAGCCTCTCCTCAGCCAGTCTCAATGGCATCCCGGTAATCAACAACCGCACGCTGGAGCAGACCGTGCGCCTGAAAATGAATGAGCCGACCGTGCTGGCGGGGATTTACGATCTCGAAAAAACGCACACGAGAACGGGTTTCCCGGGCGCCGCGGGAATCCCTGGGCTCGGCTATGCCGCCGGTAGACGCGACACGGAAAACCAGGAAACCGAGCTCATCTTTATGCTCACGCCGCGCCTGCTCCGCCGCGGACGGCGCATTGACCGGTCAATCTACACCGGCCGCGCGACCGAGGCGGGGCAGAGGATCTCCACCCCGGTCGAGCAACCAGACCAGTGAGATTTCTCGAATCTGGGGAATAAGCTTTCCTGGTGTGTGGCGGCATGCCGCCGTGCCTGCGGGCTGCGCGTCTTGAACGCCGAATGATTCCTGTATTACGGTGCCGCGTCGAGGACGACGACCGGCTGGTAGGTGAGCGGGGCTACCGCTTCGGCCACGGCGATCAGCTTCTGCTGCTGGCTGAAGACTCGCAACCGCGGCTGCTTCCACTCTCCAGAATCAAGCTGCGAGGATGCGCCTGGTGCGAGGTTCACGACGCCCGGCTGGATGTGGGCCATGGGCACGGTGAACCGCGCCCCGTGGCGCACCCGGCGCTCGACGATGGGCAGTACGGTGGCGCGAGGCGTTTCCGGAAGCAGCCGTTCGAGTGGAATGGTTAAGGCCTCCAGCGTCCCGCGGCGGGCGGCATCCTCCAGCTCTTCGGCGCCAACGGCCTGGTCGAGCGTAAATTCTCCGACTGCGGTGCGCGTGATTTCTTCCAGATGCGCACCCGAGCCCTGCCGCGCACCAAGGTCGTGCGCCAGCGAGCGGATATAGGTGCCCGCGCCGCATTCGATCTCGCAGCGCATCCGCGCGCCCTCCACACTCACCACACGAAACTCGAAGACATCCACGTCCACTGACTTGAGATCGACCGGCTTGTTTTTCCGCGCCAGTTCGTGCGCCGGGCGCCCGTGAATTTTCTTGGCAGAATAAGGCGGAGGCATCTGGCTAAACCGGCCGACAAATCCGGCCACCAGCGGCTCGATTTCCTCACGCGTGAGCACCGGCGCGGTGTCCGGACCGAGCGGCTTGCCATCGGCGTCATACGTGTCGGTGGCGTAGCCGAAGCGGAAGACGCAGGAATAGCGCTTGCGCCGCCCGGTGTAGAACCGCGCCAGGCGCGTGGCGCGCCCCAGCAGAAGAACGAGGACGCCGGTGGCCAGCGGGTCAAGTGTTCCGAGGTGGCCGATCTGGCGGAACCCCACCAGCCGGCGCACCGCTTCGACCACGTCATGCGAAGTCTTGCCACGCGGCTTGTGGACCACCAGGGCCCCATCGAAGGGGGCAGGCTGCAATTTTCGAGGCATGTGATTTGACGCGAGTGGGCGGAGAGGCGCTCAGGTACCGGCGGGGTCCTGGGCCTTGCGCAGCAACTCGTCGATCCGCTCGGACTGCGCGCCCGCAGTCTCCACCATGAAATGGATCTCCGGAGCGCGGCGCATCTGCAGGCGCAAGGTCAACTCCCGTCGGACATACCCGGCGGCGGCGTCCAAACCCTTGCGGGTGCTGGCGCGCTCAGCGTCAGTGCCATGGGCGCTGATGTAAACGCGAGCGTGCTTCAGGTCCGGAGACACGCGCACCTCCATGACTGTCAGCAGCCCCACCACTCGCGGATCTTTCAGCTCGCCGGCGAGCATGCCGCTGACCTCGTGGAGTAGTTCCTCGGCCACGCGCTCGTGGCGATGTCTTGTGCCTTCCATGATTTCTGCCTGATGCGCTTTTTCGCCGCTGCGGCGCGTCTCCGGCTTCCCGTTAAAAAAAATCGATCTGCTGGCCAACCAGGTCCTTGCCGAGCATTCGTGCCGATTCTTCGGCCACATGTTGCAGGGATTCTTCCAGGTGGCGGTGGTCATTGGAGATGGAAACCACGCCGACCACCGAGCGCTGCCAGACATCCTGGTGGTCCAACTCCGCCACGGCCACGTTGAATTGGCCGCGCAGCCGGTCTTTCAGGCTGCGCAGCACCTGGCGTTTATCTTTCAGGGAGCGGGCGTCTGGGATGAAAATTTCCAGTGTCAGCACACCGACCGGCATGGCGTCCCCCGGAGGATACAGTTGTGACGAGCGCGGATAATCGCGAGGCGGCTACGCGGTAGCCTCGGCGGCCACCAGCTTTTGCACGGTAAAGAATTCCAGGATGTCGCCGACCTTCACATCGTTGAAGTTGGCGATGCTCAAGCCGCACTCGAAGCCGGAGCGCACTTCACTGGCGTCGTCTTTGAAGCGCTTGAGCGAGCTGATCTTGCCGGTATGGACCACCACGCTGTCGCGCAGCACACGAAGCTCCGCGTCGCGCCGCGCCACGCCGTCCTGCACCGAGCAGCCGGCCACCATGCCCACTCCCTTGATGCGGAATGTGTTGCGCACTTCGGCGCGTCCCAGATACATCTCCTTAAAGACCGGCTCGAGCAAACCGGTGATGGCCTTCTTCATCTCGTCGGTCAGCTCGTAGATAATGGTGTGCGTGCGGATGTCCACGTTCTCCTGCTGCGCCAGCTCGACCGCCTTGCGGTCCGGCCGCACGTTGAAGGAGACGATGATCGCGTTTGACGCCGAAGCCAGCAGCACGTCGGTCTCGGTGACCGCGCCTACGCTGGCGTGCAGGATCTTGATTTTCACCTGGTCGGTGGAGAGTTTGGGCAGCAGCTCGCTCAACACTTCAACCGAGCCCTGAACGTCCGCCTTGATGACCACAGGCAGCTCCTTGACCTCGCCGGTCGTAAGCTGTTCGTGGAGCTGGTCGAGAGTGATGCGCCCGCCGCTCAAGCGCGCCATCGAGGCTTCGCGTCGCTTGCCTTGGCGATAGTCCACGATGTGGCGGGCGCGGCCCTCGTCGGCCACCTGGAACTGATCTCCGGCTTCGGGCACACCCTGCAGGCCGAGGACTTCGACCGGCGTGGAGGGCCCGGCTGACTTCACCGGCTGGGCCTGGTCGTCGAACAGGGCGCGCACTTTGCCGTACACGGCGCCGCAGAAGAAGACGTCGCCTACGTTCAGCACGCCGCTCTGCACCAGCACCGTGGCCACTGGCCCGCGCCCTTTGTCCACTCGCGATTCGAGGACGGTGCCGGTGGCCGGGGCCTTGGCGTTGGCCTTCAGCTCGCGGATGTCGGCCACCAGCAGGATCATTTCCAGCAAGCGATCGAGGTTGGTTTTCTGCCGCGCGGAGACTTCCACGGTCACCGTCTGGCCGCCCCATTCCTCGGGCATCAGGCCAATGTCGGTCAACTGCCGCTTCACGCGTTCGACCTGGGCCTCCGGCTTGTCAATCTTGTTGATGGCCACGATGATGGGCGCATTGGCGCTGCGCGCGTGGTCCACGGCCTCGCGGGTCTGGGGCATGATGCCATCGTCGGCGGCGACCACCAGCACGACAATGTCGGTGACCTTTGCGCCGCGGGCGCGCATGCGCGTAAACGCCTCGTGGCCCGGTGTATCAATGAACACGATCTTGCGATCGCCCACTTTCACCTGGTAGGCGCCGATGTGCTGGGTGATCCCCCCAGCCTCGCCCTCGGCAACGTTGGTCAGGCGGATGGCGTCGAGCAGCGAAGTCTTTCCGTGGTCCACGTGGCCCATCACCGTGACCACCGGGGCGCGCGGCTCGAGTTCCGCGGGCTTGTCCTCCCGCGCCACTTCCTGCACCACTTCCTCTTCGAACGAGCGTACGCTGACCACGCCGCTGAAGGCTTCCGCCAGTTGTGTCGCCGTCTGCACATCCAGCGCCTGGTTGATGCTGGCGAAGATGCCGCGGTCGAGCAGCGTACGCAGAAGCTCCTTGGCGCGCACGTCAAGCTTTTCAGCCAACTCCCGCACGCTGATCCCTTCGGTGATGGTGATCTCCCGCGGTTCACGCGGCGGCGCCGCGGGGTGTTCAGCACGCGTCGCGCGCCGCTCGCCCACGCCCGGACGCGTGCGCACGGGATGGAGCTTGCGCTCCCCTTCATCGAAGCGCTTCTCCATCAGCGGGCGCGCGCGCGCCGCTGGCTTGCGCTCATAGAGCGGCTTTCCTACGCTAGGCTTAGTTGCCGCGCGATCTCCGGTGGCGGATGCAGCGCCCAGCCGCGGCGCGCGCGGATGCGACAGCCGGCCCGACCCCGTGGTTCCGGGGATGGGCGGTTTCTGCGGCGGACGGGGAGCCGTCCGGCCAGTGGAGGATTCTTTCGCCGGAGCGCCCCCCAGCATCGCCCGTTGGGGCAGCGCGGGAAGCGGAAGTTTCTTCGCCGGAATCAGCGGCGTCCTGGCAGGCGCTCCAGTGGCTGCGGCCGGGCGGACCGGCGTCTCACCAGGACGGGCCATTGCGCGGCCCGTGGTTTCCCCTGGCGGTACTCCAGGCTTTGCCGGGATGCGTGAAGGAACCGCGGGACGCCCCGCCACTGGCGCGCCGGCCGCTGCCGCGGGCCGCACAACCAGAGGCGTGCCTGCCGGACGAACCGAAGGCACCGCTCCAGGCGTTGTGGCAGGCGCTACAGGACGAGCGGGCACACCCGGCGCTCGGGGTTCTCCCGCGAGCACAATTGCCGGCCCCGCGGGAAGAGCAGGCTTGGCCACGGGAAGAAAAGCATCCGGAACAGCAGGCGGCTCGGCGGCTACAGGGACTGACGGTGGAGCAGCAACAGCGGGCAACGCGGCGACCAGGACGGCTGCAGGAGCTTTCGGCGCTTCCGGTTGCTCGCCTTCCGCGGCCGCGCGGATATACCTCCGCACTTTTTCCGCAGTCTCGAGATCGAGCGAACTCGAGTGCGTCTTTTTCTCCGTGAAACCGACATGGGGCAAGGACTCGAGGATTGCCTTGGCCTTGACCTCGAGCTCACGGGCCAGTTCGTTGATGCGGATTTGGTTAGACTCAGCCATAAGTGGCGCTGCTACTCGGGCTCCTTCTTATCCGTAACCGCCTCGGCCGCGCTCTCGCCGGATTCCGCCCCTCCGGTCACAGGATCCGTGCTGCCGCTCTCCTGTTGGGCGGGTGCGGACTCTTGCGCAGAAACTTCTTCGCCAGAATGCCCTGATGCAGGAAGGGCGGCCGGGGCGGCTCCTTCTTCCACCGCAGCGGCGGGGGCTACTGCGGCTTCCGCAGCGGCAGCGGCAGCGGCCCCATCCAGGGCTTCGAAGTAGGAGGTGACCGCCAGGCGGATTTTCTCCACCATCTTCTCGCCAATGCCGGGGATTTCGAGCAATTGTTCGACGGACATGTCGGCGAGTTTTTCGATCGAGCTGATTCCCTGGGTCGCGATCTTCTCGATGGTTTTCGGCCCGATGCCCTGCAGCTCGCTGAGCGGGGTGGTGGTGGAAGTGAGGGCGTTCATCTGCTCCTCGATCTCCCGGCGCTTCTCTTCCTCGCTCTTGATATCGATGTTCCAGCCGATCAGCTTGCTGGCCAGGCGGACGTTTTGCCCCTTCTTGCCGATGGCCAGAGAGAGCTGGGTGTCTTCGACGATCACTTCCAGGCGCTTCTCCTCGGGGTCAATAATCTGCACGCGGGTGACCTTGGCGGGGCTGAGAGACTTCTGCGCGAAGGTGACCGTGTCCTCGTTGAAGGGAATGATGTCGATTTTCTCGCCGCGCAGCTCGCGGATGATGGACTGCACGCGCATGCCCTTCATGCCCACGCAGGCGCCCACCGGGTCCACGTCCTTGTCGCGGCTCTCCACGGCGATCTTGGTGCGCTCGCCGGCCTCGCGCGCTACCGCGCGAATGCGCACCGTGGCGTCGTAAATCTCCGGCACTTCCATCTCGAACAGGCGCTGCACCAGCACGGGATCGGCGCGGGAAACGATCACCTGCGGCCCGCGCGCGGCGCGCTCCACGGCGCGGATCACCACTCTGAGCCGCTCGCCCAGGTTATAGGCCTCCAGACGCGACTGCTCGCGCTTGGGCAGCCGGGCTTCGGTGCGGCCCAGGTCCACAATCAGATCGGGACCTTCCGCCCGCTTGACGATGCAGTTGACCAGCTCGCCGACGCGGGTGTGGAATTCGTTGTAGATGGTGTCCCGCTCGGCCTCGCGGACCTTCTGCATGATGACTTGCTTGGCGGTCTGCGCGGCGATGCGGCCCAGCATCTCCGTGGACTTGACCAGCAGGACTTCACTGCCTACCTCGGCCTGTGGATCGATCTTCTTCGCGTCTTTAAGGGACATCTCGCGCACGGGGTCGGCCACCGTCTCCACCACCACCCGCACGGCGTAGATATCCACTTGCCCAGTTTCCTGGTTCAACTTCGACCGCAGGTCTTCCTCGGTCTTATAGAACTTCCGCGCCGCCACCACCATAGCGTCCTCGACGGCCGCGATGATGATCTCCGGCTCGATGTGCTTCTCCCGGCTGATCTGCTCAATTGACTGGTAGAGCGGACTCGCCATACACGGTCTCCCTTACAGCTCAACCACCAGTTGCGCCTTGCGGATCCCCACGAGCGGCAGCGCCACGATTCGGCCTTTCACATCCAGCCGCACAATGCCTTCCGAGCAGCCGGCCAGCCGCCCTTCGTAAAAACTGGAATTCTCGACCGGTTGGGAGAGCGAAATCCGCGCCAGTCTCCCGGTGAAGCGCTCATACTCAGACGCCTTCACCAGCTTCCGGTCCATTCCGGGCGAGCTGACCTCCAGGATATAGCCCTGTCCCGGCAGCAGATCCTCGACATCCAGGATCACGCTGACCTGCTTGCTGACCGCCTCGCAGTCCCCATGAGTGATGCCCCCCGGCTTGTCAATGGTGATGCGCAGGAAGCGCTGCCGGCCAACCTTCAACTCGACGTCAACCAGCTCAGCGCCTTCCGAGCTGGCTACCCGCCCCGCCGCATCCCGAATCTTGTCCAGGTCCATCTTCGCCGCCGCCTGCCGGGACTACACCCTTCCTCGCCCCAAGCGGGGGAGGGCGGTCCCGCCAACAAAAAAGTGGGCTTTCGCCCACTCGCCACGTTGCCCTGTCTGGACAGCGTGCAGTATATCTACTCCAATCGGGGAAAGCAAGGCCGCCCCAGGGCGGCGCCAGACACCCCGTCGCGCGCTCATCCCGCAATGGACGCCCGCGGGATGAGCGTGACCCAGGGCGACTTCGTCTCTCCCGGCTGGGCCGGCCGGATTAACCTCGACGATCGGGTTACGGTTTTGGTTTGGGCGGCGCAGGCTGTTGCTGCGTCGGCTTGGGCGGCTGTGCGGGCGGCTTTTGCGTCCCGCCGGAGGGGCCCGACCCGGCCTTGACCGGGTTGGCCTGGTCATAGAGCCGGATGATGTCCTGGGTGGTGTCGAGTTGGTTCGAGCAGAAGACACCGCAGGCTTGCTGGGAGTCCAAAATGACGCCGTAGTTGTTCTCGCGCGCGTAGCGGCCGATCACGTCCACCATCTTGCGGCCCAAGCGGTCGAAGATTTCGCTCTGCGCCGCGTTGGCCTCTTCCTGGTACTCCTCCTGCTTGCGCTGCAGGCTCCGCGCCAGGCGCTCTCCGTGCCGCTCGAGGCGTGCCCGCTCTTCATCGCTCAGGGTGCGCTCACCGGCGCGCAGGCGGCCCTGCAATTCTTCGACGACCTTGCGCACGTTCTCGAGTTCGGCCTGCTTGGGAGCGAACTGAGATTGCAATTCGGCCAGGGCCATCTTACCTTCGGCGGTAGCGGCGATGGCCTGGCGTATATCTAGATAACCCACCTTATTGGATGGAGGCGTGGCTGCGGTGGTGCCCGTGCCGCTCTGTGCCGCTGCCAGACTTACCCCGGCGAACAGGAGCATCCCCAGTGCCGAGGCGCGAAATATAAGCTTCATGCTGACTCCTTACGGAAAAATTAGCGTGGCAACAAGCCCGTGATTATAGCCGTCAAGAAAACACACGGTCAACGCAAAAGAAGCCTCCCCAGCTTCTTTTTCCCCGCTCCCGGGATGGTGGCTGCCCCAGGACACCCCGCCGCCGCAACCATTCCAGGTCCACTGCCGCCGGCCATTTCCCATCGAAATTTCTTCGCAGTCCTCATCGGGGCATGGGTACCAGCAGGAGCCGGTTGTTGGCCTGGTCCACAATCGCCGCCAGATTTGTGCGCGGGTGGATGTCCACCGAGAACTGCGGGCCCGCGGCCAGGCCGAGGATCGCCCGCACGCTTCGATTGGGGAAATCAAAGACCGAAATCGTGTTGCTCGCGGTATTCACCGTCAGCAGCGTGCTGGTCTGGAAGTTGTAGGCCACCGAAGTGGGGTTGATGCCCACATGGGCGGATGCGTTGAGTCCCGTGACTGGATCCACGACCACCAGGTTGTTGGTCAGGCTGGACACGCCCACGAAAAACTGCGACACCGGATCATAGACCACTCCGGTGGGAAGCTGGAATCCGCCGACACGCCTCAGGATCACCGGAGTCGGGCCGGAGGTGTCCAGGATCATGAGATTGTTGGCGACCGCGTGGGCCACGGCCGCGAAGTGCAACTCCGGCGCAACCGCCACAGCCACGGGTTTTGCGTCCACGGCGATGGTGACCACGGAGGGCGTGCCCGAGCCGGTAACGCTGAACACGCTGAGGGTATTGCTGGCGCTATTGGCCACCAGGGCGTTACCCGAGTCCGGGTCGATGGTCACTCCCGCCGGCTGACTGCCAACACCGACGGTGGCCAGGATGCTCGCCCCGACCAGATCCACGATGGAGGCTGTGCCGGTGCCGCCGTTGGTGACCACGGCGCGCCCGGCGCGAGGCAGCACGGCGACTGCCTGGGGATTGGCGTTGGCCCCCATGCTGATGGTGGCGGTAACGCTGCCCGTGGTCATGTTCACCAGCGAAATGCTGTTACCGCCGGTGTTGACCACTACCGCCAGGTCGAGATCCGGATCAATGGCCACTGCCTGCGGGTTGAGGCCAACCGGCACCGCCTCGATGACCACAAGATTTTCCACGTTGGATGGCTTAGAACCGGGATTCACCACGTCCACCACAAAGCGCCGCGGAGCGCTTAGATAGGTGGTCGGGTCCACCGTGGCCGTCAAGTGGCGGGAGCTGACAAATGTCGTGGTGATCAGCGACGACGACTCATCAAACCGCACGGCGCAACCGGAAACGAATCCATTTCCGATGATGCTGAGGGTCAGCGGATTGCCGGAAGTAAAGGTGAGCGGCGGATTCATCTGCACAATTTGCGGTCCGTCGTTGGGCGGGGGAGCGGTCGAGCGGATCGGCCCCAGTCCGATGACGGAAACGGTGTTGTCACCCTGATTGGCCACCAGCGCCGTGTTCGTGCCCGGGTCAATGGCCACCGCGCGCGGATTTATGCCCACGTTGATGAAGGTAGCGACCCGTTGCGGAGTGTGCATATCGATCACCGAGGCCTGGTTCAGGCTTGGATTGACGGTGACTCCCGTGTTGGTAAGCGGATTGATGGCCGCGGCAACATGGCCGGCTTCCAGGGTCAAACCCGGCGCATTCTGGTCAAGGAGGCTGAACAGGATGACCGAAGTCGACGTGGGATCGGTGAGCAGGAGCCTTTGGGTCTCCGTGTTGACGGCCACACCGCGCACACCCAGGCCCAAGTTGGCGGTGAACACCACACTGCGACGTCCCAGATCTACCACCGAGATCGCGCCTGCTCCACCCGGGGTGACGATGGCCCACCCCAATTGCGGCAGGACGGCGATCTGGGGGTTGGCGCCCGTGCTGATGGCCACAGTGCCAACCACGCTGGGAGGCACCGTTTTCAGGTCCAGGATCGAGGCGGTGTTGGTGGACTGGTTGGCAACAAGGGCCAGTCCCTGGAGCGGGTCCACTCCCACGGCGAAGGGGGCGGTCCCCACCCCAGTCACCGTCGACACCGCCAAGGTGCCCAGATTTACGACGGCAACGTCATTGCTACCATTGTCGGCCACAACGGCCAGGTTGCGTTCGTTGTCCACCGCCACCGCTGTCGGCGCCAAGCCGACGGGCACTGTGTTGGTGATCAAATTCGTAGCCAGGCTGACGAGGGAGATGGAGTTCCCGCCGGTGTTGGCCACGACGGCTACGCCGGTGGCGGTGTTCACGGCCACGGAGGACGGTTGGTTGAATCCTGGGATGATATTGGTCACACCGGGCAGGACGCTCGTCGGACTCGCCTGCACGGCAAGATTTACCGCCGACCGCGGCGGGCTGGCAAAGGGGTTGCGTACGCCCACGGAGAACAGGCCGGGAGTCGTCAGGTCGGTTGAACCGATAGTGACTTGCAGGCGGCGAGGATCAATCGGCGTGGTAGATCTCGGCTGGTTGCTGAACTCCCCGGTCACCGAAGATGGAAAAAAACCTCCATCGAACTCAAATGTAACCGTGCCGGCAGAGGGCGAGGCGCTGTCCGGCAGGGTGGTAACCAAAGCGGGGCGCTGCGGCATTACATTGACGCTCAGGGATGCGGTGGTAAAAGCGTTCTGACGCTGCACGACAAGCGATAGAGTCGCAGGGGAACTCAGTAAATTGGCGGGCGCCCGCGCGCGCAACAAAGTCGAGCTGAGCAACGTGGACGGAATTGGATTGCCACCCAGCAGGACTGTGCTGGTACTGAGAAAGTTTGTGCCGGTCAAATAGAGGTCCTGAAATAGAACCCCTTGAGGAACTTGAGTAGGGCTGACCGCGGTCAGTGTCGGGTTGGCCGGAGTGACCAGAGTAAGGGTCGCGGCCGCAGACTTGGTGGTATCCGCAGTCGCTTGCGCGGTGATGGTGACCGTCACGGTGGTTGGCAGCGTCGCTGGCGCCGTGTATACGGCGGTGACCCCGGTGGGGGTGATGGTGCCCGTAGTCGAGTTGCCGCCGGACACATTGTTCACCAGCCAATTGGCGGTGAGGATCGTAGAGCCCGTCACGGTGGCCGTAAAGGTCAGGACTTCGGAGGTGCCCACGGTTGGCGTGGTGGGCGCGATGGTGATGGCCACCCCGGAGTTCAGCGTGACCGTGGCGGTCGCCGATGCCGACGTGGTGACTGTGCTCACAGCTTTAATCGTGACGGTGACCGTAGAAGTGGTGGAACCGCTGGCGGGGGGAGGAAGCACCGCCGGAGCGGTGTAAAGGCCGTTGGTCGAGATGATTCCCAATGTCGAGTTGCCACCCGCGATATCGTTCACCATCCAGGTGACCGTCTGGTCGGTCTGACCGGTCACCGTGGCGGAGAACTGCACAGCCGCCTGCAGATTCAATATCACCGTCGCGGGTGTAATCGCCACGGTCACCTTATGACCGCTGGAACACCCTTCCGCCAGGATTCCCAGCAGCAGGATCGCGCAGCACCTCCCCAACCTCATCCAATCCCCCCTCGCTCGCAGAACTCGCATCTCTTGTATTCTCTCAGCCCGTTACCCGTCTGGAAAGCGCTGCGCGACTGCCTGGCCAACGCACCGTCCTGCGCTTAACACCAGAAGGCCGCATCTGTCACAAACATCCAATCCCTTTTCGGACTAAAACGTCCGGCTGACCGTAAACCGAACGGTTTTCAGAGCCTCGACGTAGGCCACCCGCTGCGCTCGCGTATCGAGCAGGTTGGTGAGCTGCGGCAGCAGCGAATTGGCGAGCACGCCCGGAGGCAGCGAGGCGATAGTCTGGGCACTCAGGAAAAAGTCCCCCCGGGGCGCAGAAATCAACTGATTATAGCGCAAGGCGTTGTACGCCCAGTAGAGCCGGAAAGGCGCGTTGACAATAGGGAGCTGCACGACGAACTCGACACCGGTAGAAACACGCGGCCGGAAATTGGATTTCTCAGCCAGTTGCAGGTTCTTTGAGATTGTCGCCGTCGGAAACTGCTGCTGCAAACTGGTGAGCCCCGTGGGGTCGATCTGCAACTGGTCCCGCCGGAGAATGCCGTTCACGCCGGCGTCCGCGAACAGGCTCATGCTCACCGGCCCGATCAAGGGAATACGGTATTCCAGGTTGAGCACCGACTCCAGATCACCGCCAGGGAAAGAAACATTGTAGAGAAGGACCGGAACGCTGATGGTTCGCGCCGTGGGATTGCCACCGGCATCAAGACGGGTGGGGTCGGCGAAAACGACGTTGGTCGGCGTGGAGAGGGGAATAAAGGTCACCGGGGTGATGGTCCGGACGTCGAATCCGCGGATGGTGTCTTCACCGCCCATGTAAAACCGGCTGAAGGGCGGCACCGATTTCCCGCCGTACCCGGTGGTGAAAGCCGTGAGCACTCGGAAGCCAATCGCATTGCGCCTCTTGTTCACGGGGTGGAAGTACTTGTATTCGAGCGTAGACGTCACCGCGTTCACGTTCCCCTGCAACGGCCCGCCTTCAAACGCCATGGAAAGAAATACACTCTTGCCGCTGGTGGGGCTGATGGGGTTGTTGAGAGTATTAAAGGTGAATGTGGGCGTTACCTTGCTTGACTTGATGCCGCGCAGCGCAGAGGGGCCGGCTATGCTCTGGAACTGGACGGTCTCAAACAGAATCCGCGAAGCGTCGCTGAAAGCGGTGATGTTCGTCCGCGTGTACGCGTAGCTGAGCCCCACCCGGGCGAAAGAGAGCCGTTTCAAAGGGTAGCTGGCGAACATGGTGAAGCCCTTGCTGTCCTGGTTGTAGTTTTGCGTGGCATTTGGATCGCCCAGGTTTACCTGCTGTCCGACGATGAGCGAGGTCTGGCGAGTCTGGTCGAAACTGTAGCGGCTAGAAAAGAGAGTGAATCCGGTGGCCAGCGGCCGGTCGCGAAAATACGGCTCGGTGAACCCAAACAGGAAACTCCGCTGCAACGTCCCGAACTCGGCCGAGAAGGAGAGGGTCTCGCCCAGTCCCAGGAAGTTGTTGGTTTGGTAGTTGACTCCGACAAAAGTGCCGGCGATCCCGCTGATGCCGCCGTTCAGCCCGATGGACTGCTTGCCCTTCTCCTTCACTTTGAGGGAGACGTCTACCGTGCCTTCCTTCACGTTGCGCTTCAGCTCGGCGTGCTCGGGCTTGATGGGCTCGAAATAATCGAGCTGGTTGAGGCGCAGGATACTGATCTCCCAGGCGCGGCTGTTGAACAGGTCGCCTTCGTCCAGCAGGATCTCGCGGCGAATGACCTTGTCCCGCGTCGTGGTGTTGCCGATAAATTCGATCCTGCGCACGTGATATTGTTTCTGCTGATCAAACTCCAGAGTCAGATTGATCACTTTATTGACGTCGTCCGGGTCGGTCAGCGGCTGCGGGGTAAAGTCGATGTAGCCGAAGTTCCCGTACAGATCGCTGTAGCTCTTCAGGGCCTTGCGGACCTTGTCCGCGGAAAAGATATCGCCTTGCTTGATGGGGAAGATCTGCTGCAAGAACTCGGTCTTAAAAAACAGTTCGGGCTTTTCGGGGTCGGAGCTGCGCACCACCAGCTTGCCCATGCGGAAGCGATCGCCTTCGTCAATGGGAATGGTGATGTTCACGGCTTTGCCATGCTTCCGCCCCAGCAGGGGGATGGGACCGGGAAGGCCGCCGCGCTCAACGTTCACGTTGTCGAGCTGGGGATCTTTCACCGTCGCCTTGAAGAAGCCGTTATCCTGATACAGCCCTCGGACGCCTACTTCCAGGTCTTCGCTCAGCTTGCGGCGGTCATAGGTCTTGCTCAGCACGTCGAGGTAAAATAGGCCCATGGGGATGGCATAGGGCCGCGAGTTGCGCATCGAGCGGATGATCTTGCGGTCGGAAAAAGTCTTGTTGCCCACAAACAGTATCTTGCCCACTTTGACCTTGGGTCCTTCCTCGATGTTGAAGACCAACTCGACGGCGTCCGCGCCTCCTATCCGCTCGTAGGTGGGACGCACCACCGCGAACTGCCGGCCGTGCTCGCCCAGCAGTTCGCGCAGCACCACTTGCGCCCGCTTGATGCGCGTGGGGTCGAACTGGCTCTCCACGGTCAGGCCAACCTTGCGTTCCTTGAAGCGGTCCAGGATGTCGGACTCGCTGACCGAATTGTTCCCCTTGTACTTGATGCGGCGGATGACCGGGCGCTCTTTGACGTAGAAAACGACTACCTTGGCGCCGGGCTTGTCGGTACTGTCCTCCACTTCCAGGCGGAGATCCTCAAAGTACTGGGTATTCCACAATGCTTGGAAATCCCGCCGCAGGGTTTCCTCGTTGTAGGGATCGCCCTCGCGCGTGAATATGCGCGAACGCAAAGTATCGCGGGGAATGCGGCGGTTGCCGACGATTTCGATTTTCTGGATGACCGCACCCTGAGCGGCCGCTGGGGTAGGAAGATAGAGGGTGGCCGCCAGGCACAGCAACCCAGCTGCGCACAAGCTCCTGCGGAATCGGTTTACGCGCGCGGCCTTCCCTGGAATCGGGGCCGGCTTCCCCAAAAACAAGCTCAATACTCCTCGCGTCCCCCACGGACTCGGTCTGCGCGGATGAGATTCGCTATTGTACCACCGGGGTTGCTTCTACCACCGGCCGGAAACTGAGGCTGTCCCCGGAGACAAAGACTTCGAGTGTGGCCGGCCTGGGCAAAGCACCCTGGATGAGGGTTTCGGAAAGCGGATCTTCGACGTATCGCTGGAGAGCGCGGCGCAGCGGGCGCGCACCATAGCTGCGGTCTGCGCAGGTTTTCTCCAGGATCCACTGGCGCGCTTCCGGACGAAGCGCGATCTGCACCTGCCTGTGGATAAGCGTGTCATTGATCTGGCTGACCAGAATGTCGATGATGCGCAGCAAATCGTCGTCCGAGAGCGGGTTGAAAATAATGATCTCGTCCAGGCGATTCAAAAATTCCGGGTTGAACAGGTGGCGGACTTCGCCCATCACCAGGTCTTCCAGCTTCTGCGTGTTGGCCTCATCAGCCCCCGACTGGAAACCCACCGTCGAGCGCTTCTGCAGGAAGCGCGCGCCAAGGTTGGAGGTCATGATCAGGATGGTATTGCGGAAGTCCACCGTATTGCCCAGACCGTCGGAAAGCTGACCGTCCTCAAATACCTGCAGCAGGATGTTGAACAGGTCGGGATGGGCCTTCTCGATCTCATCCAGCAGGATGATGGAATACGGCGCGCGGCGCACACGCTCGGTCAGTTGCCCGCCCTCCTCGTATCCCACGTACCCTGGCGGCGCGCCGATGAGCTTGGAGACGGCGTGCTTTTCCATGTACTCGGACATATCAAAACGGATCAGCGCCTTCTCGTTGCCGAACAGGAACTCGGTCAGTCGCCGGGCCACTTCCGTCTTGCCTACGCCGGTGGGCCCCAGGAACAGGAAGCAGCCCACCGGGCGGCCGGGGGCCTTGAGGCCGGCGCGGCTGCGGCGGATGGCGCGCGCCAGGGCGGTGATGGCGCGGTCCTGGCTGATGACCCGTTTGTGCAGCTCCACCTCGATGCGCATCAGTTTCTGTTGCTCGTCTTCCTTGATGGCGGTGACTTCAACGCCGGTCCAGCGGGCCACCACCTCTTCGATATCCTCTCGCGTCACCACTCCCGATACCGAGTCGTCAATCTTCAGCTTCTCGCGCAGGGCCTGCAAGTGCTCGCGCTCTTTGCGCTCTTCTTCGGAGTAGAACCGCGCCTTTTCGAACTCGTGGTTGGCGATGGCCGTTTCCATGCGGTGGGTGATGAACTTGATGCGCTTCTGCACCTCGGTGATCTCTTCCGGGAGCATGGACTGGCGCAGCTTGACCCGCGCGCCGGCTTCGTCGATCAGGTCGATGGCCTTGTCGGGCAGAAAGCGATCAGGGATGTAGCGGTTCGAGTGGTAGACGGCGTAGTGCAGGGCCTCCTCGGTGTAAGTGACAGCGTGGAATTTCTCGTAGCGCTCGCGCACGCCCTGCAGCACGCGGATGGCTTCGTCCTCGGACGGCGCGGAAACTTTTATCGACTGGAACCTGCGCTCCAGCGAGCGATCCCGTTCTACCGACTTGCGGTACTCGGAAGGCGTGGTCGCGCCGATGCACTGGATTTCGCCGCGGCTCAGCGCCGGCTTGAGGATGTTGGCGGCGTCCAGCGAACCCTCGGCCGACCCCGCCCCCACCAGGGTGTGCAGCTCGTCAATGAAGATGATGGAGTTCTGGCTCTCCATCAATTCTTTCATGATCGTCTTCAGGCGCTCTTCAAACTGCCCGCGGTACTTGGTCCCGGCGACGATCAGCGAGAGGTCCAGGGAAAGGATGCGTTTATCGGCCAGGAAGGACGGTACATCTCCGTCGGCGATGCGCTGCGCCAGGCCCTCGACGATTGCCGTCTTGCCCACTCCCGGCTCGCCGATCAGCACCGGGTTATTCTTGGTGCGCCGGCACAGGATCTGGATGGCCCGCTCGAGTTCCCGCTCGCGGCCCACCAGCGGGTCGAGTTGACCTTCCATGGCCGCCTGGGTGAGATCGCGGCTGAATTCGGCCAGCAGCGAAGTCTCTTTGGGGCGGTTGACCGCAACCTTTTCTCCCGCGGCGCGCGCCATCTCCTCGCGCAGCGTGGAGAGCCGCAAGCCGCGCTCCTGGAGAAGCTCCGAACCGAAGCACTTTTCTTCGCGCAGGATGCCCAGCAGCAGATGCTCGGTGCCCACATGCTTGTGGTTCAGGCGGTCGGCCTCTTCCGCGGCATATTTCAGGATGCGGTGGCACTCCTGGCTCAGCGGAACCTCGACCGAAGTGGAAATGCGCTCGCGGATGGTGATGCGCTGTTCGATTTCTTTGCGGATGGATTCAATCGAGCCGTGGGCGCGCAGAAAGCGGTTGGCCAGGGCTTTGTCTTCGCGCAGCAGCCCCAGCAGCAGGTGTTCGGTCTCGATGTACGGGCTGCCGTACTGCGTGGCCTCGTAGCGTGCAAAGAAAATCACGCGCCGCGCCTTTTCTGTGTAGCGTTCAAACATGAGTCACCCGATCCGGCCCTGCGGCCCGGCGCGAATCCTCCTGCCCGCCCTCCCCGGCCGGTCCCGCGGAGAGCACTCCTTGTTCGAGGCGCAGAACCCGGTCGCAGCGCCGCGCCAGAGCCAGGTTGTGCGTCGCCAGGATGGAAGTCAAGCGCCGCTCCCGGTGCAGGTGCTGCATCAGCGCAAACACAGACTCGGCGGTCTTCTCGTCCAGATCGCCGGTGGGTTCATCGGCCAGCAGCACGGCGGGCTCTCCGGCCAGCGCCCGGGCAATGGCCACGCGCTGCTGCTCGCCGCCGGAAAGCGCGGCCGCGCTTTGCGACGCGCGGTCACCCAGCCCCACCTGCTCCAGCCCCTGGCGGGCCGCGGCAACCGCTTGGTTGCGCGGCTGGTTTCGCAAGAGCAGTGGAAACGCAACGTTTTCCGCCGCGGTAAAGTCCGGAAGCAAATGGTGCCGCTGCCAGACAAAACCGATTCGGCGATTTCTAAATTCCGACAATTCCTGCTCTGAAAACGAAATGATCGGCTTCCCTTCGAAGTATACTGTACCGCTTGTTGGAGTGTCCAGCGCAGCCAGGATGTGCAGCAGAGTGCTTTTTCCGCTCCCCGAGGGTCCCACCACGGCAATCATCTCGCCGCAGGTCACCGTAAGGTTCACCCCGGCCAACACCTGAAGAGTTGTCCCGCCGGTGCGGTAATCTTTGCGCAAATCTTCGGCGCGCAGGAACGCATGCTCCCCCCCTTGCGGGGAATCTCGTCGTTCATTCTGTGCCTTCGTGCTCACTGTGCTCCCTGAAATCGTGTCATGGCTTCCCTACTGTTTCGGTGGCCGCTGCGCTCGTCTTCACCCTTCTATTGGATGCGCCCCAGGCGGGGGGAATATGCCTGGCCGGAGTCCATCGGTAACCTGCCGGGCCGGTGCGCAACGATTTACTCATTTCTTCCCAAGTGGCGCTTTCCTTTGCCCGATCCTGGCTGCCGCGAATCGCCCAAAGTGGAACTCCGCGCGCAACCTGCTGTGGAATCAGTGCCCCACATGAAGCCTCGAAAGTGATTCGAAACCGCCGGCACATGCCGGCCAGTGCGTCTTTAGCGCCACTAGGAATGGTGTGCAAGCCTGCAGCCAATTCTCCGTCCATTTTAACGTTTCACTCATAGCGAAGTATCTCCACAGGAAGAATACGTGCCGCCATCTGCGCGGGGTACAGGGTTGCGGCGATGCAGATGCCGACAGCAGCGAGTGCGATCCATAGCGCGTCCAGTGGGCTGGGATGGAAAGGCACGTAAGAAATGGCGTAGACCTCGGGATCCAGGTGCACCAGGCGCCAGCGGTTGGCGGTAACGGCAAGCGCGTAGCCTGCGCAAGTGCCGAGCAGTGTTCCCAGCCCGCCGGCCAGCAGCCCCTGCAAAATAAAAACCGCGCGGATCTGCTTGCGCCTCGCACCCATGGCCATTAAAACGGCGATGTCGCGCGCCTTGTCGATCACGGTCATGGCCAGCACCACCATGATGTTGAGGCCGGCGACGAAAGTAATCAGCCCGATGAAAATGGCGGTGACAAGTTTTTCGAGACGCAGGGCGCGGAAGAGAGCGCGGTTTTCCTCCATCCATGTTCGCGCGAGGAAACCGGAACCGGCCTGAGCTGCCAGCGTCTTGCCCGCCAATTCCGCCTGGTCGGCTCTCTCCAAGCGGAACTCCAGCACATTGGCGACATCCCCGATACCCGCCAGACCCTGCGCGGCGCGCATGGTGACGAAACCCCAATTGGCGTCGTAGTCGTAAAACCCCGAATCGAAGATCCCGGTGACGCGGAAGCGCCGTGAGCGGGGCACCATCCCGAAAGGCGTCAACCGGCCTTGCGAGCTGGTCAAAGTGACGTAATCGCCAGGGGCCAGCTTGAGTTCCTGCGCCAGCGCCCGCCCCAGCACCACGGCTTCGATTCCGTCCGCGTCCGCGGCGAATGAGCCCGCGGGCCCATCGAGTTGCGCCAATACACGGTTGGTCTGCCGCTCGGCCTGCGGGTCGATCCCCTTCAGCACGATTCCGCGGGCCTTGTCACCGGCGGAGAGCAGCAAAGTCTGGTAGAGCGCCGGCGCGACAGCCACCACGCCCGGCATGCCGCGGAGGCGCGCGGTCAGCTCGCTGTAATTTTCGATTCCCGCCGAGCCCGGCCGGGTGAGGTGCACATGGGCGGTGACCGCCAGCAGGCGGTCTTGCAACGCGCTGCGGAAGCCGGAGTTCATGGCCAGCGCGATGAGCAGCGTGGCCACGCCGGCAGCCACGCCCAGCACAGAGAGCCAGGAAATCATGCGCAACACCGCAGGCTTGTTGCGCGAGCGCAGGTACCTCAGCGCCACCAGCCACTCAAATGCAAAGGTCACTTCGGGTTCCGCCTATGGAGCCGAGCCTCGGGGATGAAGTATCACACCCAACTGGAATTGACAATTTTCGCAGTCGTGCTCGAGGCGTGGCCGGGAGCTTTAGCGAATGCAGCGCCATCGCCAGCCGCCCGGCTCCCCCCGGAGGGCCGATGCCCGGGAGTTTATTCCGGCCGCAGCAGAGGGAACAGGATGACTTCGCGGATGGTGTGGGAATCGGTGAGCAGCATGGTCAGCCGGTCAATGCCGATGCCCTCACCGGCGGTGGGCGGCATGCCGTGAGCCAGCGCGCGCACATAATCCGAATCCACCTGCTTGGGCACCTCTTCGCCGCCCTGGGCGACCTGCTCGACGAAGCGCCTTTCCTGCTCCTCCGGGTTGTTCAACTCGGAGTAACCGTTGGCGATCTCCATCCCGGCGGCAAAGACTTCGAAGCGCTCAGCGATTGTCGGGTCATCGGCGCGGCACTTCGACAGCGGAGAAATCTCCACCGGGAAGTCATACAGGATAGTCGGTTGAATCAGGTGTGGCTCGGCGACGAATTCGAACAGGCGGCCGGTGAGTTCTCCATCGGAGAGGGTTTCCGCCCCGGGAATGGGCTCTCGCCCGCGAGCCACGGCCCAGGCATTGTGCCGCGCCGCGGCGTTATGCGGTCCGCGGGGAGCGGCCAGCGCCTGGACGCTGGGCGCCGGCCCCGCCTCGGCGGGCCAGTAGCGCCCGATGGCTTCGCGCATGGTGAGCCGCTCGAGCTTCGAAAAATCAAGCAGGTGCTCGCCAAAGCGCACTTCCGTGCTGCCGCAGACATTGCGTGCAATCCCGGTGAGCAGCTCGGTGGTCAGGTCCATCAGGTCGTTGTAATCCGCGTAGGCCTGGTAGAACTCGAGCATGGTGAATTCGGGGTTGTACTTCCAGCCGATGCCTTCATTGCGGAAGTTGCGGTTAATCTCGTAGACCCGGTCGAGGCCGCCAACCACCAGCCGCTTGAGGTACAGCTCCGGAGCGATGCGCAGAAAGAGGTCCAGATCCAGGGCCTTGTGGTGAGTGACAAACGGCCGCGCCGTGGCTCCCCCGGCGATGGGTTGCATCATCGGTGTTTCCACCTCGAGGAAACCGTGCGCGTCGAAATAGCGGCGCATCTCCTGGACGATCCGGGCACGGCGGATAAATATCGTGCGCGTCTTTTCGTTGGCGATCAGGTCCAGATAGCGCTGCCGGTAGCGCAGCTCGACGTCGGCGAGCCCGTGCCACTTTTCCGGCAGCGGCAGCAGCGCCTTGGTCAGCAGGCACAATTTGGTGACCCGCACGGTCAGCTCGTTGGTCTTGGTGCGGAACATATGGCCCTCAACGCCGACCAGGTCGCCCAGGTCCAGCAGCCGGTAGAGGTCGAAACCCCGCTGCCCCACCACGTCCAGCTTGACGTAAATCTGCAGCCGCGCTCCCTGGTTGAGAAGGTGAGCAAACCCCGCCTTGCCATGCCCGCGCAGCGCCGTGAGCCGCCCGCTCACCCGCACCTCGACGCGCTCGGCTTCTAGTTCCGCCGCCGTTTGGCTGCCGTAGCGCTCGATGATTTCCGCTGCCGTGTGGGTGAAGGCAAACCGGTGCGGGTAGGGATCTTCCCCCAGCTTCTCGATTTCCTGGAGGTTCTTCTTGCGTTGCTGGTATTGGTCGAGAGGTTCGAAAGGCAAGCGCGGGTCCTTCTCTTCAGGCCAAGCGGAGTATAGCGGCGCTCGCCGCCCAGCGTCAAGGAAGCAAAGGGCTTGGAAACGTGTTGGCTCTTGGGGTAGGTAACAACCTACACCTTGGGGATGACCTCTCTTCGGCGCCCCGGCATCAAAATGTCCTTCCTAGCTGAAGAGCAGGGCATGACCTAGGATTTCTGCCAGTCTTTGCTATACTGGCGGCTCGTCGCTGGGGGGTCAGGCTTCCGGGGGTAGGTGCGTTCCATGGGCTCGGGGATACGTGCCGTACAAGAGGATTGGCTGGCGCAGTTGACCGAGGAGAAAGGCACGCTCTTCGGATCCTCGGTCATGCGTCTGGAGACCAGCTACGGGATGTTGAGCGTGGCTTTGAACGAGGCTTTTGTCCTGCGCGACGAGGGCGAATTGATTCGCGCCCGCGCAGAAACAGCCATCTGCGGGCAGCTCTGCGAGCAACTGGCCCAGCGGCTCCTCCATTCACTGCAGTCGTTTGAAGCTCACACGCGCCATTTTGGGACCGTGCCTGCGGTTGCACCGCTGGAGACCAGCTTCTTTCGCAGCGAACCGGCCCGCATGGCCGCCACATGGAACGAGTTTCTGCACCACGTCCTGTTCGGCGCACGCACTCGTTGGTTCCACAAGCTGCGGACTCTCCACGAAGTTGTTGGCGGGCTGGAGAGTGAATTCCGAACCGCCAGCGAAGAGATCGCCGATGGCACCTGCCTCGATCCCGCGCGGCGCTGGGAATCACTCGACGTGTTGCACTTTGACCTGAATACATGCCTGCGAGAAACGATCGTGATGCTCAAGTGCTTCCTGAGGGTCCTGCCGCCCGAGCAGGTACAGGACTTCCAGGGCCTGATCGCTCTGGAAGGGCATACAGCAGCCCCACCGGTGAAGCGCGCGCGGTCCCGGGCAGCGAAATAGGCCTTCATTGCCGGACGAGGCACACCCTCCCGCTCCTGCCATCTTGTACGCATGGCGCAGCAGGGGCGCCGCCCGGCGCCGACCAGAGCAAACTCAAGCAGCAGGACAACTTCCGGAAGGGAGGGCGCATCGGACTGACTGGATGCGTCCCGGCGGGTTAAGTGGCCCGAACGAGACGACCTGAAGAAACCGAACTGCCTGAAGCGGAGGCGATCCGGCGTGCCCAGCGAGGCGATGCAGAGGCGTTCGAGCGTCTCTACCGGCTGCACAGCCGCCGCGTCTACTCGGTTTGCTTGCGCATGGTCAGCAATACGGCGGAGGCGGAGGATCTAACTCAGGAAGCGTTCCTCCAGTTGTTTCGCAAGATCCACACGTTCCGCGGCGATTCGGCTTTTTCCACCTGGTTGCACAGGATGGCGGTCAACGTAGTGCTGATGCGGCTGCGCAAGAAGCGGCTGCCGGAAACATCGCTCGACGAGACCTCCGAGCAGGACGAGGAAAGTGGAGCTCCAAAGAAAGAGATTGGCGGGCCGGACAACCTGCTGGCAGGTTCGATTGACCGGGTCAATATCGAGCGCGCCGTCGAGCAACTTCCGCCCGGCTACCGCGCGGTGTTTCTCCTCCACGACGTCCAGGGCTTCGAACACAACGAAATCGCCGGGATCATGGGCTGTTCTATCGGGAATTCGAAATCGCAATTGCACAAGGCCCGCACGCGGCTGCGGGAAATTCTCCAGGATGTGGTCCGCGAACAGGCGCGCCAGGATCGCCTGGTAGCCAAGGAAAAAGCAGCGAGTCAGGAGTAGAAGCGGCGATGCAGTGCCAACAGTTCATCGAGGATCTGGCGGAGTGGATGGAGGGGGAGCGCTCGGCGCAGTCCGCGGCGCACCTCTCGATTTGTGTCCATTGCAACGCCCTGGTCTCCGATCTCAAAGCCATCCAGGCCGCGGCGGCGGAGATTCGCCTGGCTGAGTCTGAGCCTCCCGCGCGGATCTGGCAGGCGGTGCGCACGCAGTTGGAAGAGGAAGGGATCCTTCGGCCGCAACGGAGTTGGGGCCAGCGCCTAGCGGTATGGCTACCGGGAATCCCGCGTCCCGCCCTGGCCGGAGCCTACGCGACGATCTTCGCTGCCGCCCTGCTGTTCACCTACCGCGCGGCCCCTCCCCAGACGGAGATAGCCTCCAATCTTGCCGCACCGGCGCCGCCCATGCTGGCCGCGGTTCCGGCCCAACTGGAGACGGTGAGGCAGCATCAAATCTGGTCGGCCCATTCGCACGATCCGGCCATTGCCGCTTCCTACCGGCAGAACATGGCCATCGTTGACAATTTCATTGACGTGTGTGAAAAAAGAGTGAACGAAGACCCGCAAAACGATTTGGCCCGCGAATATCTGCTGACCGCATACCAGCAGAAGGCGGACTTGCTGGCTTCGATGATGGAGCG
>JBGPJC010000031.1:0-33124 GCA_041485165.1 Terriglobia bacterium | reverse complement strand
ATCAGCTTTTTTCTCGGTGTGTGTCTAGTTCTGAAGTGTGATTGACATCGATATGGCCGGATGCGATTGCGCATTGTAGAGTTAAGAGCCAAGGAATCCCAGTGGGGTGTCCCACGCGCGAGCAGCGAGCTTCTCCGGTTCTTTCTCCAGCGCATCCCAGATTGCCTTGGTGATCGCCGGATGCGCTTGCGCCTTGTCGAGGAAAGAGCCAAGTTGATTCAGTGGCGTGTCCCACGCGCGTGCAGCGAGCTTTTCCGGTTCTTTCTCCAACGCATCCCAGATTGCCTTGGTGATCGCCGGATGCGCTTGCGCCTTGTTGAGGAATGAGCCAAGGAATCCCAGTGGGGTGCCCCACGCGCGAGCAGCGAGTTTCTCCGGTTCTTTCTCCAACGCATCCCAGATTGCCTTCGTGATCGCCGGATGCGCTTGCGCCTTGTCGAGGAAAGAGCCAAGTTGATTCAGTGGCGTGTCCCACGCGCGTGCAGCGAGTTTCTCCGGTTCTTTCTCCAACGCATCCCACAGCTTGATCGTCTCGCGTCGCTGCCGCTGATGCAAATCGAGAAACGCTGAGATTGCGCCAAGATGAGCCTCTAGTATGTGGCGGACGAGCCTTGGGAGATCACGTTCGACCTCCGACCAAATGTCACTTACGAGCGTCGTTGTCGCGAACTGCTGAGCCGGTATCATGAGCCTCCCGAAATAGCCCAAGGAGAGCTCAAACATACGCGGGATCCAACACTTCGAGTTGAGTTCCAAGCGCTCCCACAGCTTCTTACACCGGTCCTTGTCGCCCCGCTGCCAAAGCCGAGAGTTCAACACTACTGCGGTCATCGGATGGCGTAATGCAGCCTCAAAAAGCACCTCATCGCGGGGGACGGGTACAGGCGTGGCATCGAGGATCAGCGAGCCCCAACCCGGTTCGCGCAAGCTGAGGCGGTGATACTGCCCAAACTGCCCATAGGTACTCTTTGCAACGAGCTTCCAGAGCTCGTCCGTGCTGCCCAGGTGTGGCAGGGCGTCGCTCTGGACTTCGAGTTCCAAGTCTTGTGAGCCAAAAACAGCCACGCACAGAAGGTTTTCTCGGTTTTGACGGTCCAACGGATCGAGCCATTCCGTTCGCACCCATTCGGCTGCTGCAGATGGAGGCAGATTCCAGTCTCCTCGAGTGAAACGGTCAAAACGGCTCATGACCGCTGGGCAAAAGAAGGTTAGGGCAGAGCCATAGGTCTTGTGCCACTCCTGCAGCACGCTCGTCGGTGGGAGTAGCAAGGGCGCGGCTTCTAAGCCTGCAACCTGTCGATAGAGGTGCTGTAGAATTTTCCCCAAGTCTTTTGGGGTAGGACGAAGCTCAATCGCCGGATTTGAAGGATGCCGGACTAAGAATCCCAAATCTTGCGCCGAACTGAGAATGACAGTCTGCTGCACGCGCGTAGCGACCAATAGCAGACGACTGCCTCGCGACGAAGCGTTCCAAGCGTCCCAGATCTGGCGAGCTAGTTCTGCATCGCGATTTACGTTGTCCAGGATTAGCAGCCACGATCGTTTCGTCAGCCTCCCTAGTGCCGAGACGGGGTCTGCGTCGTCGGGAATCTCCTTCGCAAGATCAAGGTAAAACGCGGGATCTTTCTGCTGCTCCGGCGTGGTGGCAGCTCGCAAGGCAAGCGTGGTCTTTCCAGTTGAAGCGACATCTAGCACGAATGCCCAGCCGTATTGTTCGAGACGCTCCTGCACAACCGTATCGGCATCCAGCTTTGGGACGCGGCCTTCTAGATACTCCTTATGTGAAGGAACCGGCACTGTCTTCTCCGAACCAGGAAACCGAAACTGCGGAAGGCTATCGTCGACCGGCAGGAATGGCCAAGCACGAGTCGCTGGAGTCAACGACTTGAGTATTGCAGGCAACGCGTCGTGAGAACGATAACCAAAACTGAATAAGTTCAGTGGCCTGTCCGTGCGATTGGCAATTTCAACTGCTTTGACTTGTTCCGCTAGAAAAATATCGTAAAGACCGCTTGCGCCCCAATTCCGACTCCACGCCAGGAGGCGGCCGAAATTCGGATCATCAAGTCCATTCCCGAACCCAACATACAGCCAGTGCCAATTCAGCCAAAGGGATTTGAAAAGCTCCTGAATCCTTTGATCAGTCACAACCCGCTTGTAGGATGTGTGACCGAGCACGATCGAAGACGGCCGCCGCCAGTGGCCGTGAATATGCAGGATCCCGGATTTCTGCCGAGTCATAACCCTATGAAAGTCGTCGTGCTCCTCCCAAGTTACGGGAGGCAGGTCGGTGGCGTCGGTGAGAAGGCTGTCGTAGTTTGTTGTTAGGAGCAGCGCACCGGCTCGTTGGAGGTCCCACAAGCCTTCAAGGGTCGTCGGGTGCTTGAGGCTGGGACGAGCCTTGAAATCAACGAAAGCCGATTCTAGCCACTCTGCAAAACCTTTAGTGTCAGGAGTGGTCAGCGCTTGCTCGATGAATTCGGCGTGCTTTAAAGCGGCCTGAAGATCAAACGGTGAGCGGAACGCGGCGTCCAGCGATGCTTTGAGATGTTCACCCCACTCTGGTTGAATTCGAAGTGCGACAAGATGCTGAATCGCGTGTTTTAACAATCCGAGCCAGGAAGCGTGGGGCTGACCTGTCGCATCCCTCGCCACGCCCGTGCCAACAACGACCACGAGCTGTGGACTCGGCCCGTCCAGAATTTTGGCAATCTCGTTCAGGTCTGGCAAAAGGGGAGCCATCATCGTCCATCAAATTCTATACTTATTGATACTGGTTCGATACACCTACAACAGATGCAGTTCCGCTTGCTCCCAGAATATCGTGACCCGGGTAGGCCAGTGACGCATCCGGCGCGAGACGCTTCCTGTTTCGGTGGCCAACCAAGACAAGCGTAAGCGCATTGCTTTCTGTAGTTTGAATTTCGTGGCGTCTGCGGTGGTCGTTTATGCCGTTTCGTTGGCAAACTTTAGAAACGGCGGTGCGGTTCAGGAGCGGGGTTGTGGGAAGCGAAAGAAGAGGATCCTAGCGTATCGTTGCGCACCCGGACACTATCGGCATCCAGCCTCCCAGTAACGGTGTGCCGCCATTTGTCCCGAATTGTCGGCACATCGAAAACTGACCCACTACGGCCCGCGAACGCTTGCCGAAGCAATCGCGCCGCCCAGTTTGATTTCGCCTATAATCATCATGTTCGGCTGGAGCATCTAATCAGATTGATCGTCCATGGGTGAAGAATGAGCCGACTGCCGCAAACGCTTGGAGAGCTACGAAAGAGCGCCTGGTCCGAGGCTAAACTGGGCGGGCGCAGCGTCAAGCAGGAGGTCCGTGAAAACCTGCTGCGCAAGCTGGAGGCCAAAGAAGAACTGTTCCCCGGCGTGCACGGCTACGAAGATACCGTCGTGCCCCAGATCGTGAACGCTGTGCTCTCCCGGCATCACTTCATACTCCTCGGCCTGCGCGGGCAAGCCAAGAGCCGCATCCTGCGCAGTTTGGTCGAGCTGCTCGATGCGCAGATGCCGGTCGTTGCCGGCTGCGAGATCAACGACAATCCCTACCGGCCCATCTGCAAATCTTGCCGCGAGCGCGTCGCGCAGATGGGCGATGCCACACCCATCGCCTGGCTCCCGCGCGAGCAGCGCTTCGTAGAAAAGCTGGCCACGCCGGACGTGACTATCGCCGACATCCTTGGCGACGTGGACCCCATTCGCGCCGCACGCGGCGGGCGCGACCTCTCCGACGAGCTGACCATTCACTACGGATTGCTGCCGCGCGCCAACCGCGGCCTGTTCGCCATGAACGAGCTGCCCGACCTGGCCGGAAAGATCCAGGTGGGACTGTTCAACATCATGCAGGAAGGCGATGTGCAGATTAAGGGCTACCCGCTGCGCCTGCCGCTCGATGTGCTGCTGGTTTTTACCGCCAACCCCGAAGATTACACCGCGCGCGGCAAAATTATCACTCCGCTCAAAGACCGCATCGGCTCGGAAATCCGCACGCATTATCCTCAGTCCATCGAAGAGGGGCTCAAGATCACCGCGCAGGAGGCCTGGCTGGAGCGCGGCGACCATCGCCAGGCCGTGGTCCCGGATTACATCCGCGAGATCGTCGAGGAGATCGCCTTCCAGGCGCGCGAGGACAAACGCGTGGACAAGCGTTCTGGCGTCAGCCAGCGCTTGCCGATCACCTGCATTGAAAACGCCGCCAGCGGCGCCGAGCAGCGCGCGGCGCGGAACCGCGAGATGCCCGCCGTGGTGCGCGTGGCGGACATTTACACCGCGCTTCCCTCCATCACCGGGAAGATCGAGCTGGAATATGAGGGCGAGCTGCGCGGCGCGGACAATGTGGCCCGCGAGCTGATCCGCGGCGCCGTGGGCCGCACCTTTGACCGCCGCTTCGCCGGCGCGGATCTCAATGCGGTGATCCAGTGGTTTGAGTCAGGGGGAGAGTTGAAGGTGCCAGCCGGTTCGACCGCGCGCGAAATCCTTCCCCACCTGCGCAAGATCCCCGGCCTGCTCGACCACCTGAAGAGAATGGAGCTCGACAGCTCCGCCCATCCCGGTCTGCTCGTTTCCGCCGCAGAGTTCCTGCTGGAAGGTTTGTGGGCCCACCGGCGCATCAGCCGCAGCGAAGAGCGCGGCTTTCATGCCGAGGCGCAAAAGCCGCGGGAGACGCGCGAACATGAACCGCGCGGCGGCCGTCCGCCCCGGCGGGAGTTTAATTAGGCGCGGCCATGAAAGTCACCCGCTACAGCAAATATACGGGTGAGCCGGCTGACGCCATTGATCTGGAAGACCTGGTCAGCCGGCTCTCCGATTTCTTCCTGCAGAGCGGCTTCGATTCTCCATACATGAACATTCAGGAGATGGACCCTGAGCGCAGCATGGAAGAGCTGCGCCAGGCCATCCTGCGCGCGCTCGAAGAGGGCGACCTGCTTCCCCAGGATTTGCTCGACCAGCTCCAAAACGACCCCGCCCGGAAAGACGATCTTCAGAAGTTGATTGACAAGCTGATCGAGCGGATGTCGCAGGAAGGCTACGTCTCTCCCCAGCCGCCAACCGTTTCACTCCCGTCGCAAAGAGCGCCCATGGGGCGTGTGGGCAGCGGGCAGGAGCAGAGCCACGTACGCTTTGAGATCACCGACAAGACGCTCGACTTCCTGGGCTACAAAGCGCTTAAGGACCTGCTCTCCTCGCTCGGCCGCAGCAGCTTCGGCCGCCACGACACACGCATGCTGGCAACCGGAGTCGAATCGGGAGGAGCCTCGAAGCCCTACGAGTTTGGCGACATAATGAACCTGGACATTCCGGCGACGCTGTTCAACGCGGTGCAACGCGAAGGGCCCAAGGTGCCGCTGAATATCGATTACCAGGACCTGATGGTCCACCAGTGCGACTACCAGAGTTCCTGCGCTACGGTCCTGCTGCTGGATTGCAGCCACAGCATGATCCTCTACGGGGAAGACCGCTTTACCCCCGCCAAGCGCGTCTCCATGGCGCTTTCCCACCTGATCCGCACGCAGTACCCGGGCGACTCGCTGCACCTGGTGCTCTTCCACGACAGCGCCGAGGAATTGCCGCTGGCGGACCTCGCTCGCGTACAGGTGGGCCCGTTCTATACCAACACTCGCGAAGGTTTGCGCCTCGCGCGGCGCATCCTGACCCGCCAGAAAAAAGATATGCGCCAGATCATCATGATTACCGACGGCAAGCCTTCGGCCATGACGCTGGACGACGGCAGGATCTACAAGAACGCGTTTGGCCTCGATCCCATGGTTGTCGCGCAAACGCTGGAAGAGGTAGCGCGCTGCAAGCGTGCCGGGATTTTGATTAATACCTTCATGCTGGCCACGGATTACTCCCTGGTGCGCTTTGTACAAAAAGTGTCGGAGATGTGCCGCGGAAAGGCCTATTTCACTACGCCGCAGACTCTCGGCCAGTACCTGCTGATGGACTTCCTGGAAAAAAAGACGCGGCGAGTGCACTGATCGGGAAGAATTCCCAGGGCACAACTTGCAGAGCTCGTTCTAGCAGCGAGCAGGGGGATTGAGTAGAATCTTCTATGTGGCTCCAACAACTAAGCAAAATGTTTAGTAAGGGATCGCAGGCCATGATTGCTTCAGGAAATCAGGCGCCACCGATCGAGCTTCCCGATACAGACGGCGAACGGGTGACCTTGTCCGGCCTGCTGAAAAAGGGGCCGGTGGTCGCGGCGTTTTACAAGGTCAGTTGCCCGGTGTGCCAGTTCACTTTTCCCTTCCTCGAGCGCCTGCACAAAGCCTACGGCAGCGAACGCGTAACTGTGCTGGGGATTTCTCAGGACGACGCCGCGGACACCCGGGAATTTGCCGCCGAGTATGGCATTACCTTCCCCTCCCTGGTGGACGCTGACGGGTATCCGGTGTCAAATGCTTACGCCATCACCAACGTGCCGTCGGTCTTCCTGATCACCTCGGACGGAGAGATCGTGGTCGGCGAAAAGGGTTTCGATAAGAAAGAGCTTGAGAGGATTTCCGCGGAACTCGGCAAACATCTGTCTCGTCCGCCGGCCGCAGTGTTCCACCCGGGCGAAAATATCCCGGATAATAAGCCCGGTTGAGGATCCAAAAACTAGGTTCGGTCGAACCTGGAAACCCAGTAGCATAGCATCCAAAATCTCCGCAGTCTTCCCTGCGCTCTCTTCTCTGTCTTCCTCTGTGCCCTCTGTGCTCTCTGTGCTCTCTGTGCCCTCTGTGTTAATTCTTTTGCTGTTCAAATTCCAATACTGAGAACACCGAGAGCGCAGAGACCACAGAGATGCCGAGGCGGAAGGCCATCAACGCGACGACGGTCGCGCCGCGGGCGCCCCCCATTTCCTGAGTTCGAGTTTCGCGATCGCTTCGGCATGGACTTCGTCCGGTCCATCCGCCAGCCGCAGCGTGCGCACCACCGCCCAAGCGGCGGCAAGAAATGTGTCTTGTGAAACTCCCGCGCCTCCATGTGCCTGGATGGCCCGGTCCAACACGCGCAAAGCCACATTCGGGGCGACAACTTTGATCATGGCGATTTCCGCCTGGGCCGCCTTGTTGCCTGCCGTGTCCATCATGTACGCCGCCTTCAGCGTCAGCAGGCGGGCCTGCTCAATCTCCATACGCGAGTCTGCAATGCTGGCGCGTATGATCCCCTGCTCGGCGAGGGGTTTGCCGAAAGCCACGCGCGATTGAACACGCCGGCACATGGTTTCCAGGGCCCGCTCGGCCACGCCGATGCACCGCATGCAATGGTGGATGCGCCCCGGCCCCAGCCGTCCTTGGGCAATCTCGAATCCCCGCCCTTCTCCGAGCAGGAGATTCGCCAGCGGTACGCGGACATTTTCGAAAGTGACCTCGGCGTGGCCATGCGGCGCATGGTCATAGCCGTATACCGTCAAAAGCCGCTCGATTTTCACGCCCGGAGAATCCATTGGCACCAGCACCATGGACTGCTGCTTATGGCGCGGCGCCGAAGGATCGGTTTTGCCCATGAAGATAGCGACTTTGCAGCGCGGATCGCCTGCTCCGGAAATCCACCACTTTCGCCCGTTAATCACATACTCGTGGCCGTCCCGGACGATACTGGCCTGGATGTTGGTCGCATCGGAAGACGCCACCGCGGGTTCGGTCATCGCAAAACACGAACGGATCTCTCCGGCGAGCAGCGGCTTTAGCCAGCGTTCATTCTGCTCCGGCGTTCCATAACGGGCCAAAACCTCCATATTTCCGGTGTCCGGCGCCGAGCAGTTGAACACCTCGGGGGCCATGGCGCTGCGCCCGGTGATCTCGCACAGCGGCGCATACTCCAGATTGGTGAGTCCGGCGCCAAGCTCGTGGTCCGGCAAAAACAGGTTCCACAGCCCGGCGGCCCGCGCCTTGGGCTTGAGCTCTTCAATCACCCGCGCCGGCGTCCACCGGTCGCGCGCAATCTCCTGCTCATAGCGCTGTTCGTTCGGATAAATGTGCTCGCCCATGAACGCCGCCAGGCGCTTTTGAAGATCCTGCGTCTTTGGTGAGAACTCGAAATTCATCGCTGATCACCCCACGAGGTGCGCCATGGAAAAGATGAAACTCACTTCTGCCGCTCCACCAGCGAAGCCGCCAACGCCGCCGTGGCCTTAACCCGCTTATCGAAATTGCTAAAGCGCGCATCCTGGGTCTGCCCGCGGTGGAAGCGATAGTAAATCTGCTGGAGAATTACAGCCATTTTGAAGATTCCCAGCACCTCATAGTAGCCGATGGAGGTCATGTCGCGCCCGGTGCGTTCCGCGTACCGCTGGACGAATTGGCCGCGGGTGTACCACCCCGCTCGCGAGGTGACCGCCGGGAACCTCCACTCGCCCATTTGCGGGGAATCCGCCCAGGCCCAATAGCACAGCGCCAGCCCGACATCCGCCAGAGGATCGCCGATTGTGGTCATCTCCCAATCGAGCACCGCCTCGACGCCGTCCAGCGAGCCGGCGCGGAACATCACGTTGTCCAGCTTGTAATCGTTGTGCACCAAGGCAGGAGCCGCAGATGAGGGCAGACGCTCCGCCAGCCACTCGATCACACCATCCATCGCCGGCAGTTCCTCCGTCTTCGCCCGGTTCCAGCGCTCGGCCCAGCCACGCACCTGGCGCTCGAGAAACCCCTGGGGCTTGCCCAGCGCGGCTAAATCTGGCGCCGACACATCCACGGCATGCAGCCGCACCAGGCAATCGATAAACGCTTCACTCACCAGGCGGGGATGGTCGTGGACCTCGGCTACCTCGGGCGGCACATCATCGCGCAATATGGTCCCGCGCCGCCGTTCCATCAGGAAAAAGACTGCGCCAAGCACCGCCGGGTCTTCGCACAGAAGATAGACCTCCGGCGCCTGGGAAAAGTGCGCATGGACGGCCTTCAGCATCCGGAATTCGCGCGCCATGTCGTGGGCCTTGGGAGCGACAGGCCCCAGAGGCGCGCGCCGCAAGACATAATCGCGCCCGCCCATCTTCAACAAGTAGGTGAGGTTCGAGTGACCGTGCGGGAACTGCTCGACGGCGATGCCGCGCTCAACGCCTTCGATCTTTCCTCGCAGATGCTCCGTGAGCGCGGCAATGTCCAGCGCTTCGCCGCGGCGCACGGCTGCAGTGTCTGAATCCCCCAACGATTGGCCTCCTTCCATTCCGCATTTTCGGAGGACTCTAGGTAATATTGGCCACCTGATGGTATCAAAGGCACGCTGCGTGTTTCTCGGAATCCGCCATTCTCATTCTGGAAATGCGGTGACCGCTGGTGCAGCGTGGAAGAGTGAGTACAATCCAAACAGGAGATTCCCATGGCGCCAGCAATGATTGAATCGCCGCAGTCTCTGAGGGATCTCGTCGGACGCGAGATTGCTGCGACAGAGTGGTTGCCGGTGGACCAAGACCGCATCCAGCAATTTGCTGCCGCCACCGGAGACCAGCAATGGATCCATGTGGAAGGCGAACGTGCCCGGCGGGAATCCCCCTACGGCACGACCATCGCCCACGGTTTTCTCACGCTCTCACTGCTGAGTCAGCTGATGCAGAATGCCCTGGTCATTCGCAGCGGCGTGCGCCTGGCCATCAACTATGGCTTAAATCGCGTGCGCTTCCCTTCCGCGGTCCGGGCCGGTTCGAGGATTCGGGCTCGATTCACGGTCCAATCCGTGAAAGACCTTCCTGACTGTGTCGAAGCTGTTTTTCTTGTGGTGGTCGAGGGTGAAAATACTGAGAAGCCTTGCTGCGTCGCAGAGTGGATCGTCCGTTACTACGCCTAACTGCGCTTCCAAAGCATTACGCTCCGACCCGCGACGTCCGAAGAACGGCTCTGGCTGAACGCTCTCGATCAATAAGCGCTCGTTTCCTGGCGAGTCCCCCGCGGTATCCACCCAGCTCCCCCGTCCCGCGAATCACACGATGGCAGGGGATGACAATGGCGACGTTGTTGGTCGCGCAAGCGCGCGCCACAGCGCGAGTCGCCTTGGGTTGGCCGATTCCCGCGGCCACTTCGCCGTAGGATTGCACCTCGCCATAGGGAATGGACTGCAGGTAGTTCCAGACGCGCATCTGGAATGCCGTTGCGCGGATATCGAGAGGAAGATCCAAATGGGGCTGGCTGCCATCCATGTAGCGGGTGAGAGCATTCACCCACTTCTGAAAGTCCGGATGGCGGGGCGTGCCCATGGGCTCGAGACGCGCCGAGGGGTACTCTCGTTCCAGAGATCGCAACAAGTCTTCCCGTGTATCGCCGAAATGAACAAAACACAGCCCGCGGTCGGTGGCACCGATCATCATCAGCCCGACGGGCGATTCCACCGTGACGTGGGTGATGGTGACGTTCCGTCCGCCTCGGCGATACTGGTTGGGAGTCATCCCCAGGCGCGTGTCGGCGCGCTCATAAACGCGGCTGGATGACCCGTAACCCACTTCGTACACCGCTTCGGTCACGTCTTTGGAACTCCTCAGACTGCTTTTGAGTTTCTTGAGCCGCGATGCTTCCAGATATTGTTTCGGCGTCAACCCGACTATGGCCTTAAAGCTTCGCTGGAAATGGAATGGACTCAGACCAGCCATCTTTGCAAGATCTGCGAGTTTGAGTGAAAGTTCGCTGTTGTTTTCGATATAGCGGCACAGCTCGCGGATGCGCTCGGCATGCGGATCTGCTCCACCCGCAGCCAGCGGGTGGCAACGCAGACAAGGACGCAGTCCGTGGCTTTCCGCCTCGCCAGCAGTCGCAAAGAAGTGCACATTCTTCCGCAGCGCGAGGCGCGAGGGACACGAAGGCCGGCAGAATACGCCGGTGGTCATCACCCCGAAAAAGAATTGACCATCCTGACGTGCATCGCGTTTCTGCACCGCTTCCCAGCACTGCTCAACATTCAACATCTCAGTCTCCGAGGCCGCATAGTCGAGTGAAATGTTCTTCTCTATAATGAATCCAACTCGGGCCGGAACCCACTTTAAGGTATTGCTGCGAAGAGTTTCTATCCGATTCTTGCGCTGGTAGTCCGCGGTAGACGCGATGGCATTAAAGCTTTCACCGCCACACTCATACCCCTTCCTCGTCCGGCCAGGCTTTTTTGTGCTTTGCTGGCTTACGGCGCTTATCCGGGATGACCCGCTCTGGCGGTGGCTGGCCGATCACCAGGCGCGCGCGACGCCGCGCCTCTTTACCGGCGTTAAACTTGCGAGGTTTTTTCAGGGGGCTCATAAACGCTCATGAATTGGCGGAAGCGTGTGGGAGTCGAACCCACCATTCGACCCGCGAAGGGCCGAATCGCCGGCTTTGAAGGCCGGGAGGATCACCGGACCCCTTGCGCCTCCGCGGGAATTATAGCCTAGACAGTATGGTTTCCTAATCCGTGGATGAGTCTTTGCGGCGTTTCGATTTACTCCATTGGGAATCTTAGAGTGTGGCGTCGCCCCGCGAATTGTCCGGTGCTGGCTGCGAGGGAAAAACGCGGCGGATCCCCCAGGCGACCCGCACTCCAGGAAATCTCGATGCTGGAAGTAGAAGCGAGAAAGCTCAGGACGCCGGAGCGGTCTTTGTCGCGGCAATAGCTGCCGCGCGGGCCATGGCTTCAGCCAGCTCCATGATCCGCGGAGCACAGCACACTTCGTAATAGACGGACTTACCCGGCCCCCCGAAGCCTCCGCCCGGCGCCAGGTAATGCACGTATCCTTTGCGCAGGACGATGCGCTCCAGGCCGGTCCCCACCGGCACCTCACCGAAGTACAGCGTCACCGCTTCCTGGCCCCAGGGCATAGGGAGATTGGCTTCCACAGAAGTCAGCGAAATCTCCTGGCCCAACTTTTCGAATCCTTCATCGTTCAGCAGAATGCCGCCGACGTTGTAGCGGATGAGCAGCTCTTCCGCCTCGTCTTCGGTAGCGCCTTCGAGCATGGTCTGGAACAGAAAAACGCGGAAGGGCGAGGGATTCTCGAACAGCAGCCGCCGGGTGAGCTTTGAGCAGCTCGAAAGACGATCGGACAAATTCAGCGCGCGGGAGATCATGATGCGCGAATCGCCGTCCATCCACAACGTGGGCGCCGAATTCTGGAAGGCCACGCCCAGCCCCAGCTCGAGCCGCGGCAGCGGAGTGCTCTCCTGCCGGTTATTGAACACCTCGGTGACGGTGATCATCTCGCGCGCCAGAGCGCATGCCCGGGCCACGGAGCGCTGGTGGGCGCGGGTGGACTCGGTCTCGTAAATGGCCAGGATAATGGCGTCGCCCTCGATGAACACCTTGGCCGCGCCGTAGCGGTCCAGCAAACGCTTGACCGGCTCGTAGAGGTTGAGGCTGAAATGTGAAGCCGGGTTGAGCCCCCGCGCCATCAGGTCGTGGGTGATGTTGGTGGAGTTGCGCACATCGGCTTTGATCACCACGTGCGCGGTCACTCGCTCCTCGGAGGGCCGCGATTCATCCGGTAGGAGGTATTCGTACAGGCTGTTGTTGATGTGCGAGAGATCGCGGGTGCGGTCGTTGTCAATCAGGCTGATGGCATCCAGCAGCGAGCTGACCCGCCGGAAATTGCGCAGGTCGCGGCGCAGCCGCATATAGTCTTCCGCAAACTTAGAGCTCTGCGCCCGCCCTTGTTCCGGCGGCAAGCGCCGCAGGTTTTTGGCGATTTCCTCGATCTTGGCAATCGAGAATCTCCTCGCCGGGAATTGCCGCAGGATATCCTCCACGCGCTTCAACTCTTCCCGCAAGACCAGGCTTTTCTTGAGCTGCTGCAAGTGCAGCGGGGGGCAGAAGTGGCTGAAAATCGACCGCACCTCGTAAGAAGCCAGAATATGCGGGAGCAGCCCGCGGCGATCGAGCCGCTCGTACCAGGAATCGAGCAGCCATTCGCGGGCGCTGGCGCCATCGGCTTGTTCCGCGCCGCCCCATTGCGAATCGAACAACCGCGCGGCGTTTTCCGGCTGGTCGAGGAAGTCGCCCAGGCGTGTCTGGTAGGACTCGGTAAGGAACTCAGCTTTCTGCTTGGCTTCGTCACTCTGCGGGCCCAGGGATTCAAGCTCGCGCTGCAATGCAGCCAGCCGTGTCTCCACCCGGCTGCGCGTGCTGCGTAACTCCACGGGGTCCTGCGAGCCGAGGAAGCGGCTCAGCAGCGAGTCTTCGCCCTGCAGCTTGCGGTCCAGCGTATCTCGCTCGGCTTCCAGGCGGGCGATTTCCGCGCGCGCGCTGAGGGTCTCCTGGCTGAGCTCGTCATATCGCCGCCAGGAGAGGCGCACCTCCTCGCCGAGCGGCCCGGCCAGGACCAGGTCGCGCAGGAATTCCAGCAGCACGGCCTCGAACACTTCAAAGCGGTCGGGGTCGCGCATGAAGTTGCCGAGCAGAACGTAGTGTTCCAGGTAGAGCAGGTCGTCGCGCCCGCCTTCCACGAACAGCAGCCGGCTGTTGAGCAGCTCATAAGAGGAGTGGAATTCGTCTCCAAACAGCGCGCGGCGCGACTTGGCGAGGATGCTCTCCTCGAGATCAATCAGTATCTGGCAGACTTGCTGCCCCACCTGGCGAAAGATGTTACGGCGATCGGCCTGGAACTCGGCGAGCGTGGCCTTCATCACCTGGGCCCGCTCGCTGCGCTCGAAGAACTCTCCCCGGCGGCGGATCCAGTCATTGCACTCCTGCACGGCGTTGATGAATTGCAGCGAGATCTCGCGCGTCAGGAATCGGAGAACCCCCAGGCGCAGCAGGATGTCCAGCTCGATGTTTTTCTCGAAGTGCGCGCGGTTCAACCCGGCCAGCAACAGGTCGCCGAGCATCTTTCGGAAGACGGCGGTTTCCGGCGGCTTGGTGGCGCGGGCGTCGCTGCCATAAAAGCGCGCCAGGTTGCCGGCCTGCAGGATGGAATCGGCCAGAAAGCGCCGCGCAAACTCGACAAAGCGCGGGCTGAGAGCCACGTCGTAATGCAGGTTGTCAATTCCCGGCGTCAGCGTGGTGAGTTGGATATCCGCCGTATAGGGGACCAGATCCACTTTGACCTGGCGGTCACGTGTCGTCGGCAGTTCGGTGTAAGGCATAGATGCGGAAAGGTTCTCCCGAAGCTAGCAGAACGGCACACCCGGCTGCAAGCGCCGGCCTTCCCATGTACTCAGAGAGTAGACAGTGACTCCGGAGGCCGTAACCCATCTCGAGACCGGCACGCCGGGCTCCGGCGGCTCACGATTCATCAACGATGATCTTACGGCTGGAATCCTGCTGCGGCTCCAGGCGCAAGCGCAGCAAAGGCCAGTCCGAGCGCAACGACCACTTCTCCGGCCACTCCACCAGCACAACGGCAGGCGCGCTGAATAAGTCGTCGAGCCCCAGCGTTTCGAGGTCTTGCGCGCCCGCGATGCGGTAAAGGTCAATGTGGTAGACCTTGCACGGCCCGGAGAATTCATGGATCAGGGTAAATGTGGGACTGGTCACATCTTCTTCGCGCGCGGCTCCCAGCCCGGCGACGATGCCTTTGGCCAGCGTGGTCTTGCCGGAGCCCAGCTCACCGGAAAGAAACACCAGCAGCGGCGGCCGCATCCGCCCGGCCAGCTCGCGGCCGGCGCGGATGGTTTCTTCCGCCGAGCGCGTGACGATGCGCGTCACGCAACTGCCGGCGTGGTCAACCGCCGGAAAGCCGCGGGCAGATGACGGATCAGGTCGGAAGCAATCAGCGAATGCTCTCCCATGTCAGCGGCGGCAAGGTCTCCCGCCAGTCCGTGGAGATAGACGCCCAGGCTGAGGATGCGCGCCCAGTCCGCGGTGCCGAACTGCGCGGTCAGGCCGGCCAGCATCCCAGTCAGGACGTCGCCGGTTCCCGCCGTAGCCATTCCCGGATTTCCAGTGGAGTTGATGAAGGCGTGGCCGTCCGGGGAAGCGATGATCGTTGCGTTCCCCTTCAGGACCACCCAGGCGCGCAGAGCCGCCGCGGTCTCCAACGCGATCTCCAGGCGCTTCTCCTGAACATCGGCCACGGTGCGGCCCAGCAGACGCGCCATCTCTCCCGGGTGCGGGGTGATGGCCAGGAATGCGGACTTGCGCGCCTGCAAATCGGTGGCCTGTCCGGCGAAGGCGTTCAAGCCATCCGCGTCGAGGATGATGGGCAGGGCGCATTCATTCACCACCGCGCGCACAAAACGCTGCGTCTCGGGATGCGTGGATAGCCCCGGCCCGATGGCCAGGACGCTCTTCCCTTCGAGCAATGGGAAAAATGCATTGTAGTCCAGGCTGTGGATGGAAACGGTTTGTGCATCGGTCTCGGCCAGCGGGTGGGTCATCATCTCCGGGAGCGCCATGGCGACGATGGGCAGGACGCTCTGCGGCGTGGCGACAGTGACCAGCCCGGCGCCCACGCGCAAGGCGCCGGTAGCCGCCAGCACGGCCGCTCCGGTCTTGCCGCGCGAGCCCGCCACCAGCAGAGCGTGGCCAAACGTGCCCTTGTTTGCGGAGGGGTCGCGCCGGAGTGAGACAGTCCGGAATTCATCCGGCCCCAGCCAGTGGACTTTGAGCGCAGCGTTCGCTTCGATCAATTCAACCGGGATGCCGATGTCGGCAACGGTGAGTTGGCCGACGAAATTGCGATTGGGCGGCAAGACCTCTCCCAGCTTCGGCGCTGCCAGCGCCAGGGTGTAATCCGCCTGGATGACCGGGCCGGGCGATGAGTGCTCATCGGACGACAAACCGGAGGGCATGTCCACGGCCACGACAGCGGCGCCAGCGCAGAGCGCATTCACGTCGCGGATCACGGTACGCAGTAATCCCTCGACCGGGCCGCGTATCCCCGTTCCCAGCAGCGCATCCACGACGATCTCGGCGGCAGAGACCGTGGCGCGGGCGCGGCCCCAATCCTCCTCGCCAAGGATGACCGTCAAGTCGCCGCGCTTTTCGCGCCAGCGGCGCAGATTTACCGCCGCATCACCGGCCACGCCTTCGGGGTCGGCGCAGAGCAGCACCGCGGGGGAACATCCCTGCTGCTTGAGCAGCCGGGCGACCACCAGGCCGTCGCCGCCGTTGTTTCCCTTGCCGCAAAGCACCACGATTTTCTTGCGCGCGAGATCGGGGAATTTATGGTTGAGAAATTCGGCGACGCGGGCCGCCGCCGTCTCCATCAACTGGAGCGACGGGATCCCGTACTCTGCGCTAGTTCGGCGGTCCGCTTCGCGCATCTGCGCGGCGGTAAGGACTTTCATAGCGGCCTCGCTTCTCTTCCCTCGCTCACCATGGGGCGGTTAGCAGACGCCGGTCAGGAGATGCCGGCCAGAACAACCGTCATATCGTCGGGCTGCTCGGCGGAGCCGGCCCAAACTTCGACCGCGGAGATCAGCGACTCGGCGATGGTGGAAATCCGGGCTTGGCGGTGGCGCAACACTTCTTCGATTACCCGCCGGTGCCCGAACTCCTCACCGTAAACGTTTTCCGGCTCCACCACGCCGTCGGTATAGGCCAGCAGCAGGCTCCCCGGCGCAATGGTAATGGAACCCTGCTCGTATTCACAGTCATCGAAAATGCCAATGACCGTACCGCCTTCCTCCAGCTTTTTCACCTGGTCCCCGAAAATACACAATGGGGGGAGATGGCCGGCATTGGTGTAACGCAGGACGCGCGTCGCGTTGTCGTAGATGGCAAAAAACAGCGTGGCAAAGCGATCGTCAGCGGTCGAGCGCACCAGATGGAGGTTCAGGCGCTCGACCACTTTGGCCGTGCTGATCTCGGATGACTCGTTGAGCAGAAGCTGGCTGCGCAGCGCGGCCTGCAGGCTGGCCATCAGCAGCGCCGCCGAGATTCCCTTCCCGCTGATGTCCGCAACGACCAGGGCGATATGCGAGCCGTCCAGTGGGATGAAGTCATAGTAATCGCCGCTGACGGTGCGCGCCGCGCGGCAGATCGCGGTCAGTTCGATCCCCGCCATCCGTGGAACGGATTGGGGAAAGAGCTGGCTCTGCACCTCGTGCGCGATGGTCAACTCGTTTTCCAGGCGCTGGCGTTGCCGCTGGTGTTCGATCGCCGCGGCCACCGAGGCGGTCATCTGGTTGAAAGCGCCGGCCAGGGCGCCAAGCTGGTCTTTGCGCTCGATACGCACGCGATAGGTGAAGTTGCCGGCCTGGACGAGCTGGGTGGCGCCATAGATTTCAGAGACCGTCTTGGTAATCGTCCGGGTCATATAGACGCCTATGGCCAAAGCGGCGATGACGATCACCAGGAAGAGTCCGCCAATCACCAACAGGATGACTTCCGGCAGGTCGCTCAAATCGCCGAGTGAGGCGAACAGGTGTTTGCTGACCTGCGAGGGCCGCAGCGAGAATGACGCCAGTATGGGCATCTCACTCCGCCCCGAACTGCTCATGTCCATGGCCTTGGCATCCAGCCGGGCCAGACCGGTGACCTCGACGTCGAGCCAGTTTGCCGGTAGCGGCAGCTTGCGGTTCTGCGTCGTGATTCTGGCGACGCCGCGATAGCTGCGGTCGCCGAGCTTGAGGATCAGCTCGTTACGCGGCGGCGGCTCCCCTTCCCCCAGCGGCTCGAGCGGCGTCAACTGGATGACACCCAGTTGCGGGGCGATGCGATCCAGCATCTCGGCCGTCAAGGGCACGGAAACGCAGACCACCCTCTCGAGGCCCTCTCCTCCCCGCCTACCCAAAACGCTGCGCAGCCAGACCTGGCCACCAGCACGGACCAGACCGGAGAACCGGCGCTCGCGGGCCCCGTTATCGGCGGGCAGCAGGTCGCTCCCCTGGTCCCAATCGAGCTCCAGGCCGGGCAGGTCGGGAGCGCGAAGGGCAAGCAGGGGGATGACCGCGTCGTGGGAAACCGACGCCGCCCCGCGCGAGCCGGCCACCGGCGCTGCCGAGGATGGGGCTGCCTCCATAACCGCTCCGGCCAGACCATCCATTCTGCCCAGGTACTCGCGGAGGTCTTCATTGAGCAGGTAACCCCCAAGTTGCGCGTAGACGATATAGGCGGTGATGCCTGCCATGGCCACCAGCAGGAGAATGGGCACCACAGCAATAAACAGGTAGGCGACGATCAGGCGATTGCGCAGGCTCCAGAGAAGTTTATCCCGCAAATACTTCAGCAGCCGGAAGCCGCCATAAGCGCAGGCCAGGAAAAAGAGAAATCCGAGAAGACCGGCGAGGGGCGGCTTGGCGCCCAGGTAGCGGGCCACCCCGGCCAGCACGTAAACGACGGCCACCAGCAAGGCCGCACGGTCAAGGTGGGAGGTGCGCTGCCACGCTGACAGGAATCGTTTGAAGGGAAATCCAGCCATAACCAACCAGCGTAGCAGGGTACAGACGACACTCTAGCAGATAACGGAAAGATCGTCCCGGCGCATCATCCGGAGGCTGCCGCGGCGGACTCAGCATGACGCGAAGGCGATCCCTTATCGAGCCGCTGGCGCGGAACCGCCCCCGCCTGCTGCCAGTTCACGGACCCGGCTGTGGTTTTTGCTATAGGTGAAATAAATCACCATACCGATCAGCAGCCAGACGATCAGCCGAAACCAGTTGATCCAGCCGAGCTTTAACATCATGTAGCCATTGAATAGGACCCCCAGCACAGGGACCAACGGAAACAGATTAACCAGCAAGGCGGCACGGCCACGCAGGGAGGCGCGGGGCCACTCTGAGAGGAATCGGCTACGGGAGACTCCGGCCATTGGTGTGCGGAATGGCCGCGCTTGATCGGCCGCGGTGTGGCGCAGGACGGGGATGGCGATGCACACCATCACGAAGGCCAGCAGCGTCCCGATATTGACCATCTTTCCGATATCGTCGATGGGGAAGAGGCTGCCCACGACTGCGGCCAGCAGCCCCACCAGAATCGTGTTCTTGTACGGGGTGCGGAACTTCGGATGGATGGCAGCGAAAAATCCGCGCGGCAGCAGACCGTCCTTGGCCATGGAATACAGCACGCGCGTCTGCCCCAGGAGCATCACCAGCATTACGCTGGTCAGCCCGGCCAGTGCACCGACGGTGATCAGATAAGACGCCTTGGTCAGGCCGCGGTCCAGGAAGGCGCGGGCGATGGGCGCTTCGATGTTGATTTCCCGCCACGGCACCATGCCGGTCAGCACGGCGGCGACGGCGATGTACAGGACGGTGCAGACCAGGAGGGAGGCAATAATGCCGATGGGCAGGTCGCGCTGCGGGTTCTTGGCCTCTTGAGCTGTAGTGGAGACGGCGTCAAATCCTATATAAGCGAAAAAGATGTAGGCCGCACCTGCCCCGATGCCGGAAAAGCCCATCGGCGCGAAGGTACTCCAGCCTCCTCCCCAGTTCGAGGTATTGACGTACTTGATGCCCATCGCGATCACAAAGAGAACCACAGTAAGCTTGACCACGACGATTCCGGCGTTGAACGACGCGCTCTCCTTGATACCTACCACCAGGATGGCGGTGATCACCAAGGCGATGCAGAAAGCCGGAAGGTTAAATCCGATGGAAACCCCGAATAAATGCGGCGCGGCCACCAAGTCCGTAGCGCGCTGGACCAGTTCGGCAGGCGGTGCGTCCAGCAGCGCGCCAACCTTGGTAAGAAAGGCCTGCGAGCCGATCGCCAAACTGGGGTCTGCTGCCCGGGCCATGTCGCGGGCGACAATGTTTTCCGCCGTACGCAGGGCCGTCCAGTGGTCGTAGGCCATCCACAGAGGAATTTTGATGTGGAAGATTTCCAGAAATTCGATGAAGTGGTTCGACCACCCGGAAGAAACCGTGCTCGCCCCCATGGCATATTCCAGGGTCAAGTCCCAGCCGATGATCCAGGCAAAGATTTCTCCCAGCGCCGCGTAGGAATAGGTGTAAGCGCTGCCGGCCAGGGGGATCATGGCCGCGAACTCCGCATAGCACAGTCCCGCGAAAGCGCAGCCCAAACCGGAGACGACGAAGGAAAGCATCAATCCTGGCCCGGCATAGTGCGCGCCCAGGCCGGATAGCACGAAAATTCCGGCGCCGATTATCGCGCCGATCCCCAGCGCAGTAAGCTGAACCGGACCCAGGGTCCGCTTAAGCGTATGCTCGCCAGATTCGGCGGCCTCTTCCATCAACATTTTCAACGGCTTTTTGGCCAGAAGTGGATTACCCATTCGCGCTCCTGTTTCGCTGCGTCAATTCTCTCCGCAACAATTCCGCCCTACTGCGCTTCGCTTTCAGCCGCCGCGCCGCCGAAAACCTTCCACAAGAAGTACACCGGTACGCCCATCACGACGATGAACAGCCCCGGCCAGGTGAACTCCGGTTTGTAGCGCAACAACTGGACTTCAATAAATAATGCCATCACCAGATAGAGCACCGGCAGCACCGGATATCCCACGGCGCGATACGGACGCGGCATTTCCGGCCGCCGTATTCGCAGCAAGATTAGACCACCGATGGTCAGGATATAGAAGACCAGCACGGCGAAAATCAGAAAGTCGAGCAACTGGCCGTAGGTCCCCGAGAGGCACAACAGGCTGGCCCATATACCCTGAATCGCCAGCGCCGCCGCCGGCGCGTGGTGGCGGTTCACTTTACCCACCGAACGAAAGAAGAGACCGTCGCGGGACATGGCGTAGTAGACGCGCGCCCCGGCAAAGATCAGCCCATTGTTGCATCCGAAGGCGGAGACCAGGATGGCCATGGCCATCAGCGCGGCGCCCTTGGGGCCCAGGATCACCCCGGCCACGGCGGTGCCCACGCGGTCTTCCGAGGCGTACTGAATTCCCCGCGCCAGCGCGGTCGTTCCGTCGCGGATGCCTTCCAGCGGCAGGACGTTCAAGTAGGCGATATTGGCGAGCAGATAGAGCACAGTGACGATGATGGTTCCCAGGGCCAGGGCCAGCGGGAGGGTGCGGCTCGGGTTTTTCACTTCGCCGGCCATAAATGTCACGTTATTCCAGGCATCAGAGGCGAACAGCGATCCCACCATAGCCACGCCGACCAGGGTCAGAGTTCCAATCCAAACGGTTTGGTCGCCGACGACATAGGGGTGCATGCTGGCATGATTCCAGAAATTCCCCAGGTTTACGTGCCGCGCGGCTTCACGCCCGGCAAAAACACCGAGGAGGATTAATCCGGCCAGCGCTCCGGTTTTCGCGAAGGTGAACAGGTTCTGAATGAAGGAGCCCACCCGAATGCCGCGCGTGTTTATCCAGGTGAGGAAAAGTATGGACGCGATGGCCAGCAGGTTCTGGGTATTGAGGCCGACGTTGTAGGGCCCCAGAACGCCGAACCAGAAGTGGAACGGCCCCAGCGTTCCGGCGCGCACGATCCAGGAGGTGGAGGAAAACCAGGGAATCAGTACTCCGGTGAATTTCGCGAACCCGATCCCCACCGCGGCGATGGTGGCGGTCTGAATCACCAGCAGCATGGTCCAACCGTACAGAAAGCCCCACAAAGGCCCCAGAGACTCACGGAGGTAAACGTACTGCCCGCCCGCTTTGGGCATGGCCGCCGCCAGCTCTCCATAGCTGAGAGCGCCAATCAGGGTCATCACACCGGAAGCCAACCACACCATCAGTAGTAGTCCGGGGCTGGTGACCTGCCGCGAAATGTCTGCGGAGACGATAAAGATCCCCGTGCCGATCATGGATCCGACAACGATGGTGGTGGCATCCACCAACCCGAGGACCTGGATCAGCCCCGTCTTGGCCGGGGTTGCCGCATCTCGGGCGCCATTGCTCGCCGTGACGTTTCCGCTCATCCGCACCCTAGCCTTTTCCGAGAGTGTCTTCTGCCGCTTTCAAGTATTCCCCGGCGCGTTTCGCCGGGTCCTTAGCCCTAAGCAGATCGCTGGACACAGCGATGCAATCCGCCCCGGCGCGGAAGACCTCCGCGGCGCGCTCCGCGGTGATTCCGCCGATGGCCACCAGCGGCTTCGAGGTCATGGCGCGTGCCCGGCGGACGAAATCCAGGCCCACGACGGGATCCGGGTTCTTCTTGGTTGCGGTGGGGAAGACCGGGCCGACGGCGACATAATCCGCGGAGGTTTCGCCGGCCTGCTGCACCTGCTCGAGGGTGTGCGTCGAGACGCCAATCCACAGCGAGGTCCCGCAAATCCTGCGGGCCTGCTCGACCGGGAGGTCCTCCTGTCCCACATGCACGCCCCCCGCACCGGAAAGCAGAGCGATGTCCGGGCGGTCGTTCAGCACCAATCGGAAGCCAGACTCACGGGAGGCAGCAGCCAGCGCGCAGGAAGCCGCAAAGATCAAGCGAGGGGAAGATTCTTTGTCGCGGTACTGAATGACTTTCACCCCCGCGGCTGCAAGCAGCCGCGCCCATTCGAGAGGCCCGCCTCGCTGGCGGTCGGCGGTGATTATTGCATAGAGAGCGGGAAAGACAAGGCTCATCTCACCCCGCAGGCCACCGCGAATCGCCCCTCGCCGCCATCATTTGGCCGGCAGCGGAAGAAGCCGCTCGACAAAGTGCGTGTCGATTTTGCCGCTTTGGAAGTCCGCGTCAGCGAGGATTTTGCGATGCAGCGGGATGGTGGTCTTGATGCCCTCGACCACAAACATTTCCAGGGCGCGGCGCATGCGCTGGATGGCTTCCGCGCGGTCACTGCCATGGACGATCAGCTTGGCCACCAGAGAATCGTAGTAGGGTGAGATGACTGCGTCGCTGTGCACGGCAGTGTCCACGCGCACGCCATTCCCGCCCGGAGGGTTGAAGGCAGTCAGACGCCCCGCCGAAGGCACAAACGTATCCGGGTCTTCCGCATTCACGCGGCACTCGATGCTATGCCCGCGCAGGGTCACGCTGGGCACCACGTCGGAGAGCTTCTCTCCGGCCGCCAGGCGGATTTGCGCCTTGATCAGGTCCACACCGGTCACCATTTCGGTTACCGGATGCTCCACCTGGATGCGCGTATTCATCTCGATGAAAAAGAAGGATCCGTCTTCATCCATGAGGAATTCAACCGTTCCGGCGCCGCTGTAGCCGATCTTCACCAGAGCTGCGACCACCCGCGCGCCCATCTCCTCGCGTTCACGCTGGGCGACCCCCGGCGAAGGCGATTCCTCGATCAGTTTCTGGTGCCGCCGCTGGATGCTGCACTCGCGCTCGCCCAGATTGATCACCGCCCCGTGGTTGTCGCCCAGCACCTGGAACTCGATGTGCCGCGGCCGCTCTAGGAAGCGCTCCAGGTACACATCCGCAACGCCGAAGGCCTGCTCGGACTCGTGCCGCGCGGTGCGGAACGCCGCAGCCACCTCGGCGGGCTTGCGCACGATGCGCATTCCCCTTCCCCCGCCTCCGGCCACTGCCTTGATGATCAAAGGAAAGCCGATTTCGGCGGCGGCGGTCTGGGCGGCATTTTCATCGGCAACCGCTCCCGGCGAGCCGGGGACTATGGGGAGTCCGGCGGCGGCCATTTCCCGCCGCGCGCGGTCCTTTTCGCCCATCATGCGGATCACTTCTGCACGGGGGCCAAGAAAAGTGATGTGCGAGGCGTCGCACACTTCGGCAAAATTGGCGTTTTCGGAGAGGAAACCGTAGCCGGGATGGATGGCATCCACATCGGTGATCTCCGCGGCGCTGATCACGTGCGGAATGTTCAGGTAGCTGTCCACGCTGCGCGGCGGGCCGATGCACACGGCTTCGTCAGCGAAGCGGACATGCAGAGAGTTGCGGTCCGCCTCGGAGTACACCGCCACCGTGCGGATTCCCAGCTCTTTGCACGCGCAGATGATGCGCAGGGCGATCTCCCCGCGGTTGGCAATGAGGATTTTCCTAAACATGGCCATTCCCGGAGGAAAAAGCCGCAGACCCGCAGGAAGACATCATTCGCCGGAAGCCGGGCGGATGGCAAAAAGGCCCTGGCCGTATTCCACAGGCTGACCGTTCTCCACCAGGCGGCGGACCACTTCCCCTGCGCGGTCGGCCTCAATCTCATTCATCAACTTCATGGCTTCGATAATGCAAAGGACTTGACCGGCCTTGACCTTGTCGCCCACTTTCACGAAAGGATCTGAGCCCGGGGCGGGCGCTTCGTAGAACGTGCCGACAATCGGGGACTTCAGGGTATACAGCTCTTCCGCAGAGGCCGCAATCTGAGCGCTGCTGAGACTGGAGGGCCCCGGAGGGGCAGCCGACGTTGGCAGGAGGCCGGCCACTTGTCCGGAATGCGTCCCGCCTCCACTGGAGGGCTTGCGCATACGGACATGAAACTCCCCGCGCTGGTATTCCAGCTCTTCCAGATTGTGCTCGGCCATGAAGGCCAGGACGCGCTGGAGTTCCTTCAGGTCGACGCGGCTTCCCTGCGGCGCCTGGCCATTTCGCTTTGGCTCTTGTTTCGGCATTCTCTCTTAGATCTCCATGAGTTCCCGTGGCGCACTGGTCAGCACCTCGCAACCGCCTGCCTGGACCAGAACGTCGTCCTCGATCCGGATGCCGCCGCGCCCGGGGAGGTAAACCCCCGGTTCGACAGTTACCACGTTGCCCGCCACCAGGGCTGCCTTCTGTCCCTTGGCCAGCCGGGGAGCCTCATGGATTTCAAGCCCCAGGCCGTGCCCGGTGCTATGGATGAAATGCCTGCCCAACCCTGCGCGCTCCAGCACCCGCCGCGCGGCTCGGTCCACCTGCTCGCCGGTAACCCCAGCTCGAACGGCCTCGCAGGCGGCTGATTGCGCCTCCAACACCACGCGATACCAGCGACGCACCTGCCTGGGGGCCCGCCCCAGATATATGGTGCGGGTGATGTCGCAACAATAGTGGCGGAGTATAGCACCCAGGTCCAGAACGACCAACTCATTCTTGCGAAACACCTTATCGGATGGGTGAGCGTGCGGCAACGCGCTGCGCGGGCCAGAAGCCACGATGGTGTCGAAGGCCGGGCCGCTGGCTCCTCTGCGGCGCATGCGGTAATCAATCTCCGCAGCCAAATCCAGCTCGGCGACGCCCGTATGCACCAGCTTGATCACTTCGCCCACCAGAGCGCTTCCCAACGCCGCAGCTTGCCTCATGGCGGCGATTTCATCCGCGTCCTTGATTGCGCGCAGGCCCTCCACGGCCCCGCGTACCGGTACCCAGCGAATTCCGGACCCGCTGAGCTTCTTGAGCTGGCCGAGTTGAGCCACGGTGATGCGGTCGTCCTCGAACGCGACGCGCAGGCGCCGCCCGAGCTTCCTCAGACGGCCGGAAACTTCCACCATCAGCCCCTGGCGGCCAATCTTGACGCGAGCACCATCAACCTCCGCGCGACTCTGCTCGGCATAACGCCCGTCGGTGAAGAAACTGGAACCGGAGGGGCCAACCAAAAGGGTTGCGGAGCTGCCCGTGAATCCACAGAGGTAGTAAACATTGGGGAGGTGAGTCACCAGGAAGGCGTCCGCGCCGGCCTCGGCGGTCCGCTCGGCCAATTGCGCAACGCGCCTCTCCCTGGTCTTCATATGGAAGCTGCCCCCCATGGACGCGGACCCGACGGCCCAGAAAAAAGAAAGGAGGAGGCCTGCGCCTCCTCCTCGATTCTACCCGTTGTCCGGGGGCTTAGCTGGGAACGATTCTGGGTGTCAGGAAGAAGAGTAATTCCTGAGACGATGTGCTCACCGTGGTGTGTTTGAACAGGTGGCCGACGATCGGAATGCTGCCCAGCAGTGGGACCTGCGAAACAGACGTCCGCTGCGAGGAGATAATCACCCCGCCGATCACCACCGTGCCGCCGTCGTTGACCAGGACTTTGGTGTCCGCTTCCTGGGTGTCCAGGGCCGGGATACCCAGGACGCGAGGAATACCTTCGTCAATCTGCGTGTTTTCCACCGAGACTTCCATGTAGATGGTGCCATCGGCGGTGATCTGCGGAGTGACTTCGAGTTTGAGCACGGCATCGATAAACTGCGTGGAAATCGTGTTGTTGATCACCGTCTGCACGGGGATCTTGGTGCCCTGCTTGACGATGGCCTTTTCGTTGTTCTGGGTAATCACTCTGGGCTTAGAGAGCAGCTTGCCAACTCCTCTGCTCTCCGCCGCACTGATAATAAAGTCCAGGGCGAAATTCTTGGAACTGAAGGCATAGGAGAGTCCGCTGGTCGGGCTGATGGCGCCCAACGCTGTGTTCAGCGGTATCGCCGTACTGCTCGAAGAGACCAACGGCGGAGACGGCAGCGCCGGCCCGCGGACGAGGGGGCTGGTAAAAATGGGGTTTCCGGCCAAGCCACCAAAGATATTGCGGCCACTATTGGCGTCAGCCGAGATACCGAACTGCGTGCCGATCTCGCGGGCGAAAGTGCGCGATGCGGAAACAACACGCGCTTCGATCTCCACCTGCTGCGACTTGCGGTCGAGCTGTTTGATCAGCGTGTCCAGGTCCGGCAAGACGCCGGGAATATCCCGGATGATCAGGGTATTCGAACGATCATCTGCCAGGATGTCGCCGCGCGATGACAAGAAGCGCTTCAGCGTGTCACGCACCACGCTGGCTTTGGCGTAGCTGAGCACACGGGTTGCGGTAACCGGATTGACGGCTTCGGCTTCTGCCTTGGCCAGGTCGCGCTTGGTTTCGGCTTCCTTCTTCAGCGTCTCGCGGGTGGCTACGCGCAGCACGTTACCTTCAAGCTGTTTGTCCAAGCTGTTGTTCTGGAGCACGATATCCAGGGCCTGGTCCCACGGCACATCGTCCAGGACGATGGTCAAACTGCCCTTCACGTTCGGTTCCAGGACCACGTTCAGGCCGCTGATTTCGTGGATGAGGCGGAAGAAGTCCTTCAGGTCCACATCCTTCAGGTTGACGGAAATCGGTTCACCGGAATACTTGCCCGCCGAGCCGCCCTGCGGCGCATTCCCCGGCGTAGTGGGCGCCGTGGCCTTGGTTGCCGGTTTCGATTCTTTCGGAGAAACATCCAGCTTGGCTTCCTTCAACGAAGCATTCGGCCGGCCCAGGGAGATATTGCTGGGGGCAACTGTGTTCGAGGAAGTCTGCACAGGAGTATCCGGAGTGACGGCATTCGAAATCGGCGCCTCTTGTTTTACCGCAACTGGATTAGAGTTTTGCAAGGTTCCGCCGGTCGCCTTCTCATCCGCCTTGATTTCCGAGGACGGCACCGTGCCCGCACCGGAATTCTCCGAGTTTGTTGTCTCCACCGGAGAAGTCGGAGAAGTCCTGGGCTGGGTGACGCCGCTCTGCGACGCACCGTTGGAACCGAAAAGCACGGTCAGTCCGGTAGCGTCCGCACTCAAACTGTAGGGAACGCCGCGGCTGAGGTCCACCACCACGCGGGCGGTATCCGGTTTGAACTGTGAAGCCCGGACCGCCTTTACAGGTTCCAACGTGCTGGACACCGTCTTCTGGGTACCGCGCAGGCGGGCCCCGGAGAAATCCAATACCAGCCTGTCCGGCTGGCTCAAACGCAGTGCCTGGTAGGCCAAACGATTGTCAGCCTCGACCCGCACACGCACCTGCTGATCCTGCGTATCCACTGCCACGCTCTCAATCGTGGTTGTACCCCCTGCCTTGACAACCGGCTTGGGAGAATTGGTGGTGGCGCGCACCGTCTTTGCCGGGCTCTTCGTTCTTGGTTCAGGAGCCTGGGAGACGTCTGTCGAAGGAGTGGAGCCAGCCGAAGAACCTTCCATGATGATCGCCAGACCGTTCTCGCCCAGCCGCTCGATGCGCGGCTCAACGGCGGAGCGCAACAAGATCTCGATGCGCACGATGGGGCGGTCGCCGGCGCGATACTGCAACAGCCGGTAGCTGCTCACCACGCCGGAGTCCAGTACGCGGGCGTTCTCCGAGCCTTCCAGCGTCACCCCGGCAAGGTCGGCGATAAACAGGTTCGCGCTCGGCCGGTAGGTGCTGAATTCGAAGGCCTCAGGGGCGCGCGCCTCGATGCGCACGCTTTGCCTGCTTACTGCGGCGCTGACCTTGAGGAGAGAGGGCGGCGCAGGCGCGGCCCACCCCGGCGGGCTGGACCATGCCAGCATCACCACCAATAAGATTGCCACCACGAAGGCTCTCCCACTCGTATTCATTACTGTTCTCCTGCGCTCGGGTAAATTCGCTTCGTCACCATCCGTTCGATGGGCTTGTTGAACGGATCCTTGCCCTGTTCCTTGAAGGTCACCCCTTCCATGGAAATCTGTTCCACGCGCCCGTCGTACAACCGGTCGCCTTGCCGCAAGAAGTATGTGCGCAGCTGAGGATTGGTGACCACCACGATCATTCCGTTGGGACCGCGCACCACGCCATCCAGCCGCAAGGTGGAAATCATCAGTCCGGCTTTGCCCGGAGGAAGTTTCTGTGGCACCGTCGAGCCGCTGGAATCGCTGCGCACCAAAGTCAAAAACGGGTCACGGCGGTGCGGCGCGGCCGGCACTTCAGGTGCCGGGGCCGTGCCCGCTTTCGTCGTGGCTGCCCTCGTGGCGCCCTTCTTCTTCCCCGTGGCCTGGGATTTTGCCGCGGACGTAGACTTCGATGGCGCCTGGCTTTTCGTCGTCTTTGGCTTGGTCTGGGCGTTCCCCCACAGCGGCCCGCAAAGGGTCACACTGGTCACCAGGACCAACGCTGCCAGACCGTTTGAACCTTGCCGTAGCCGAAGCATGATCCACCCTTCCATGGCCTAACGCCTCGTGGGCGCCGGAGCCGGCGCTTGCGTGCCCGGACGGCCGGGCTGCGGGGCGGCGGAATCGTTTGCGCCCATGGTGAAAAACGTAGTGGCTATGAACGTCCCCGTCACTGTAGTGCCGGCGTGCATGGGGAACTTCTTGCCCTTGGCTTCTTCCGGGTTGGTAAAGGCAATGTCACCCACATTGATGATCCGGGACAGCCGGCTCAACTTCGCGAAAAAGTCCAGCACCTGGTAGTAGGGGCCATCTACCTCAAGCTCGAACGGGAGCTCATAGTGGTAATCGCGCGGGGTCACCGGCTTGGCGGTGAGGCGCCGGATGGAAACGTTGGCGGCGCGCGCGGAATCATGCAGCATGCGCATGAAATCGTCCACTTCCTTCTCTTCCGGAACGATGGTCTTCAGCGTGTCGAGCTGCTTTTGCAGCGCTTCCATTTCCGTCTTCAATTGCCCGCTCTGCCGCTCGTAGACCTGCAACCCGGTCACTTCCCGGTTCAACGACTGCACCTGGTTGTTGGCGTTCTGGAGATCCACGCGCACAGTGTTCAGCGGCGACCCAGGGATGTATTCGCCCGCCAGGAACAGCACCAGCGCGAGGACGAGATACGCTACCCCTTGGATGGGGGCCGGAAGTTCCCGGAACGAAATCGCCATAACGCTCTCTCCCTCAGCTCTTGCCGCTGCTGCCTGCAGCCGGCTTTGCCGTTGGCAGCGTAAAATCTGCGGTAAGCGTAAACAGGAAGATGGTTACGCTGGTCTTCCTGTCGTCCTGCTTCGATTCCTTGATCTCGACCTTGCCGAAATAACCGGAACGTTTGAGCTGGGTAATCAAGTTGGCCACCGCCGCGATGGAATCGGCGGAGCCTTCCATGGTCAACTCGTTGCCCTTGCGGGTCAGCGAGGTCATCCACAGCGCATCCACGCGGTTGACGGTGTTGGCCACTTGCTCCAGCAGCTCCTGGCCGCCGGTGCGGTTGCGCTGCAACTGCTCGATCACCGCTACGCGCTGCTTCAGGGCCGCCTTCTGCCGTTCGCGCTGCTCCACATCAGCCTTGATCTGCTGCAAGCGGGTGCGCTCGACCTGCAACTCGCTGATCTTCTTCTGTTGGGCGCTCAGGTCGCTCCTGATCATGCCGTAGTGGATCACCAGTGCCCCGCCGGCCAGCACCAGCGCGAATAGCAGCAGAACCATCTGCAGCGAACCCTCGAGCGGGCCGGGGCGCCGCCGAGCTTTCGGCCGCGGTTGTCCGAGAAGGTTGATCCGGATCATGGCGTGTCAAAACTCCTCAGGGCGAGCCCCACGGAAATTGCCAGGCGCGCTGCGTGTTCCCGAATCTGTTCCTCGTTGTGCCGCGCCGGATTAATGCTGATCTTGCGAAACGGGTAAAGCTCTTCGACCGGCATCGCAAATTCCTCGCGCAGCAGCTCCACCAGGCCCGGGACTCTAGCCGTTCCCCCGGCCAAGTAAATCCTCTGGATATTCTCGCCGCTGGCGGTGGCCCGGAAAAAGTCGAAAGTTTTCTGAATTTCCAGAACCAATATGTCCGTCACCGAGCGCAGGATGGAGGCTTTTTGCTCTTCACTGACTCCCGCCACGGTTTCTCCCCGCTTCAGCCGCTCGGCATCTTCAAAGCTCAGGTCCAGCTCCTTCTGCAGGGCGTCCGTGTACTGGTTGCCGCCCACGGACACATCGCGGGTGAACAGCGGGATCTGGTTGCGCACGATGTTGATGCTCATCACCCCGGCGCCCACATTCAACAAAGCAATGATCTGCCCCGGATCGGGTTCGTAATTTACCTCGAAGCAGTTCTGCAACGCGAAGGCATCGATATCCACCACCACCGGAGTCTTGCCGGCCTGCGCCAGAACGTTGGTGTGGTTGAGAATCTTATCCTTTTTCACCGCCACCAGCAGCACGTCCATCTGCGTCTCGAGCGATTCAAGCAGTTGGTAGCTCAGGTTCACGTCGGCGATGTCGAAGGGGATGTGCTGGCTGGCCTCGGACTGGATGCGGTCGTACAGCTCTTCCTCGGTCATGAAGGGCAGGGTGACGCGCTTGACGATCACCGAGTGGCCGGAAACCGACGTGGCCACGTTCTTGGTCTTGATCTTCTGGTTGTCGAAGATGTCGCCGATGGCCTTGGCCACCGAGGGCGCATCCATAATCGCGCCGTCAACCACCGTGTCCTGCGGCAGCGCCTCTATGCCAAAGCTGAGCAGCTCCAGCCCGGCTTTACCCTGGCGCAGCTCGACGGCCTTCACCGAGCTCGAACCGATGTCCAGCCCCACCACCGCTCTCTGCTTCGACATTCCCAGCATTGTCTTGCCCCTCTTGCCGGCCTTTGCGAATCAGGCTCGCCTGGCTTTTCTGGTCAGCACCATCTTGCGTTCCATCCAGCGGTCCAGCACGGTCTTCTTGAATTTCCAGCGGTTACCCAGCTTAAACGCCGGGATGCGGTCCTCGTAAATATAGCGGTATAGAGTGTCGGGGGAAACACCCAGGTAGTGGGACGCCTCGCGGATATTCATGACCTCGCGCGATTCCATTACCGCTACCGCCATCTGCCTCGTCCCCCTCGGACGCTCTTCTCCAAACACCGCAGGTTTCAGCAACCCGACAAGTAGTGCTTGGCGGGTTATGTCATTGGCCGAGGGTAGTGTCAAGGGAAGCGATACCCGGAGTTTCCGAGTAAGATGGGCAGTTCTGGGGGAGTTACCGGTAGAACCCACGGCAGGGCACAGCCGGTAGTGGTATCTCCTCACCCGGACACTACCTGTGGCATATCCTCCCCGGCACACCGAGGCTTACTCTTTACTCACCAGGGGTACTCCCAAACGGCCCCACAGGGCGTCAATCCGATCCTTCACTGACTTGCTCATCACCGCTTCGTCGGGCCAGGGCCGGGCGAATCCCTCCGTGGCCCACTTGCGCGTGGCGTCGATTCCCATCTTCGAGCCGAAGTCCTGTATGCGCGCGGCGTGGTCCAGCGTGTCGGTCGGGCCGAACATGAATTGCACGTCGCGCTCCGGGTCGATGGCGCAGAGCGTCTTCCACACCACTTCGCGGTAGTCGTGCACATTGACGTCGTGGTCCAGAACCACCACCACTTTGGTGAACATGGCCTGGCCCAGCGACCAGATGCCATTCATGATCTTCCGCGCCTGTCCCGGGTAGGACTTGCGAATGGAAACAATCATCAGGTTGTGGAAGATGCCTTCGGCAGGCATGGAAATATCCATAATTTCCGGGAATTGCATTTTCATCACCGGCAAAAAGATGCGCTCGACGGCGTGGCCCATAAAGTAGTCTTCCTGCACCGGCGGACCAACCACCGTCGTTAGGTAGACCGGATTCTTGCGATGCGTAATGCAGGTGATGTGAAAGACCGGATACTCGCCCTCCAGCGAATAAAATCCGGTGTGGTCGCCGAAAGGTCCTTCGGTGCGCAGTTCATCGAGCTCGACGTAGCCCTCCAGCACGATCTCCGCGTTGGCCGGAACTTCCAGCTCGAGCGTTTCGCAAGCCACCATCTCCACCGACTCACGGCGGAGGAATCCCGCGAACATCATTTCGTCCAGGTCCGGCGGGACCGGCAGGATTCCCGAGAGGCAAGTAACCGGATCTGAGCCGATGGCTACCGCCACCTCCAGCTTCCCTTCCCCGTGACGCGAACGCGCGCGGCGGAAATGTTCGGCACCGTGCTTCTGCGTTTGCCAATGCATGCCGGTCGAGCGATCGTCGAACACCTGCATGCGGTAAACGCCCACGTTGCGCTTGCCGGTTTCCGGGTTCGCGGTAATGACCAGCGGCCAGGTGATGTACCGGCCACCGTCCTGCGGCCAGCACTTGAGAATGGGAAATTCGGCGAGAGAGAAATTGTCCTTGCGGATGACTTCCTTGCACGGCCCGGTCTTTACCGTCTTGGGAAAAAATGCCCCGATTTCCGCCAGCTTGGGCAGCATCTTGATTTTTTCCAGGATGCCCTGCGGTGTTTGGAAATCGAAGTAGGAACGGATGCGCCCGGCGACTTCCTCAATATCATTGACCTCAAGGGCCATCTGCATGCGGCGTTCGCTGCCCAGCATGTTGATGAGCAGAGGGATCTTGGAACCCTTGGGGCGCTCGAAGAGCAGCGCGGGGCCGCCGGCCTTGGTCACCCGGTCGGTGATCTCGGTGATTTCCAGCACCGGGTCGACTTCGACCGAGATGCGCTTCAGCTCTCCGGCCTTTTCCAGCTTCTCGATGAACGCGCGCAGATCGCGAAAGGCCACCCGCAACCTCCCAAAGTTTTCGCCTCAAAGAAGCCTCACTCTAGCATGGAAGCCGCGAAGGGCGAACGGGCGGGGGTAATCTGCGCGGTTTCTCTGCGCGGTTTCTCTGCGCGGTTTCTCTGCGCGGTTTCTCTGCGCGGTTTCTCTGCGTTATCTTTTTCTTCTTCTGTAGCAGCGAATAGCAAACCCCGACCACCGCAGAGGCACAGAAGCTGTGAATTAACCCCCGTGCGGAAATCATCCTCAAACGCTCTCGCGTCCAGATGCCCTACAAACGATTTTTGGGGGGTGGGGATACATTTCCGGTCACCGAAAAACACACAAGAAATCAGCCAAATAGGTTTT
>JBGPJC010000030.1:0-33506 GCA_041485165.1 Terriglobia bacterium | reverse complement strand
CCCGCAGGAACTCGCGGCCGTTGCCGGGAAAATACTCCCAGGCGTTTTCGCCATCGAGGATTACCGAGATGGTGTGCGTCCGGCCGGGCCGCACGCGCTCGCCGATGGCGCGCAGCCGGCGATGCAAATCCTCCGCGGCAGCCGCCGGAGGCATGCGGCTGTAGACAAAGCCAACCAGGTCGGAGATGTAGTGGTCGCGGAAGAAGCCGGCGATCTCCCGTCCCCCCAGGCTGACGCGCCAGGGAGTGTAAAGCCGCTCGGCGTTGTCGGGAACGCCGCCGCTATCGCGGCCAAAGCCCCCCCAGATGCTGCGTCCCAGAACTCCCTCATCGCTCGCAAACCAGCGGAAGCCGAGCTCTGCGGCGATGCCCAGCGCGGCGTCGGAGACCGAGCCCTCCGACGGCCACAGGCCTGCCGGCGGTGTGCCGAACAACCGCTCGTGATTGCGCCGGGCGCGTTCCAGTTGCTCTCGCGCATCTTCGGGGTAAGCGAAGTGCGGAGAAATCTGCGGCGACCGCGGGTTGGATTCCCGCGCCACATCGGTGTCGCAAAGCAGCGGGAGAATGGGATGATAGAACGGCGTGGTGGTCAGCTCGATCTGTCCGCGTTCCGCGGCGCGGCGGTATTCGGGCAGGACGCGGCCGAGCAGCTCGATCTGCTTGGCCCGCAGCGTGGCTTTGTTTTCTTCGGTGAAGTCGGCCCCTTTCGCCGCCAGCTCGGCCACCTGAGGATCGCGGGCCAGGTACTCTTCCTCCATCCAGGCGAGCTGCGAAAGCGTCTGCAGGTCGCGCCAGTCGCGCAGGTTAAAGGTTGCCGCGGTGGCCGCACCCGCGGCCCGCGCCTGATGGAACAACTCGATAAACCGCGGCCAGCGCGACAGCAGGTTGTCGTAGTTCACCTGAAATGCGCGCAGCAGGATTTCATCTTTCTGCTGCGGGGTCAGACTTTCCGCCGGGGTGAAGGCCGCCTCGAACCATGACTCGGAAAATTTCCCCGAAGCATATTCTTCCAGCTGCTGGGTCAGCGCGGGCACCATGTTGAAAGTCGCGTGCACGCCGGGAAATTCCTCCAGCAGATGCACCATGCCGAAATAATCCTTCAGCGCGTGCAGGCGCGTCCACGGCAGCATGTACCGGCCGGAAGAGGGGTCGCGGTACTGCGGCTGGTGCATGTGCCAGAGAATTACCAGGTGGATGGGATTCATCGGCAGGCAGGCCGGCGGCCCGCGGTCCCCGTGTTAGAATGCTGACTTCCTGGCATGCGTCTCATAGATCGATACATCTTCCGCGAGATATTTTCCTACGGCCTCCTGGGCCTGGCCGTCTTCACCTTCATTTTGTTCGTGCCGCACCTGGTCCACTTGATGGAGCTGGTGGTTGGTCACTCCGCGGGGCCCGGCACCATGGCCCTGTTCTTCGCCTGCACGCTGCCCATCGTCTTTACCTGGACCATCCCCATGGCTGTGTTGCTCGGCGTGTTGATCGGCCTGGGCCGGCTATCCGGCGACAGCGAGATCATCGCCCTGGCCGCTCTGGGGTTTAATCGCAAGCAGATTCTTCTCCCCGTAGGCGTCCTGGCCGGCGTCACGATGGTGGCCACCCTGGTCATCACCCTACAGCTTGGCCCGGCGTCGCTGCACCGCCTCCGCCAGATCGAAGAGCAACTCCGCGCCGGCCAGGCCTCGCGCGAAGTCCAGCCCCGCGTCTTCGATGAGCGCTTCACCAACATTGTCCTTTACGTCCAGGATGTGGAGGCCTCGGCCACAGTCTGGCGCGGCATCTTCCTGGCGCAAGTGGGAAAAGAACAGGAGACGCGTCTGACGTTTGCGGAGCGAGCCATTGTAATTCCCGACTCCCAGCAGGGCAAGCTGCAGTTGCACCTGAAAAACGGTTCCAGCCACGAGTTTACCCGCAGCGACCCGGACCACTATGGCGTCACCACCTTCGCAGAGAGCGACCTGCCGGTAGCCGTGGTGGACCTGGGCTCCAAGCGCCGCACCGAGCGCAGCGTTCGGGAGATGACCATGAGCGAGCTGCTGGCAGATACTGGCGCCACCTCGCGCGAGGCCAGCGTCGAGTTCCACCGCCGCCTGGCCTTCCCTGCCGCCTGCCTTGTTTTCGCTCTGCTCGGCGTACCGGTCGGAGTCCAGCCCCACCGCGGCGGCCGGGCCTTCGGCTTCGTGGTGACGCTGCTGATGATCTTCGGCTACTACTTCCTTTTCGTGGCCGGGGCGGGACTCGCCCGCCGCGGAGCCGTCCCACCGGCGATAGGTTTGTGGTCAGCGAACCTCATCGCGGCTCTGGCCGGGCTGGCCATGCTTCCAGGCATGGACCAGATCCGCGGGGATACCCCCTGGAGCCGCCGGTTTGAACAGACCCTCTACAGAATCAAGCATCTCGGCAGGAAGCGGCGGCACGTGGGCGATTTGGAACCCGCGCGCAGTAGTGCGCCGCCGATTACCCGGACGCGCCGCGCCTCAGGTTTTCCTCTGCTCATTGACGTCTACCTGATCCGAAACTTCCTGTATTACTTCACACTTTTTCTCGCTGGCTTCCTGTTTCTCTTCCATTCCTTTACATTCTTCGAACTTCTGGAAGACATTGGCCGCCACAAAATTCCCATCTCTCTTGTAGTCCGCTACTTTCTCTACCTAACGCCGCAAATGGTGTATCAGCTCCTTCCCGTGGCGGCTCTCATCGCCACCCTGGTCACGCTTGGCGTGATGTCCAAGAACAACGAGGTGGTGGCGTTCAAAGCCAGCGGCATCAGCCTTTACCGTCTGGCCGTGCCCATGATTGTCGCCGGGACTCTCCTGGCCGGGGCCATGTTCCTTCTCGACGATACCTATCTGCCCGAGGCCAACCAGCGTCAGGACGCTCTGCGCAACCAGATTAAGGGAAGGCCGGCGCAGACCTTTTTTCAGCCACGCCGCCAGTGGATTTTTGGAGAGTACGCCAAGCTCTACAATTACGACCTTTTCGACCCCGACCGCCACCTGTTCGGCGGCCTCAGCGTGATGGAGCTGGACCCCGCCACCTTTCAGTTGCGGCGGCGCATTTTTGCAACGCGGGCGCGCTGGGAAGGACGCATGAACACCTGGATTCTCGAGGAAGGGTGGGTGCGAGAATTCACCAACGGCAATGTCTCCCAGTACACGCGGCTCGCCGCGTTCACCATGCCCGAGCTCACCGAGCCGCCGACCTATTTCAACCGCGAGGTCCGCTCCTTCTACCAGCTCAACTGGTACCAGCTTCGCCGGTATATCGATGACTTGAGCCAGGCTGGGTTTGATGTCGCCCGGCTCACCGTCCAATGGCACAAGAAGTTCGCCTTCCCGCTGATTGCGCCGGTGATTGTGTTTCTGGCTGTGCCCTTTGCCTTTCTGGTGGGGACGCGCGGGGCAGTCGGAGGGCTGGCCGCGGGCGTGGGCATAGGGATGATTTACTGGGGAATCTCCGCGTTTTTCGAGGCGTTGGGAGCTGTGGGACAGCTTCCGCCGCTTCTGGCAGGGTGGGCGCCGACGGCCATCTTCGGGTTCGTCGGGCTTTATTTCTTTCTGCGGATGAAGACCTGACCGGATTTCATCACCCTGGCTTCCTATCGCCTGTGCGCCTTCTTCCCACCCCGTCTAGACTTGTGAGCCGCCTTCTCTTCGATCACCGCCTGCGCCGCCGCAAGTCTCGAGATCGGCACGCGGAAGGGCGACGCGCTGACGTAATCCATTCCCACCCGGTGGCAGAATTTTACGCTTTCGGCATCGCCTCCGTGCTCGCCACATATACCGATTTTTAGCTTGGGGCGAGTCGCCCTTCCGCGTTCGATCGCCCAGCGCATCAGCATGCCCACCCCGGGTATGTCGAGCGTCTGGAACGGGTCGCTGGGAAAGATCCCGGCCTTTTTCTCATCCACGTATTCCGGGAGGAAACGCCCAGAGTCGTCGCGTGAGAGTCCCATGACCGTCTGGGTGAGATCGTTGGTGCCGAAGGAGAAAAACTCGGCAACCTCGGCAATCTGATCGGCGAGCAATGCGGCGCGCGGCAATTCGATCATGGTGCCTACCAGGTAGGCCAGCTTCACTCCTGCTTTCGCGATGATGGCATCGGCCACTCTGCGCGTTTCCTGTTCGAGGATGCGCAGCTCTTTGCGGTCCAGAGTGAGCGGGTGCATGATCTCAGGTAACACTTTAATTCCCCGCTTGCGGCATGCAATGGCCGCCTCGATGATCGCAGTCACCTGCATCACCAGAATTTCGGGATAGGTGATAGACAGCCGGCAGCCACGGTGGCCGAGCATGGGGTTGGCTTCATGCAGTTGCGCCACGCGCCGCGCAATCACCTCCACCGGCACACCGATCTTCTGCGCGAGCTCCTCTTGTTTCTCCCGCTCGTGCGGAACGAACTCGTGCAGCGGCGGATCAATCAGCCGGATGGTCACCGGAAGTCCGGCCATGGCCTCGAAGATGCCGATGAAATCGCGGCGCTGGAAAGGAAGCAGGCGGTCGAGGGCGTTGTGGCGAGCCTCCGGGTTGTCCGCCACAATCATTTCCTGAATGGCCAGTTGCCGCTCGGCGCTGCGCTCCGGTTGTTCGAAGTCTTTGAAGAACATGTGCTCGGTGCGGCAGAGGCCGATCCCTTCAGCTCCCATCTCGCGCGCCTTGCGCGCATCGTGGGGAGTATCGGCGTTGGTGCGCACGCCCAATCGCCGGATCTCATCGCACCAACCCATCAGCGTGTTGTAAGCAGGAGGAAACTGCGGCTGCGCCAAAGCCACTTGGCCCTCGTAGACCACTCCGTCGCTGCCATCGAGAGTGATCCAATCGCCCTGGCGGATCACCCGGCCGTTGGCGCTCATCTTCTTGCCGGGGTAATCGATATCCAGTTGTTCGCAACCCACCACGCAACACTTTCCCCACCCGCGGGCCACCACCGCGGCGTGGCTGGTCTTTCCTCCTGTGGCGGTCAGGACGCCCTGAGCCACGTACATCCCTCCAACGTCTTCCGGGCTGGTCTCCCTGCGGACCAGGATCACCTTCGCGCCGCCCGCTGCCATGGCTTCCGCCTCGTGCGCAGTGAAGACGGCCTGGCCGACGGCGGCGCCGGGAACGGCGTTGATCCCGCTGGCGATCTTGCGCTTGGCAAGATCGGCGCGCGCGATGCCAGGATCTACGATGGGATAGAAAAGCCGCTCGACGTCCTCGGCCTTAATCCGCTGGATGGCCGTCTCGCGCTTGATCAAGCCTTCCTTCACCATGTCCACCGCGATCCGAAATGTCGCCGCGGGAGTGCGCTTGCCTCCGCGGGTCTGCAGCACGTAGAGCTTGCCCTCCTCGACAGTGAACTCAATGTCCTGCATTTCGCGGTAGTGGCTTTCCAGCAGCCCGCGGACGCGCTCGATCTGCTTGTAGAGACCGGGCATGCGCTTGCGCATCTCGGCCAGATGCATCGGTGTGCGGATGCCGGCAACCACGTCCTCACCCTGGGCGTTGATCAGGAAGTCGCCGTAAAATACTTTTTCGCCGGTCGAGGGATCGCGAGTGAAACAAACTCCGGTCCCGGAACTCTCGCCCTTGTTCCCGAAGACCATCTGGACAACGTTTACCGCCGTACCCAGCAGGCCGGTAATCTTCTCGACGCGGCGGTAAGTGACCGCTTTCTCCGCCATCCAGGAGAGAAACACCGCGCCGATGGCCCCCCAGAGCTGTTCCAGCGGATCCTGAGGGAATTGTTTCCCGGTGCGCTCGCGGAAGAACTTCTGATACTCGCCCACCAATTCTTTCCAGCCAGCCGCAGGGACGTCGGTGTCCTGTTTTGCGCCGTGGCGCTCGCGCATGGCGCGGAGGCGATGCTCGAGGTCTTCCTTGGGGAGGCCGATCACCACGGTTGAATACATCTGCACCAAGCGGCGGTAGGCGTCATAGGCAAATCTCTCGTTGCCGGTCTTATTCGCCAGGCCCTGCACGGAGCGGTCATTCAGGCCCAGATTGAGGATAGTCTCCATCATCCCCGGCATGGAACGCGCCGACCCCGAGCGCACGCTGACCAGCAGCGGGTCGCCTGCGTCGCCCAGAGTTTTTTCGGTGACTTTTTCGAGACGACGCAGATGCTTGCGCACTTCCGATTCGAGGCCGCGCGGATATTTCTCATTGTGCTTGAAGAAGTGATCGCAGGCTTGGGTGGAGATGGTAAATCCGGCGGGGACCGGCAAACCGATGCGGGTCATCTCATGCAAGCCGGCGCCCTTGCCACCGAGCACTTCGCGCATCTCGCCGTGGCCCTCTGCTTTCTTGCCGCCGAAGAAATAAACAAATTTCATCGCTGCCTCATTCAGAATTTTTGTCGGCGCGCCGACATTGTGCATTGCAAATCATTTCAAGAAAAACTTGAGATTTGTTCTTCATTTCTTTTTTCTACCCGCATCCGCCGCTTCCGTCACGATTTCGGAGAAATCCGCAATGGTTGAAAACTCGCGCAACAGCTCCGCCAGCATCGTCAGCCGATTCTTGCGCACCGCTTCATCCTCGGACATCACCAGGACGCTGTCGAAGAAATCGTCCACCGCCGGCCGGAGAGTCGAGATGCGTTCGAGCGCCTCCCAGTATTGCCGCCGGCGTTTGAGGTCCGCGACCCGGAAAGCAACTTCTTTTGCCGCGGCATGCAGCGTGCGCTCGGCCTCTTCGGTGAAAAGCTCCGGGTTCACACTGGCGGTCTTCCACGCGCTTTCCGGCCCGGCCTTCTCGACAATGTTGCGGATGCGCTTGAAGGCCACCGCCAACGGTTCGAAGTTGGGGGTGCGGCGAATGGCCTTCACCGCGGCCAGGCGATCCGCGGCGTCCACCAGGTCATCGCATCCGGCAACCAGGGTGGCATTGATCTCGTCGTAGCCAAATCCCATCCTCTGCTGCAGGACAAACCGCGCGCGGTCCAGGACGAACGCCAGGACTTGTTTTTCGATTTCACCGGAGAACTTGAGCGCGGGATTATGTTTCCGCAGCGATTTTGCGGCCGTGCCAATGGCACCCGGAAGCGATACTGGCAAACGGCGCTCGAGCAGGATCTTCACCAGTCCCGCTGCGGCGCGGCGCAGGGCGAAAGGATCGCTCGAGCCAGTAGGGATGCGGCCGACGGCAAAGCATCCGGTCAGCGTGTCCAGCTTGTCGGCCAACGCCACGCAGCAGCCCGTCAGGTTGCGCGGGATGTGATCTTCGAGACCGAGCGGAAGATAGTGATCGTAGACCGCCTGGGCAATTTCTTCCGGCTCTCCCTGCGCGCGGGCATACAGCCCGCCGACAATTCCCTGCAACTCAGTGAACTCCCGCACCATGCCGGTCACCAGATCACACTTGGCGAGCATCGCGGCGCGGTCAATGGCTGTGGCGTCCGCTTTCGCCGGCGCCCAGTCGCGCGCCAACCAACCGGCGATCTCGCGGACACGTTCTACCTTCAGCGCGTAACTCCCCAGCTTCGATTCGTAAACGACCTGAGCAAGCTTGGGGATATTGTCGGCGAGCCGACATTTCATATCCGTTTCCCAAAAGAATCGCGCGTCGGCAAACCGCGCGCGCAACACGCGCTCGTGTCCGCTGCGGATGTGTCCTTCGCGATCGCGGTCCAGGTTGATGACCGCAAAAAAGTGCGGAGCGAGATGTCCGGCTTTGCCCTCCACGCCGAAATACTTCTGGTGGTCGCGCATCACCGTCAGCAAAATTTCCTGCGGCAATTCCAGGAATTTGGCATCGAAGTCGCCCAGGAGGACGGTGGGATACTCGTTAAGATAGGTCACCAGCTCGAGCAACCCTGCATCTTTGTGAATGCAAAGGTTTTTCTTCCCCGCCAGATCGCGCAGCTCGCGCTCGATCTTGGCGCGGCGCTCGGCGGGATCGGTGATCACGAAATTCCTGCGCAGCTTTGCGCTGTGGTCGGCGCGGCTGGAGACCGAGATGCGTGCCTTACCCAGAAAACGATGACCTGAAGATTGATCCCCCGCCCGCAGTCCGGCGAACTCGAAGGGCACAACCTTCTCGCCCAGAAGAGCCACCATCCAGCGCACTGGGCGAATGAACCGCGGCCCCCCGGCCTCCGTCCAGCGCATATTCTTCGGCCAGGGAATCTCCTGCAGGACGCGCGGCAGAATTTCGTCCAGAACCTCCCGCGCTCCGCGACCCCGTACCATCTGGCGCGACGCCACGCACTCCCCTTTGGGTGTCTGCACCAGAATAAGGTCTTGCGGCGTCACGCCGAACTTGGCGGCGAAGCCGAGCGCGGCCCGCGTCGGGTTTCCTTCGTGGTCGTACGCCACGGCCTTGGTGGGCCCCACCGTTTCTTTGACCATGTCGGCTTGCTTCAGCAGCAGCGCTGGAATGTAAGCGATGAGTCTTCTGGGCGCCCCGTATGATTCTGCCTTTTGATTTTCGAGGATGGCAGCAGCGCCCAGATATTTCTCAAGTAATACTTTAAGTTCCTGGCAGGCGTTGGCAATCATCCATGCGGGGATTTCCTCGCACCCAATCTCGAGAAAAAAATCTGCGTGCGTGACCGCCTTCTTCATGTTGTCACCGCGGGAGCCGACGGTCCTACGGACTGCTCGACATAAATTGCCGCCACGCGGCTGGCGATTCGGCGGATGCGTCCGATGAGCGCGGCACGTTCGGTGACGGCAATCACTCCGCGAGCGTCGAGGAGGTTGAAAAGATGCGAACAGCGCAGGCAAAGATCGTAGACCGCCAGCACCGGAAATCCCCTGCGCTCAACCTCAGCTTCCGGCTTGTAAGTCGCCAGCAGAGCCAAGGCCTCAGCCTCCGTGGTCTCAAACAGGCTGCGCGTCCTGGCCGGGTCGGCCAGCTCGAAGCTGTACCGGGAGAATTGCTGCTCTTCCGCCAGGCGCACTTGGCCGTAGGTGCGGTCCTCGGACCAGCGGAGGTCGTAGACGTTATCCACCCCCTGGAGGAAGGCAGCGATCCGCTCGATGCCATAGGTGATCTCTGCCGAAATGGGGTCGAGATCCAGTCCCCCACACTGCTGGAAATAAGTGAACTGGGAGATCTCCAGTCCATCGAGGAGCACCTGCCAGCCCATCCCCCACGCACCCAGTGTGGGCGATTCCCAGTTGTCCTCTTCGAAGCGGATGTCGTGCTCGCGCAGTTTGATCCCGATTGCCGCCAGGCTTTGCAGGTAGAGGTCCTGCACATCAGCGGGCGAGGGTTTGAGGATGACCTGAATCTGCGTGTGCTTGTACAGGCGGTTGGGGTTCTCGCCGTACCGTCCATCGGCCGGGCGCCGGCTGGGCTGGACGTAGGCCACTCGATAGGGCTGCGGCCCCAACACGCGAAGAAACGTTTCCGGGTGCATAGTCCCCGCGCCGACTTCAAGGTCGTAGGGTTGCTGGATTACGCAGCCGCGCGAAGCCCAGAACTGGAGCAGCCGAAAGAGCAAGTCCTGGAATGACAGCCCGGCGGGTTTGGAGCCGCGCGGTTTGCGAGCTGGGGCGGCGCGCTTCACAGACGGGCCTCCAGCATTCGCCGGGTGGTCAGATGGTGTTCAGCGTGGTGCTCGATCATGTCCAGCAGATACTCCTGCAAATCTCTTCGCGTTTCAACGCTGCCGCGCTCGGCATCGAGCCGCTCGGGCCGCTCGGCCAGCATCCTCCGCGCGGCGGCCAGGCTGGACGCAGAAATGGCTTGCATCCCTGGCCTCCGGCAACGCGAGCAATACAACCCCGGTGAAAGCGCTGGACCATGGAGCGTTTCCCGCAGCGCTTCGCGGCCGCAATGCACGCAGCGATCGAGTTCCGGCAGCCAGCCGGCCAGCCGCACACTCCACAGGCTGAAGTACTCGAGCGGGAATTCCGGCTGGCGCGACTTCTTGATGGTCTGCGCAGTCAGCAAAAGCAGGCGGAACGCTGAATCGGAAGCCTCGCGCTCGGGCCAGATCGTTTCCATGATTTCGGCGAGCAGGGCCAGGGCCAGCCCGCTGCGATAGTCCTGCTGCACATCGAGAAACGATTCGATCAGTTCGCACTGCCGCAGGCGAACCAGCTCCCGTGTTTCGTTCTCGTGGAACCACACGCGCAGATAGGAGAACGCCTCGAGCGTCGAGCCAAACCGGCTCTTGGGATTTCTCGCGTTCTTGGCCACGCCCTTCAGCCGGCCAAACGAGCGCGTGAAGAGACTGACGATGCGGTCGGCATCACCAAGAGGAAAACTGCGCAGAACGATGGCCTCCGTTTCCCGTGCGGGCATGTAGATGTCGGCGCGCCGACCAAATGCGCCGTCCTCTCGCGCGCAATCTCCGCGCGTCGAAACATTTGTAATTATCACACACCACCAGCCCGCGCAATTCTCTTTCCTCGCGGTTCATCGATTTCATCGCGATTGGTGCGCTTCAAAGACGATTCCGCGCCAAAGACCGCGGTACGACCTTCCACCATTTCCACGTCCCTGGCAAGCGTGCGATTTCAAGAAACACTTTCACTTTCATCATGTTCCGATTCACAATTTCTTCCTTTCCTCGAGATATTTCCGAACCAGTTCAACTCTCCTCATCCCCGTTGGCAAATCTTCCCGCCTCATCTACAGTGTGAGACTCATGCCCGTCCTGCTTCCTCGCGTAGACGTTGTCGGCGTGGGCCTCAACGCCACCGACACCATCATCCGTGTCCCGCGCTTCCCCTCCCCGGACAGCAAGCTCGAACTGCTCTCCGTCGAAGTCCTTCCCGGCGGGCAGGTGGCCAGCGCCATGGTGGCCTGCCAGCGATGGGGTCTGCGCACTCGCTATGTCGGCAAAATTGGTGATGACGACGCCGGCCGTTTGCAGCAGCAATCCTTCGCCGGCGAAGGTGTCGAGGCCCACCTGCTGGTGGTCCCCGGGCACAAGAGTCAGATTGCCTACATCCTGGTGGACGAAACTTCCGGTGAGCGCACCATCCTCTGGCAGCGCGCTGCGGAGATCGCCCTGCGGCCGGAAGAGATCGTGCCCGAGTGGATCAGCCAAGCGCGCGCTCTTCACCTGGACGGCCACGATACCTCCGCTGCCTCCCGCGCCGCGGGAATCGCCCGCGAAGCTGGCATCCCGGTTACTGCCGACATCGACAACCTCTGTCCCGGGGTCGAGGGGCTGCTCGCCAATGTGGATTATTTACTCGCTTCGCGAGACTTCCCCGCCCGTCTGACTGGCGAGGCCGACCTGCAGAAATCTCTACCCGCGCTGCACACTCAGTACGGCCTTCGCGTCGCCGGCGCCACCCTCGGCCGCGAAGGCGTTCTCGCCTGGGATGGGAGCGTATTCCTCTATAGCCCCGGCTTCTGCGTTCGCGCCGTGGACACCACGGGCGCCGGCGACATCTTCCACGGGGCCTTCCTCTATGCCCTGTTGCAGGATTGGCCGCTGGCCCGCTCGCTCGATTTCAGCAACGCCGCCGCGGCGCTCAACTGTACGGCGGTGGGCGCGCGCGGCGGCATCTCGCCGCTCGACGGGATCGAACACCTGATGCGCACCGGCCAGCGCCACCCGCCGGCCTTTCGCCAGGACCAGCTCAGGGCCCGCTAGCTCGTGTCCGGGCAACGAATTGGTATGATGGACTTGCATGTTTCTTCCTCTGCGCGATAGAAATCCGCGGTCCACCACGCCCGTGGTCACAGTCCTCCTGATTGTGGCCAATACGCTTGTCTTCCTCTACCAGATCACACTGCCCGTACGTCTTGAACAGCAATTCCTCGCGGCATTTGCACTCACTCCGGCAAAGTTTTTTCAAACCCTGGGGGCGCCGGGCATACCTCTTCAGGCCGCGCTGATGCCGCTGATCACCTGCATGTTCTTGCACGGCGGTTGGTTGCACCTGCTGGGCAACATGTGGTTTCTGTGGGTCTTTGGTGACAATGTGGAAGACCGGCTCGGCCACCTGGCCTACATATGGTTTTATCTGCTCTGCGGCCTGGGCGCCGGCGTGTTGCACCTGCTGCTCAATGCCAACTCCAACCTGCCCACGCTGGGTGCCAGCGGCGCAATCTCCGGAGTTCTCGGGGCATATTTGATTCTGTTTCCGAGAGCGCGCGTGCTGACCCTGGTGTTCCTGGTGATTTTCTTCTTCACTGTGGAACTTCCCGCGGTGGTCGTGCTGGGCTGGTGGTTTGTGATCCAGTTCCTCAGCGGACTCGAGTCTCTGGGGATGCGCTCGGCAGGCGGTGTGGCCTGGTGGGCGCACATCGGCGGGTTTGTGCTGGGGGTGGTCTTGATTAAGCTCTGGCCGCAGCGCCCGCGGCGTTACCCCGGCTACGCGTGAGAGGCGCGCGCGCGCGCGATGGTATCGGCCACCCAGTCACCTGCCTCGCGCGTGCCCAGCGACCCGCCCAGGTCCGCGGTGCATTTCTTTTCGCGCACCGCTGCGCCCACGGCGTCCGCGACTGCGCCCGCTTCGGCGGTCCATCCCAGGTATTCCAGCATCATCCCCGCAGACAGAATTGCGCCGAACGGGTTGGCCAGGTTTCGGCCGGCAATCTTCGGCGCCGAGCCATGCACCGGCTCGAACAGCGAGACGCTCCCGGGGTGGATATTTGCCGAAGGCGAGAGCCCCAGCCCCCCGGCCAGTTGCGCGCCAAGGTCGCTGAGGATATCGCCAAACATGTTGTTGGTGACAATCACCTGGAACTGCGACGGGTCGCGCACCATCTCCATGGCCAGCGTGTCCACGTAAAGATGTGTGGCGGTAACTTCGGGATACTGCTCGCGCAGTTCGCGGAAGACGCGCTGCCACAGGTCGTGGCCGTGGGTCAGGGCGTTGGACTTGTCGCTCATGCACAGGCGCTGGAGGCCCTTGCGCCGCGCGTGCTCGAAAGCGTAGCGCAGGATGCGCTCGACGCCCTTGCGCGTGTTCACTTCCTCCTGCAGAGCGATTTCGTCCGGCGTGCCGCGCTTGAACTGCCCGCCAATGTTGACGTAGAGGCCTTCGGTGTTCTCGCGGAAGACCACAAAGTTCACGTCCGCCTCGCTGCGGCCGGCCAGCGGCGTCAGCCGCCGGTCGAGCAGCACACAGGGACGAACGTTGACGTAGAGGTCGAGCTGAAAACGCAGGCCCAGCAGGATGTCGGTGGCATGCTTGTTGGAGGGCACGCGCGGGTCGCCGACCGCGCCGAACAAGATGGCATCGAAGTCGCGGCGCAGCATCTCCACCGCGCCTTCCGGCAGCGTGGTGCCATCGCGCAGGAATCGATCCGCACCCCAGTCAAATTCCTGTAGGGAGATCTGCTTGCCGCCCGCGGCAGTGGCGGCGTGCAGGGCTTTCACCCCCTCGACGGTCACCTCCACGCCAATTCCGTCGCCGGGAATTACGGCGATGCGTTTGTGGTGGGCTACGGGATCAGCGGCGGATGCTTCCGAGGCGATGTGACTCGACAATCTCTGCGCTCCTTCGCTTGTTGGCTGCGGCGAAAACCGCGCGAATCGAGGCGAACCTAGCACGTGCCTTGGGTCGTGTCAACGCGTCCTGCTGCGTGGAGTGTAGGGCTGAAGCGTGTTGCCTAAGAGCTAGCTCTTGCCCAAGAACCAAGCCAGCTGGCCAATATCCTCAAGCTGGCGAATGTTCCTTCTTTGTTTTCCCCCGACCCTTTTATCGACAATGGCTTTGACAGAACCGGGCCCCGCATCTACACTCACCTTATGGAAGTGCATTTCACACCCGAACAGGAAGCGCGGCTCTCCAAGGTCGCCACGACTGAAGGCATCGAGCCCGAGGAGTTGGTAAAGGACGCGGCGTTGCGCCTGCTTGAGGACGACAGCCGGTTTCGCGCTGGCGTGCGAAAGGGCATCGAACAGGCCAACCAGGGCCAGTTCATCGAAGAAGAGGAAATGGACGCCCGCGTCAAACGCATGTCGCAGTCCTGATGCGGATTCGTTGGACGCTCGCCGCTGCGGCGGATCTTGAGCACATCAAAGACTATCTTACCGAGCACTCCCCTCATCTTGCGCAGTCCACCGTACGTGAGCTTTACGAGACCATTCGCTCCTTGAAGGCATCGCCAAACCGGGGACGCATGGGACGTATAGAAGGAACTCGCGAACTGGTGTTTAGCCACCTGCCCTACATCGCGGCGTACCGCGTCAAAGAGCAGACCATCGAAGTCCTACATATCTACCACACTGCTCAGCACCGTCCCTAACCGGCTCTTTCCCAAGAACCAAGGCATCTTGCCTCAACATCCTCAGGCCGTAATCGCTTGCCCCTCGACTTCGCTCGGGAGAAGTCCGCGGATATGCTTTCCCGAAATAGCGTTTCAATCGATCGGGGATCAGAAGCGGGACCGAAGGCTCGGTTGGTAATTTAGGGATGGAGGGATCAGGTGGTATGGCCTGATTCCGTACGCTGGCCCCGTCGCCGTCTTACGCCGGCCCCCGCGGGATCGCTCACTCTTCGGCTGCCTGGTACTCCAGGACTTCCGCAGCTTCTGCATTCAGCCGATCCGCAGCGGCGTTGATGCGTTGCAAATCGCGCGCGTGCGTCTTTCTGCAGGTTCGTTCCCGGAAGTAGTTGCGGAGCACATGTTCAATCAAGGCCGAGCGCGAAATCTTGGAACCCGCCAGATGGTCAATCTTTGCCGGGAGATCCGAAGAGAGTGAGATAGAAGTCTTCGCTTTCATCTCACTGTGATGCTACCCGCAAAGCGAAAGGGCAAAAGGAAAAAGGCAGAGGGAAAGAGGCGGAGGAAAATAGCAGAGGGAAAAGGGCAGGGAGAAAGAGGAGACTCCAAGGCCTTTCTTGACAGACCGATGAAGAGCAATTAGATTCGCGTCAGCTTCCGGGCTCTTGCGAACGAGCTTTCGAACCAGACGCCTAGAGCGAAGGAAAAAAGGAAGCGGGCAAAGGGCAGGGTGATGGACGTTTCGGTTCACGATGTTCTCCTGGTCGGAGGCGGCGGGGCGGGCCTGCGCGCGGCGATTGCTGTGTCTGAGGTCAATCCCAAGCTCAGCGTGGCCGTGGTGTCGAAGGTCTACCCGATGCGCAGCCACACCGTTTCCGCCGAGGGCGGCGCGGCCGGAGTCGTCAAACCCGACGACACGCTCGACGAGCACGCCTACGACACCATCTCCGGCGGCGATTGGCTGTGCGATCAGGACGCCGTGGAAGTCTTCGTCAAGGAAGCGCCGGAGGAACTGCTGCGCCTGGAGCACTGGGGCTGCCCGTGGAGCCGCGATCCCGACGGCCACATCGCCGTCCGCGCCTTCGGCGGGATGAAAAAGATGCGCACCTGGTTTGCCGCGGACAAGACCGGGTTTCATATGCTGCATACTCTTTTCCAGACTACGCTCAAGTATCAAGCGATCACGCGTTACGACGAATGGTTCGTCACCCGGCTGCTGGTGGACGAGGGGCGCGTACAGGGCGTCGTCGCCATCGACATCATGTCCGGAAAGATTCAGGCCATCACCGCCAAGGCGGTAATCCTGTGCACGGGCGGTTGCGGCCGCGTGTTCCCGTACACCACCAACGCCAACATCAAGAATGGCGACGGCATGGCGCTGGCCTATCGCGCGGGCGCGCCGCTGAAGGACATGGAGTTCATCCAGTATCACCCGACCGGCCTGCCCTTCACCGGCATCCTTATCACCGAAGCAACGCGCTCCGAGGGCGGCTACCTGATCAACAAGGACGGCTATCGTTATCTGCAGGACTACAACCTGGGCACGCCGCAGCCGAAACCTGTCCTGCGAAACATGGAGCTGGGGCCGCGCGACCGGATCTCGCAGGCCTTTGTCCACGAGCAGGAGAAAGGCCGCACGTTCGAAGGGCCGTACGGCCCCGTGGTGTATCTCGATTTGCGGCATCTGGGCGAGGCGCTCATCAATACCAAGCTGCCGTTCGTGCGCGAGCTGTGCCTCAAGTATGAAAACATCGACCCCGTCAAAGAGCTGATCCCCGTGCGGCCGGTGGCGCATTACATGATGGGCGGAGTGAGCACCGACTTGAACGGGGCCACGCCGCTTGCGGGACTCTACGCCGCGGGCGAAGTAGCCTGCGTGAGCATCAATGGAGCGAACCGGCTGGGCTCCAATTCCCTCCCGGAGCTGGTGGTCTTCGGCGCGCGCGCGGGCCGCGCCGCCGCAGCGTACGCCTCGGAGGCCAAGCCGCCGAACGCCGCCGCTCTCGCGCAGGCGCAGGATGAACAGCGCCGCATCGAGGGGCAACTCCTGCGGAAAACCGGCGGCCGCGAGCGCGTCGCCAGCCTGCGCACGGAAATGCAGCAGGCCATCGAGAAGGGCGCGGGCATCTATCGCACGGGCGATTCCCTGACCACGGCGGTGGCGAACCTGCGGAAGATTCAGGCGCGGTTCGCGGACATCGCCCTCGACGACTGCAGCCGCACGTTCAATACCGAGTTGACCAGCGCGCTCGAGCTGTCGTTCATGCTCGATGTCGCGAGTGCCATGGCGCAAAGCGCCCTCGCGCGCACCGAGTCGCGCGGAGCGCACCAGCGCACCGATTTTCCAAAGCGCGACGATCAGAAGTTCTTGGCGCACTCGCTGGTATACCGGAATCCGGACGGCACCTCCCGCGTGGAATACCTGCCGGTGAAAATCACGCGCTGGCCGCCGGGAGAGCGCGTTTACGGCGTACAAACGCAGGCAGTGCCAGCAAAGTAGGTGCAGATGGCGGATACGATCAAGCTCGACGTGACGCGGTACTCTCCGGAGCGCGATGCCGCACCAACGTCGCAGACTTACGAGGTGCCACTGCGGAAGGATTGGGTGGTCCTGGACGGACTGAACCATATCAAGGACCAGATCGACGGCTCGCTCACCTACCGCTGGTCCTGCCGCATGGGCATCTGCGGAAGCTGCGGGATGATGGTGAACGGCGAGCCCAAGCTGACCTGCGCGACGTTTCTCACCGAGTACGCGCCCGGGCCGGTGCGCGTGGAGCCGCTGCGCTATTTTCCGGTGGTGCGCGATCTGGTCATCGAGATGACCGACTTCGTGCGCAAGCTTCAGAAATCGAAACCGTGGCTCATCCGCAAGGAAGAGAAGCCCCTGGCCGAAGGCGAATACCTGCAGACACCGCAGCAACTCGAGGCCTACAAGCAGTACAGCATGTGCATCAACTGCCTGCTGTGCTATGCGGCCTGCCCGGTCTACGGGCTCGACACGCTGTTCATCGGCCCTGCGGCGCTGGCGCTGGCCCAGCGGTACAACATGGATACGCGCGACGAGGGCGCCGCGGAACGCCTGGACATTCTTTCCCAGCACGACGCCATCTGGGGGTGCACTTTCGTCGGCGAATGCACCCGCGTGTGTCCCAAGCACGTGGACCCTGCGGGCGCCATCCAACGTTACAAGCTGACGGCGACGACGGAATGGTTCAAGTCACTGCTGCTGCCCTGGGGTTCGCGATGAAGCCGCAGTCCATGGGCCAGACGCCCGCTTACACCGAATTTCATCCTCGCTGGTATCGCCCGCGTGTTTCCACCTACTGGTGGCTGTGGAGCTGGCCGTACACCAAGTTCGTGCTGCGGGAGATCACCAGCATCTTCGTGGCGTTCTTCGTGCTGATCACGCTCTTCCAGATCCGCGCGCTCGGCCGGGGGCCGGAGGCGTACGCGCGCTTCGAGGCGCGGCTGCATTCGCCACTCCTGCTGGTGCTGAACCTGGTGGTGTTCGCCTTCGTGCTGCTGCATACGATCACCTGGTTCAACCTGGCGCCGAAGGCGATGGTGGTGAGCATCGGGGGAAAGCGGGTCCCGGGCTTTTTGATCGCACTTTTAAACTACGGCGCCTGGTTGGTGATTTCCGCAATCGTCGCGTGGTTCTTATTGGGGGGCTAGATGGCCGGCCGTTCGAACGAGCCGTTTCTCTGGGCGTTGTTCAGCGCGGGGGGAGTCGTTGCCGCGATTCTGCTGCCGGTTCACGTTTTCCTTTTCGGACTGGCATTCCCTCTCGGATGGCTCGATGCGCCCTCCTACGAAAAGCTCATGCTGCTGGCCCGGCATCCGCTCACTCGCATCTACCTTTTCGTGCTGTGCTCGCTGCCGCTATTTCACTGGGCGCACCGGTTCCGCTACACGCTCTACGATGGCCTGCAAGTGAAACATTTAAACGAAGTGATCAACGCTCTGTGTTATGGCGGCGCGGTGGTTGGCTCGGTGCTGGCGGGTTACCTGCTGTGGAATCTCTCGTAAAAGCGTACAAGGACGGAAGCCGATGGAACTGAAGAAGATCTCGAAGAGTGGCATCGCCGAAGCGCTCTCCAAGGTGGAGCTGTACCGCTACCTGAACGAGCCAGGAGAGGCGGAGTCGATCTGCCGCGACATTCTTGCCGTGGAGCCGAACCACCAGTTGGGGCTGCGCATGCTCGGCCTGACGATCACCGACCAGTTCATCGGGCAGGGTTCCGACCGCTATGCCGAGGTGGAGAAGATTTTCCAGGGACTCACCGACCGCTACGAACGTTTGTACTACACCGGTTTGCTGCACGAGCGGCGCGCCAAGGCCCAGTTAGCCGCCGGGCGCCTCCCGCACGCGCTTCTCCCGCTCTTCGAGGACGCCATGCGCTGCTTCGCCGAGGCCGAAAAGATTCATCCTCCCAACAACGACGACGCCATTCTGCGCTGGAATCGCTGCGTGCGTCTGCTGCAATCCAATCCCGGTATTCAGGAAGGAATGGAGTTGGCGGCGCTGGACACCTCCGACAGTTCGCCGGTTTGACCTCCCTGGCCAGTTGGCTAGCGATGGTAGGGGCGGGGCTTGCCCCGCCCGCGAACCGTGAAAAAACCGACGAGGGCGAGGCAAGCCTCGCCCCTACTCCTCAACCGTCGACCGCTTCCACGCTTTCGTCTTCGTCATCGGCGCCTTTGGGGTGCCACTCCGCCAGCGCAACCCCGGCCAGCACCAGCAGGCCGGCCAGGAACAACTGCCCGGTGAAGGCCTCATGCAGGACGTAAACCCCCAAGAGGGTCCCCAGGACCGGCTGGATGTAGGTGACCACGCCGATGCGCGTCGCCGCCAGATGGTGCAGGGCCCAAAACCAGATAAAGTAGGCCAGCACGGACGAGGCCAGCGCCATGTAGAACAGCGCGCCCCAGCCGCGCCACGTGACCCGGCTCCAGTCCTGTTGCGCCCCGCGCCAGATGGCCAGAGGCAGCAGCATCAGGGCGCCCAGAAAATAGTTCCAGGCGCAGAGCGTCATGGTGTCGTAACGCCCGGCAAACTTTTTCCCAAACACGGCGTAGAGCGAAAAGGAAAGCGAGCCGCAGAGCGTGATTACGTCGCCGCGCAGGGTTACGTCGCGGAAGCTCAAGCCGTGGCCCGCGGCAATCAGGGCCACGCCTGCGAAGGAGAGCGCGACGCCGGCAACCTTGTTGACCGACAGGCGCTCGAGGCCCATCAACCACGCAAACAGCAGGATATTTACTGGACCGACGGCAACGATAAACGAAGAGTGGCCTACCGTCGTGTAGTAGAGTCCCACGATAAAGAGAACTTGGTTGAGGACCATCCCCAGCAGGCCCAGCCATCCCAGGATCAGAAAATCGCGCCAGAGCAGGGGCCGGCGCGGCCGATGGCGCCAGCGATACACAAGATAGATCGGAACCATGATCAGAGCCGCGAGAATAACCCGTAGGACACCCATGGTCAGGCCATCAATTTCCTGGAAGCCGGTCTTGGCCGCCGGATAATTGCCGCACCACATCAGCATCATCAGGCCGAGCATCGCGTAGAGCAGACCCGGGTTGGTGTGCGGCGCCGGCCTCACAGCACCTCCCGACACGGCCCCGCTGCCCGATCCCTTCAGGCTGGCTGGAGACACGGCGGCTGGCGTTGCGCTGGATGCGGGCACGGTCAGCGCAAAACCTCTTGCCGCACGGTGAGTTTTTCGATCAGGTCGAGCCTGGGCTCGAAACCGATGCCCGGGGAAAGCGGGGCGCGGATGGTCCCCTGCGGAGAAACTTCGACTGGAGGATCAATAATGTCTTCGGCCCAATAGCGCTTGCTGGCGGAGACATCTCCGGGAAGAACGAAATTCGGGAGCGTGGACATGGCGATGTTGTGCGCGCGGCCAATGCCGGTCTCCAGCATTCCGCCGCACCACACCGGGATTCCGCTTGCCTGGCACAGGTCGTGAATGCGCCGCGCGGCTGTATGCCCTCCCACGCGGCCCAACTTGATGTTGATGATCTTGCACGCGCCGATGGCGATGGCCGCGCGCGCATCGGCCAGGCTGTGGATGCATTCGTCCAGGCAAATCGGTGTGCTGGTCTGGCGTTGCAGCTCGGCGTGGCTGTACAGATCGTCGTAGGCCAGCGGCTGTTCGATCATCATCAGGTGGAAACGCTCGAAGGATTTCAGGTGCGGGATGTCTTCAGGGCGATAGTCGCAATTGGCGTCGCCCATCAGGCGGGCGCGCGGGAAGCGCTCACGAACCGCGGCGAGCTGTTCAACGTCTTTACCGTGCTTGATTTTAATTTTGATGCGCTGGTAGCCGGCACGCAGCTCTTTCTCCACCGCATCGAGCAGCTCGGAGATGGTCGCCTTGATGCCGATGGAAACGCCACATGGAATTTCCTCGATCTTCCCGCCGAGTAACTTCCACAGCGGCTGGCCTTTCTGCCGGGCCTCGGCGTCCCACACCGCGGCTTCGAAGCCACCGCGCGCCATGTTGTGCCCGCGGATCGGGGCGAGCAGGTCCCAGATTTCCGCGGCGGAGGCCAGTTCCCTGCCCTTGAGCATGGGCCAGACAAAGTCGCGAATGATGTGCCACGCGGTCTCGACAGTCTCATAGGTGTAAAACGGATTTGAGTCCACCGTGGCTTCGGCCCACCCGGAAACGCCGTCCGCGACGACGTTGACCAGCAGGATGCGGCGGTCGAAGGAGCGGTCGAAGCTGGTTTCAAACGGCGTCAGCAGACGCATGTGGATTTCGCGCAGCGTGATTTGGTCAATTCTCATTCCCGCAAAGCTCGTAGGGGCACGACATGTCGTGCCCCTACAACCCCCTCCACGGCTCGAGCAGATAGCTGGTGACGCCGGCCACGGTTTCAATTCCCGTTGCCACATAGCCCTTCGCAAACCAGTTGCTGAACTGCTCGCGCATCTCGGACTGAACCCTGATGGCCGTTTCCGGGTCGCGGGTCCTGATGTTTCCGATGTCCGCCGGCGCTGAAACACGGACCATCACCTTCCCCGCGGCGGGCGGCGGTTGACCGGCAACTGCCGCGCGAGCGCGCGCTGACTCCAGCCACCACTCGGCAACCAGGCGGTCGGTGGGAATGCCGGAGTGGAGCGGGCTGCTGGTAATCCCGTAGAAATTGGGCAGGTAGCGACGCATCACTGCGCCCAAGCGGGTCAGATTAAGGTAAGCGTTGCGCAGTTCGAGCGGGTCGAAGGTCCATTCCACAAGCGCAATGCCCCGGCTGAGCGCTTCTTCCCGCTGGAAGAGCTTCAGCCGCCGGCCCACACCCTGATTCTCAAACTCGGGCAGCACCGCCGTCATGTGCGAGTGCAGGAAGATGCGCGTGCCCGAGCCCTCCTTCCTGAAACCGGGATTCGCCAGGGTGAACCCGATGATGCGGCCGCCGTGAAACGCGCCAAGCACTTGCCCGCCGGTTTTGGCGAACACTGCAAACATCGCTGCGGGCACCACCTCGATGTCCTCGCACCGCCAAATCTGCTTCTCGAGCGCCACGCAGGCCTCGAATTGTTCCAACGCGTGACAGGAGCGAATCTCGACGCCCTCCGCGCTGCTCGCCTGGCTCATTCGCCTTTACCATCCCGCCGCTTTACCGCTTCCCACAGCGCGTCGAGCTCCGCCGGGGTAGAGTCGGCGAGTGGCCGGCCGCTCCGAGCAGCCTCCTGCTCCATGGCCTGGAACCTTGCGGTGAATTTCCGCGTGGCCTTGCGCAGGGCCAGCTCGGGATCAATCTTCAGAAACCGCGCCACGTTGGCCGCGGCGAAGAGCAGGTCCCCTACTTCTTCCTCTGTGCGTTCCGGCTTGGCTTGCGCTACGGCTTCGCGCACTTCAGCGGCTTCTTCGGAAAGTTTTTCGAGGACGCCCTCAATACGATCCCAGTCAAATCCCACCCGCGAGGCACGCCGGGTGAGTTGGAAAGCCTCGAGGAGAGCAGGAAGCGTTTTCGGAACGCCATCGAGGAGCGAAGCAACAGGCGCAGCGGATGCGTCCCCGCGAGCCTCGCCATCTCCCCCGCGCGCTTGCCGCTGCATCTCTCTCTCTTCTACTTTGATCTGCTCCCAGTTTTTCAGCACCTTCGCAGCGCTGTCCGCCTGGGCATCGCCGAAGACGTGCGGATGGCGGCGGACCAGCTTCTGATAAATGCTCTCAATCACGTCGCCGATTTCGAATTGGCCGGCGGCGCGGGCCAGCTCGGCGTGGAAAACAACCTGCAACAGCAGGTCACCCAGCTCTTCAGCGAACTTGGCGGGCTCCCCGGAGTCCAGGGCATCGAGTACCTCGTAAGTTTCCTCGAGAAGATAAGTGCGCAGGGTCTGGTGAGTCTGTACGCGGTCCCAGGGGCATCCTTCCGGGGAGAGAAGTTTCTGTTGCAGCGCCACCAGATCTTCGAATCTTCGAGACACACTCCTCCTTTTCACGCGCGCCAGAAAAAAAGCCTACGGCACAGGCCGGCAAATCACAAGCACCATATCGGACTGCTGGTCGCCGCGCGAACTCTTATTTTGCAGTCTTGGCCGGCGGACTCAGCGATGCTGTTGACTCCAACTGTTCTCCACGTCTAGACTTCCGTTGTTTTCCGTTCGGCGAATCATTCCGGGACCATGACCGATTCTCCTTCACCCAGACGTCGAAAGCCCTTCCGCATAAAGTTAATCGCCCTGGTCCTCGGTTTCGCCTTCGCCCTAGGCGTGGGTGAAGCCCTTACTCGACTTCTCGTGCCCGATCCAGCCTTCCGAAGAGAGGATGAAATTGGCATGCTTCGGCAAGACCCGTTTGTCGGCTATCGCAACAAACCCAACGTTCACGATTACGTCTACGGATTCATTCGCGTGGATACCAACAGTCTTGGCTATCGCGGGCCGGAAGTGTCCGCCGGCAAAAGCCCTGGCACCTTCCGCATCCTGGGATTGGGAGATTCCGTGATGTGGGGCTTGGGTGTCCAGGAGAGGGACACTACCTTGAGGGTGCTCGAGCAAGAACTGCAAACGAGGTATGGCGAAAGTAAAGGCGTGCGCTTTGAAGCTGTGAATACCGCAGTGTACGGATACTCGAACTATCAGGAGCTTGTCACCCTGGAGCGCCAAGGCCTGCCCCAGTGTCCCGACCTGGTAGTCCTGGGTTTTGTGTTCAACGATTCGTATCCGAGTGTGGACCCAGTCAGCAACGTGTGGACATTTCATCAGCCTGCGAAGGAGAAGACTGGCCCCTTCATCCCGCCGCACGAGGTCGAGTACCCGCTGCATTTGCTCACCTTCCTGCACGCGGTGGCCAAGCGCCAATCGAAAGCCTTCCGAGCGCACCCGGCAATCCCTGTGAGCGCGGGCTACGGAACGTGGGCCGCAAACGGTTTTGAGATGGAGTCGTGGCCCGTTCTTCAAAGCCATCTGCGCAAACTGAAATCGCTGGGCGACGAGAACGCTTTCCACGTCCTGGTGCTGTTGTTCCCCACCTACCCGGAGGTAAATTCCGGCCGGATTCCCGCCGCTTATCAAAACGTTGTTGGCCCATTCCTGGCATCTGAAAAAATCCCTTACATCGACCTCTACGACGCTTTCCGCGCAAGCGGCACCACTTCGCAATTCAGGGACTGGACACACCCCAATGTCGCCGGACACCGCACTGTCGCGTTGGAGGTGATCCGCTACATGCAGGAGAACCACTGGCTTGACAGTGTCAACCCCGGGACTTTTCGGAAGTGTACCCAACCCGAGAATCGCCCTCCCGGCCCCTAACTCCAGCTTGTGTCGCTTGCTTCTGCGACAGCCTCGATAAGCGGGCGGCCACCTCCCGCGGGCAGTTAACTCGAGCGAGAACAGCGAGCTGGTCCCGCCTTGTGGCCACGGCGCCCGGATGCTAGACTTAAAAATCACACTGCATCTTCTCTGCAGCCCAGAGGAATCCGAGTGGCCCAGGATAAGGACGACATCAGTTTCCGCGTAATTGACCGGCGTATGTTCACGGAAGAGGGCGAATTGCGCCCTGGTGCGAAGGAACAGGCCACCCGCGAACAGCAGCCGGTCATTCTCACTCCTCCACCGGCGCCCGCTGCGCCTGCCGTAGCCCCGCCCGCCGCGATCAGCGCCGCCGCGGCCCCCAGCGGTGAAGCGCCCGCCCGCTCGCAGCACTTCGAGATGCTTCTCGACATGGTCGCCAACAACGCCATGATGATGCTGGGCGCCACTGCGCACCCTTCCACTGGCCAGCCAGTGGTGGATTTGGAGAGCGCGCGCATCTTCATCGATATGCTGGATGCCCTGCGCGATAAGACTCGCGGCAACCTCACTCCCGAAGAGGACCAACTCCTCTCTGAAATCCTCGGTGGGATCAAGTACACCTACCTGGAATTGACCAAGGCCTCGGCCAAGGCGCAGGCCAAGACCGCGGGTCCGGCGACGGCTCCCCGGCGGTAAACTGCGTGAGGATTGCGCTGCGCGGCGATCCGCCCGGTTCCCATGGCTCCCGAGTTGAACGATAAACCCCGCAGCCTGACGCTGACCATGCTCGGCTCGGGCACGTCTATGGGTGTGCCGTCGTTGGGCTGCGGCTGCCGCGTCTGCCAGTCCACCGACCCTCACGACAACCGCACACGGCCTTCTCTCTTGCTCACCGTGAACGGACGTAACCTGGTGATTGACACCTCGCCCGACTTTCGCCAGCAGGCCCTGCGTTCAGGAGTCAAGCGCCTGGACGCTGTGCTCTACACCCACGGCCACGCCGACCACATCCTGGGTCTCGATGACATCCGGCCGTTCAATCTCAAACAGCAGGCCGACCTTCCCGTCTATGCCACGCGCGAGACCCTGGTGGTGCTGATGCGCACGTTTTCCTACATTTTTGACGATGCCCCAACGCAGAGCACCATCCCCGGTGTGGACATGCACGAAATTGACGGGCCATTTCGTCTGTTCGGAGTGGAGATCCAGCCGGTGCCCGCCTGGCACGGGCAAATGCAGGTGTTGGGCTTCCGTTTCGGCGGCGCCGCCTACCTCACCGATTTTTCCAGCATCCCGGAGACTTCGCTCGCCCTGCTGCGCGGCCTCGACGACCTGATCCTTGACGCCCTGCGCGACATGCCGCACCCCATGCACTCGACCGTGGCGCAATCGCTCGCCCTGGTGCGGCAACTCGAGCCGCGACGCGCCTGGTTCACGCACATCAGCCACGACCTGCCGCACGAGGAGACCAACGCGCGGCTGCCCGCCAACGTCCGCCTGGGCTTCGATGGGCTGAGCTTCGAGGTGCAGCTCTGATGCCGCTGCGTGTGGCACGCTCGCTCCAGGAATGGTCCCGCACGGCGGGATCTCTCGCCCCGCGCGACCGCACCGTCCTCACCATCGGCAACTTCGACGGTGTGCACCTGGGCCACCGGGAAATTCTGAGACGCGTGGCCGAGTGCGCACGAAAATCAGTCTGCCTCGCCGCGGTGGTCACATTTGATCCGCACCCGCTGAAGGTTCTGCGGCCTGCTGAAGCGCCGGCGCTGCTGTCCACCATGGCGCAACGCCTGTTCGAAATGGACGCCCTGGGGATCGAGGCGGCGCTGGTCCTGCCTTTTGATCTCGAGCTGGCCAAGCTCTCGCCGGAAGATTTTGTGCGCACCATACTGGTGGAAACTCTGCGCGTCTCGGTTCTCTTCGTGGGGGACAACTTCCGCTTTGGACACCGGCAGGCGGGTGACGTAAAAACCCTTCGCCAGCTCGGAGAGCATTATGGATACCGGGTGGAGATTGTTGAGCCGGTGGTTCTGCGCGGAGAAGTGGTGTCCAGCACCGCGGTGCGCGTAGCGGTGAGCGAAGGACGCATGGGCACCGCGCGGCAATTGCTCGGCCGGCCGTTCGCGCTGACCGGCACCATCCGCCCGGGAACCGGCACCGGCAGCCGCGTGGTTGTCCCTACGCTGAATCTGGCGCACGAACAAGAAATTGTGCCGTGCATAGGCGTGTATGCCACGGAGACTTTTGTGGATGGCCGCGGCTATCGCTCAACAACAAATGTCGGCGTACGCCCCACGTTCAACGGCAGCGCACTCGCGATTGAGAGCCACCTGTTCGATTTTGAAGAAAGGATCACCTCCGGGCCGATGCAGATCTGGTTCTGGAGGCGGCTGCGAGGAGAACATAAGTTTTCAGGACCGGATGCGCTGCGCGAGCAGATTGCCAAAGACCTCGGGCGCACACGCACCTTCTTCCGTCACCTGGATCGCGCGCGAAAGTCGCAGCAGACGGCCTAGGTGGGACAGACATTCCTGTCTGTCCCGGCTGATCGGCTGCTGCCAAACGTTGGATTTGGAGGCGAGGTTTGGCCTGGGACAGACAAGAATGTCTGTCCCACCCAGGAATCGAAATGCAACATTTAATACCCCCTGGCGACTATTACGAACGTCATCTTCCCCACTGGCAGCCCGAACACAGGGCCTTGTTCCTTACATGGCGCCTACACGGATCCCTCCCCGGCGGATGGACAGGAAGCTTCCTCGGCGAGCAGACGCAATCATCAGGGATGACCGCCGGTGAACAATTCCGGCTCGCAGACTCCCGGTTAGACAGTACGACCTCCGGGCCGGTCTGGCTAAGGGACCCGAGCGTCGCAAGATGCATCGCGGAAGCCATCTGGCATGGCGAGCGCGAACTGGCACTCTACCGCCTGTAAGCCTGGGTGGTCATGGCGAATCATGTCCACCTGCTCATTACGCCTCATGCCGCTCTCGCGCGAATCACAAAGAGCCTGCAAGGTTTCACGGCACGCAAGGCAAACGCGATACTGGGCCGAACGGGGAAATTCTTTTGGCAGGACGAATCCTTTGACCACTGGCTGCGCAATGAAGCCGAGTTCGCACGCATCATTTCTTACATTGAACGGAATCCCGTCACGGCAGGATTGGTTAAAAGACCTGAGGATTGGCCGTGGTCGAGCGCGAGCCGACAGGTAGGCTAGACTCTCCTGTCTGCCCCGCTGACCGGCTGTTGCCGATCGCAGGATTTGGTGGCGGGGTTTCGGGTGGGACAGACATTCCTGTCTGTCCCCAACGATCGGCTGTTGCCAAACGTACGATTTGGTGGCGGGCTTCCAGTTGAGACAGATAGGAATGTCTGTCCCACCGCTGCGGCGATGTCTCTACTTGCGGCTCGAGCGCGCTTCGCGCGCGGCGATGGTTTCGTAGCAGGCGTTGCAGTACCCGCCGACTTCGGTGCGCGTAACCGTAATCTTGATCTCGAATTCCCGCTCAATCTGTTTCTTCATCTCTTCGTAAAGCGCGCTTTCAAACTCGCGCACCTTCCCGCACTTCAGGCAGGCAATGTGGATGTGCTCGCGCGGGCCGTGGCTTTCGTAGTAGTGCCGGTCGCCGCGGATATGCAACAGGTCCAGCTCGTCAATCAAGCCGTGGGTTTTGAGCAGGTCAATGGTGCGGTAAACGGTTACGGCGTGGACGTGGGGATCGATCTTGCGCGCGCGGGAGAGGATTTCCGACGCGTCCAGGTGCCGCTGCGCGGTATCCATCACCTTCAGGATCACCAGGCGCTGGCGCGTCAGGCGGATACCCCGCGCGCTTAGCTCGCTTTCGAGGCGCCCTGGTTTCTCCCCGGCATTCAGCCGTTCGCCGCTGGAGACCCGTTCGGCAACGGTAGCAGGCATCAGGCCTCCCGAAGGCCGTGAATCAGACTGGCACAGATTCCACCAGCATCACCCATCACCCCAGCCATTTCCTGGGCACGAGCTTCAGAACGTCATTGTACATGACGATGGCGAACAGCAACAGCAGGAAGACCATGCCCACCTGCACGAATCGCTCCTTGAAGGCGACACTGAAATCGCGCTTGCGGATGGCCTCCAGCCCCAGCAGAAGGATATGCCCGCCATCGAGGATAGGGATGGGAAGCAAATTCAATATGGCCAGGTTGATGCTGATCACCGCCATCAAGCCAATAAAATCGTAGGCCCCACGCTTGACCGCCTGACCTGACTGCCTGCCGATTCCCACCGGCCCAGCCATCTCCTTGATGGAGACGCGGCCGGTGACCAGTTGTCCGATTCCCCCCAGGATCATCTGCGAAAACCGCAGGTTGTATGCCACTCCCTCGACCACCGACTCGCGCAGCGGCATGGGGCGGAAGATCGAGGCAAACCGCGGGGAGACGCCGATCTTCCAGGAATGCGACCCGTCGGATTGCGTCATCAGAACCGCGTTGATGGAGAGGTGGATTTCCTGATGTCCCCGCCGCACCAGCAAATCGATCGGCTGGCCGCCCACCGCCTGGATTTGTTCGGAAAAACCGTACCAGCTCCCCACCGGCTGACCATTCAGCGCCAGAATTTCATCATCAGGTTCCAGCCCGGCACGCTCGGCAGGCATGCCCGGCGTGGGCTGCTCGACGGTGAACTTCTGGAAAGGATATCCCGCCACGCTGATCGAACTCTCCGGGGGGGACAGAGCCGGGAAGGAGTGTTCGATCTTCTCCCCATTCCGCAGAAAAGCGATTTCGACCGGCTTCCCGGGAACGGCAGATCCGAGGAACTGCTGCGCCTCCTCCCAGACATTCACCGCCTTTCCATTCACGGCAACAATTCTGTCGCCGGCTTGCACGCCGGCCTTCTCCGCCGGAGAGTTCTTCAACACCCCGGAAACCACGGCCGGCTGGGTCAGAAAGGCCGGCACAGGAATGCCGTAGACTGCAAACAAACCAATGGTGAGGACTATCGCCGTCAGGATGTTGGTGATGGGGCCCGCCGCCGCTATGCAGGCCCGCTGCCAGCGCGGCTTGGAGAGAAACTCATCCGGCGCCCCGGTGCGTTCCTCGATGGGATTATCGCCGGCCATCTTTACATAGCCGCCCAGCGGCAATAGGCTCAGGCGGTAATCCGTCTGACCACGGCGCCAGCCGAAAACGCGCGGGCCGAAGCCGATGGAGAACACATCCACGCGCACACCGAACCTGCGGGCCACCACGAAGTGCCCGTATTCGTGGACCAGCACCAGAATCCCCAGCATCACCGCCATCGAACCGATGATCCGCAAGATATCCGGCATCGAAGCCGCCAGCAATGCACCCGGGGAGGCCGCCAGATTAAATAAGAATGTGTGTGACATCAGCTTCAGTTTTTCCTTTGCTCGATCTCTGCAACTGCCAGCCGCCGCGCTTCAGCGTCGGCTGCCAGCACGTCGTCGATACTCGACAGCTTCCCGGCAGGCATTCTCTCCAGCACCCGCCCGACTACCCGGGCAATACCCGGGAACGCCAGCCTTCCGTCCAGAAACGCCGCCACAGCAATTTCATCGGCGGCATTGAGCGCGCACGGGAGCGCCCCGCCGCCCTGCAGCGCCTGCCTCGCCAGGCCCAGACACGGAAACCTCCTGGGCGAAGGCTTTTCGAACTCCAATCGTTTGATGCGCGGCCAGTCCAGAGAGAAACCCTCGGCCGGAACGCGCTCCGGATAGGTTAGCGCATACTGGATAGGTATACGCATATCCGGTGGCCCGAGTTGCGCCAGCACCGAACCATCCACAAATTCCACCATGGAGTGAATTGTGGACTGCGGGTGGATGACCACCTCAATGCGTTCCGGGCCAATCCCGAACAGCCATCGCGCTTCGATCACCTCGAAACCTTTGTTCATCATCGTCGCAGAATCAACGGTGATGCGGTTGCCCATCCGCCAGTTGGGGTGCGCCAGGGCCTGCTCGCGGGTGACGTGCGCCAACTTGGAGACCGGCGTCTTGCGGAACGGCCCGCCCGAGGCGGTCAGGATCAGCCGCTTGACCTCGCGCATCCCGCCTGCGCGAAGGCACTGGTGGATGGCATTGTGCTCGCTGTCCACAGGAAGAAGCACGACACCACTCGCCCGCGCTGCGGCCATCACCAGTTCGCCCGCCGCTACCAGTACTTCCTTGTTGGCCAGGGCCACGGCCTTGCCGCAGCGCACCGCAGCATAGGTCGCGGGCAAGCCCACCACTCCCACCGCGGCAGAGACGACCACGTCGGCGTCAGGATGCGTGGCCACAGCGCACAGGCCCGCCGCGCCGAACATGATCTCCGGGGCTTTGCCGCGCCCGTTCAGCCGGGCGCGCAACTCGGCGGCTCGGCGCTCGTCGGCCACGGAGACCACCTGGGGGTGATGCCGAAGCACCTGCTCAGCGAGCTTTTCGATGCTTGCGCCGGCGCCCAGGGCCACGACCTGGAATCGCTCTGGCAACGACTGCACCACGTCCAGGCACTGGCGCCCGATTGATCCTGTGGACCCGAGAATGGCAATCCGTTTCAAAGTTAGGGCACACCATGCTGGCCCCGCAACTGCGAGGCCAGCGCCACACTATCCTCGCCGCTCAACCACCATACGAAAATAGTACCAGACCACCGGGGCCGCAAGAATGAGCGAATCAATGCGGTCGAGAACGCCTCCATGCCCCGGCAGCAGGCTGCTGGAATCCTTGGCGCCCGCCGCGCGCTTGTAGGCTGACTCCGTCAAATCCCCGAGCTGCCCGGCAACATTTCCAAGAGCGGCCATGGCCAGGAGGTGGGTGATATCGAGCCCGGTCACACGCACAAATGCCGGCGCGACCATCAACGAGCCAGCCAGGTTTGCCGCCGCACCCTCCCAAGTCTTCTTGGGGCTCAACCGCGGCGCCATGGGCGTGCGGCCAAACTGCCGGCCCACGAAATACGCCAGTGTGTCGCCTACCCACACCAGGACGAGAACAAACAGAAGCAACCAAGGGCCGATCCGCTCGATGCCATGCAGTCGCACCAGGTAAGAAAGCGGCGCGGCGATGAGCAACATCCCCGCCGAGCTTATGCTGATCGCCGGGAAGATTGTGTTGATGGATCCCTCCTGCAAAAGGGAGAGTCCTGCCGCACCCACCACGAAGAGCACCACGGCCAGATCGAGCAGGGCGCCGGACAATCCCGGTTCACGAAGCAGTGTCCAGCCACCCGCCAGTTGGTGAGACGTCTGACGCGTCTCCAAGTATTGCGCGCCAAGCAGAAGCAGCGCGCAGAGGCTGGTCCAGAGCGCGTGGCCAGTCATGCCCGCCTGCACGCCGAGAGCAAAGAATTCTCGCAGCGCGAGCAGCATCACCGAAGCAATGACCACCGCGACCAGCGAGACGTTGCCGTAGAGAACGGCGCAGACCACCACGGGGATCAGGACCGCGGCAGTGAGGATGCGTGGGATGGTCACAGCGTTCCCGCAGCAGCCACGAGGGTTTGCGAAGGCCTCAACGCCGGCCGGTGAGCGCTGGCGACGCGGCGTCTTCGCTCAGCCCGCCGTAACGCCGCTCACGCTTCTGGTAATCGAGGAGAGCTTCGAGCAGACGCGCCCGGTTGAAATCCGGCCACAGCACGTCGGTCACATAAAGCTCGGCGTAGGCAATCTGCCACAGAAGGAAATTGCTGATGCGCAACTCGCCGCTGGTGCGGATGAGGAAGTCGGGGTCGGGAATCCCGGCGGTGTAGAGATTGTCGGCGATCATCTTTTCGTTGACGCGCAGCCGATCGAGGTCGCCATTGGTGGCCTTGCGCCGCTCCTGGTCCAGCAGGCTGTTGAAGGCGTCCACCAGCTCAGCCCTCGCGCCGTAGTTCAGCGCCACCACCAGCTTCATGCCCGTATTCCCCGAGGTCACGTTCATCCCGTGCTCGATGTCCTTCTGCACGCCGGCGGGAAGCTCGCTGGGACGCCCGATCACCCGCAGGCGGATGTTGTTCTCGTGGATCACCGGCAGCTCCTGCCGCAGGTATTCGCGCAGCAGACGCATCAGGAAGTTGATCTCCGTCCTCGGGCGCCGCCAGTTCTCCGCCGAGAAAGCGTACAGGGTCAGTGCGGATAGCTTGAGCCGCGCGCAGGTCTCGATGGCTTCGCGCGCCATGCGCACCCCGGCGCGGTGGCCGGCGACGCGCGGCAGATGGCGCCGCTTCGCCCAGCGGCCGTTGCCGTCCATGATGATGGCCACGTGTCGGGGAAGGCGATCCAAGTCGAGTTTCTCCAGGAGAGCAGACTCAACCCGGCTGACCGATGGGAGTAAATCCGTTGCGTTCACCGTCAGAAATCCAGTGGGGCAGGTTCGCAATTGAAGTTAGCATAGGCCGCCGGGCCACGCAACCTGCGGCGGGCTACTAAGGATAACTTCTCATCCGATCCGCCCCGGTGTCAGCCGACTTGCCGTAGGGGCGAGGCTTGCCTCGCCCTCTTTGGTTCCTCCACGGCTCGCGGGCGGGGCAAGCCCCGCCCCTACAGGGGAATCACGTCGTCCTTGTCGATGGCCCGTGGATTCTCGGGATCAAAACCCCATCTCTGTGGATTCTCCCAGATATAGCGCTGCACTTTCTGAAGTTCTCCTTCCACGCGAACGATAAGTTCGTAGAATCCTCTCTGCCACAAAGCAGCACCGGGACGATTCATGCGCCGGTTCGCCGCGATGGCCGAAAGGGACTTGAACGCACCGACGATCTGCCCCAGAGTCAGCCGCTTTGCTGTAGGGGCGAGGCTTGCCTCGCCCTTCTTGGTTCCTTCACGCTTCGCGGGCGGGGCAAGCCCCGCCCCTACAATCGCGATGACACCGTGGAGGTGATTCGGCATGATTACAAAGGCATCGAGCTTGATGAACAGAAAACGTTCGGGCAACGTGCTCCAGGCTTCTTGCACGAGCTCGCCCACGTTGGTCAATCGCGATTCTCCGTTCTCGATCTCGCTCAGGATATGCTGGCGCCCAGCCGTGCAAATGGTCACGAAATAGATTCCTCGCTGAGAATAGTCGTAGTCGAGAAGGCGCGTCGAGTGCCGGTGATGTTTACCCGGGTCAAACGGCATGGCGCATCCTATGAACTTTGCTCGGGCCTAGTGCGAAGCCCCGCTACGGCCCGCCGACGCCGGGCGTCACACCGGGCTGAAACACGGAAGTATAGGCCAGGACGAGGGTGAGGACGATCATGGCCGCGGTGATGATCCACGCCACCCAGTTGAACGTGCGGCTGTTGATCTGATCTCCCATCAAGTCGCGCCGGTTCACCAGCAAGAGAATGAAAATCAAAACGAACGGCAAGAGGACGCCATTGGCTACCTGGGAGAGGACCAGAATGGGGATCAGCGGCGCCTTCGGGTACAGAATGATCCCGCCGCCCAGCACGATCAATCCTGTGTACAGCCAATAGAATGCCGGAGCTTCTTTGAACTTGCGATCCACGCCAGACTCGAACCCCAGCCCTTCGCAGATGAAATAAGCCGTGGAGAGCGGCAGGATGGATGCCGCAAACAGCGAGGCGTTGAGCAGGCCGAGCGCGAACAGCGCGCTGGCCCAGCGCCCGGCCAACGGGCGCAGCGCCTCGGCGGCCTGCCCGGCATCCTGGATATTG
>JBGPJC010000029.1:0-33699 GCA_041485165.1 Terriglobia bacterium | reverse complement strand
CCATCGAACTGGGCCACGACGCGGCGAGAAAAATGAGCTTCAAACGGGAACTGCGACTGGGTACACTCTGTCATGAAAAGGCCGCCTCTGTTCGGACATTCACTACGTCTCGACAACGCAGTTATGCCCGAAAAAGCGGCCCTTTTCTATTTCAATCAGCACATTTTTTCTATGCTGGTGAGATATCCGGGCTAGGACCTTTTCTTCTGTCTGACCACCACGTACGGCCGAATTTTTTCTAGCGTGCGCCGTGTAATCCTGTGCACCGCGAGCAAATCCTCCACGCGGCGGAAGGGGCCGCTCTTCTCACGGAAGCGGACAATGTCTTTGGCGGTTACCGGGCCAATCCCCGGCAATTGCTCGAGTTGCTCGACAGTAGCGGAATTGAGGTCCAGCGGTTCGGCCGGTGGCTTCTTCTGCGGTTCGGCGGCGAGAGCGGTAAGAGTGGAAGCGCTCGCGGCGAGAAATTCGTGCTGTCGCGGCGCACCGCAGAAAACCAGAAAACCGCACACGGCGACGGTCGCAAGATCTCGAAACTTCCCTCCCCTGACTCTTCGCTTCCCTGCTTCCTGGCTTCGCGTTTCCGCCTCTCTTCAGGCCGGCCCGCGCATGTTCCCCTGCGCGTCGTACACCTGAACTTCGCCGAACAGGGCGGCCTGGGCGCCGATCTGGGCTTCATCGCCGACCACCACAATCTGGGTATTTGCAGAATCAAGGTAGCTTCGCGCGGCGGCGAGTACCTCCTCGCCAGAGAGCGCGCGGATCTTTTCGCGGTAAGTTTCCAGGGTGTCCTCGGGCAGATTGTTGAGATAGACGCCGGCGAGCTGCCCCGCCAGGCCGTCCTGTGTGGCCAGGCCCAGGGAGAACACACCGCTCATATAGGCCTGCGCGTCGGCCAGCTCTTCTGCGCTGACGGCAAGTGCCCGCATGCGGTCCAGCTCGTAAAAGATTTCTGTGAGCGTCGCGGCAACCACATCGTTGCGCACCGCCGCGCTGATGCTGAAGTAGCCCAGCCGGCGCATCCCGTGTGCCGTGCTCCGCGGGCTGTAGGTGTAACCCTTCTGCTCGCGGATGTTGGCCACTAGCCGCGAATGGAACGCGCCGCCGAAAATCGAGTTGGCCAGCGTCAGCGGCAGCCAGTCGGGATGTTTTCGCGGGATGGAGCGGTTGCCGGTCAGGATCTGTGTCTGCACCGTTCCCGGCAAATGGACCAGATGGACTCGCCGCCCGCGCAGCTTGGGCGGATCCTGCTCGCGAAACTCCGGAGCGGATGACGCGCCCCAGCCGTGGAAAGCCTCTTCGAGCTGCACGAGCAGCGCCGGCGCGGAGAAATCACCCACCGCGAGAAGCACGGCGTTGCCGGGAGAATAGTGCGCGGCGTAAAACTCGGCAAGCTGTTCGCGCCGGTACGCCTCCACTTGCGCTTCCGACGGCGCCACCACGCCATAGGGATGCGCGTCGAACAGCACGCGCCGCAGCCGTTCTCCGGCCAGAAAACCCGGCGTAGTGCGCTCGATGCGCACCGCCTCGAAGGCGTTGCGGCGCTCGCGCTCGAACTCCTCGGCGGGAAAGCTGGCGTTGCGCGCCAGGTCGGAGACCAGCGCCAGCAGATCGCGCGCGAACTCCGTGAGGCCGCTGACCGCTATGGCGCTCGAATCCGTTCCCGCGCTGGTGGAAAGGTCGGCCCCCAGGCGGCGCAATTGTTGGTCGATCTGGCGGCCCGAGCGCGTCGCCGTCCCGGTGCGGACAACGGTGGCGGTCATATCGGCCAGCCCGGGATTCGCTTCCGCGGTCGCCGCGTTGCCGCTGCGGAACAGGAGCTGCACGGTCAGCTTGGGGATGTTGTGCAGCTCGACCAGAACCACCGGCAATCCGCAGGAAAGCGTGGCGGCATGGCGTGCCGGCCAGACCACCGGGCGCTCTGGCCCCAGCCGCGGCGTCGCGGGAGAAATGGGAGCTGCAACCTCGGCGGCCATCAGGCGGCTCCTTCTATCGCGGCTTCGGCCGGCGCGGTTGCACTTTTTGCAACAGGCCGGCGGAAAACGACCGCGCGGTTCTGTGGCACAAGCATGCGCTGCGCCAGTGATTGCACCTGTTCGGGCGTGACCTCGAGGAATCCGTCGAGCGCGCTATTGAGCAGAGTGGGATCGTTGTCGAACAGGGTGAAGCAGGCCAGATGATGCATCAACCCGAAGCGGGGCATGTAACCGCCCATGCCGCCTTCGATCGAGGAGTAAAAGTCCGAACGGAATTTGATCTTAACCTGCTCCAGCTCGTCGGCGCCCAGCGCATGCTCCTGAACTTCGGCAATCACGCGGTCGAATGCCTGCAAGGTGCCTTCAGAAGAGTGTTCCGGCTTGTGCAGGATGCGCGTAACCATCTGGATGGGGCCGTTGTAATCGAACACGTCGCCAAGCGGATAGTGGATGCCGCCCTCCGTGTCCACGGCGATTTCCTTCTCCAGTGCCAGCGAGCGATAAATGCGCCCGGCGCGGCCGCCGTGCAGGGCCTGGTCCAGAATCGCCGCGGCGTGCCAGTCCGGCGAACGCCGCGCCGGGGCGTGATATCCGATGGCCATCGCCGGGAGCGTGCCGAATTTTTCCTCCACTTCACCGCGCCGCTCTTCGGTCTGCGGCGGCTCGCTGACGTCGGCCGCGGGCACCGGCGGCCCGGCGGGGATGGGCTCAAAGTGCCGCCGTGCGAGTGAAAATCCTTCCTCCGGCTCGACATCGCCGAGCAGCAACAGGACGGCGTTGTTCGGTGAATAGTAGGTCTTGAAGAAGTTCTGCACGTCGTCCAGCGTGGCCGCGTCCAAGTCGCTGAAATCTCCGTAGAAGTTATGCGCGTTGGCCCAGTTGCGGTTGGCGATGGGCGGCAGGTCGAGCCAGGGAAAGCCGCCATACGGCTGGTTGAAGACGTTCATGCGTACTTCTTCTTTGACCACGTCGCGCTGGTTGCGCAGGTTTTCTTCGTCCACGCGGAGCGCGCGCATGCGGTCGGCCTCCAGCCACATCACCCGTTCCAGCGCGTTGGAGGGCACCGCCTCGAAATAATTGGTCACGTCATAGCGCGTCGAACCGTTCAGGACGCCGCCGGAAGAATTGACCAGCTTGATATGCACCATCTTTCCGGCGTTCTCCGAGCCCTGAAACATCATGTGCTCGAACAAGTGGGCAAAGCCGCTGCGGCCGCGCGGCTCCAGCCGGAAGCCGATGTTGTAGTAGACGCCGACGGTAACCACCGGGGCGGTGTGCTCCGGGGAGATCACCACACGCAGGCCGTTGGCCAGGGTTTGCGTCTCGACGGGTATCTGCAGTTTCTGCACGCGAACTCCCTCCTGAAAAACGTTTGACGCGCCTCCCGGCCGGAGCGTCCCCGCCCGGCGGCCTCCGGGCGTCAGCCTGCTTTCAACACGCCATCAACGCGCGCCAGCGTGGCCCGCGGCGAATCGGCAAGAATGCGCGCCGCCAGTCGAGTGAGCGCGCAGTAAGCCTGCGCATACTCCGGCGGAAAGTGTCTCAGTGCTTCGACGTGCTTGCGGATGGTGGCGAAATCATTGCGAGAGAGAGGCCCGGTCCACGCGGCGCGCGGCCCAAAAGTCTGCAGGTTTTCTAGAGTTTGCCTGCAAAGCGAGAGCAGCGCGCCGAGCGCCTGCCGCCGGGGAATGCCGGCGTGATTGAGCAGGCGCGTCCCGGCCTCCATCATGGCCAGCGGAAAGGTGGCGGCGAAGCCGCCGGCGCAATGATAGAGGGGCTTGTGCTCCGCCTCGATGCGCACCGGCACGCCTCCCAGGCTGCGTGCCATGGCCCGCGCCACGCGCACGGCGCCGGGATGGCCCTCCAGAGTGAACACCACGCCCTCCAGATGCGGCCGCCCGCGCGCGCTGAAGGTCTGCATCGGATGCATCGAAGCCGTGTGCGCGCCGCTCCGCGCAAGAGGGGCAAGAACTTCCGCGGCCAGTGCGCCGCTGGAGTGCAGCGCCACCTTGCCCCGCCACTCCTCGCCGCCGATGCGCGCCAACTCTTTGGCCACCGATCCCAGCACGTCGTCCGGAGTGGCCAGCAGCACGACCCCCGAAGCCAATATAGAACGGGTCAGGGCTGCGTACGGAACGCCTCCTCCGATCGCGCGCACCGCGGCTTTCGCGGTGGCGCGATGCCGCGTGACCACGGCGCCAATCGTCCAGCCGGATTCGCGCAGCCGCGCGCACAACTCGCGCCCCACGCGCCCGGCTCCCACCACCGCGAGCGTTCGCGTCACCGTGATATCCTCAGACTGTCTCGAAGAGCTTTCACAGGGTCTCGGCTTGCTCAATTTCGCCTGGCATCATTTCCTGACGGGAATTCTGGGATTGCTCGCCCTCTTCTGGGTGGTCGCGGCAGTGCGCACCGGCCTGGGCATGTTGCGCCTGCCCCGGCTGGCGGCAGTAAGACCGCTTGCTGATGCCGCCCTGCCGTCAGTTTCCATTCTCTTTTCTGCGCGCAACGAAGCGGAGAAGATGCCCGCGGCGCTCCGCAGCATGCTGGCTCAGGATTACCCTCATTACCAGGTGGTAGCCGTGAACGACCGTTCAAATGACGCCACCCCGGAGATTCTCGACGAATTCGCCCGCGCTTGCAAACTTCTGGTCCCATTGCGAGTCTTGGAGCTGCCGCCGGGCTGGCTTGGCAAGCCGCACGGCTTGCAGCAGGCCTACGAACACTCCTCGGGAGAATGGCTGATCTTCACCGACGCTGATGTGATTTACGAACCGGACGTCTTGCGGCGCGCTGTCTCCCTGGCCATCGAAAAAGGCTGGGACCACCTGACGTTGCTCGTCAGGATGGAGATGGTCGGCTTCTGGGAAAAGACCCTGCTCACTTTTTTCGCCGTAGCCGGAATCCTGTATGCCCAGCCGTGGAACGTGCCCAATCCGCGGCGCCGGTCTTACGCCGGCATGGGCGCTTTCCAGCTCCTTCGCCGCTCGGCATACCAGTCCATCGGCACGCACCAGCGCCTGGCCATGGAAGTGATAGAAGACATGAAGCTGGGCAAACTGGTCAAAGATGCCGGCTACATCTCCGGAGTGGCCTGGCCGGCGCGTTCGCTCCGCGTGCGCTGGCACTCCGGGCTTGGGAACCTGATCCGCGGCACGGAAAAGAATTTCTTCGCCGCTTCCGGGTTCAGCCTGCCGATTGTGTCGGCACAGGTCCTGGCCATCCTGCTGTTTTTTGTGGCGCCGTTTCTGGCTCTGCCGTTTACTTCCGGCTTGGCGCAGGTCCTGGCCGGAGTGGCGGTGATAGCGGCGCTGACCATCCATGCCGGCTTGGCCATGGCCAGCCGGGTGTCTCCTCTTTACGCGCTGATGCACCCGTTCGGCGCCCTGATCTTTGCATTCATGGTGGCGCGCTCGGCATTCCTCACCCTGCGCCAGGGCGGCATCTACTGGCGCGACACCTTTTATCCGCTCGAACAGTTGCGCCGTGGCTTGGTGTAATCCGTAGCGCCGCAATGCAGCAAGGCGGCGATTTTCGAATTTCGATTTTCGTGTTTCTAGTTTCTAGTTTCGATTGTCGTGTTTCGATTTTCGAGCTTCGAAATTCGCGTTTCGAATTTCGATTTTCGTGTTTCGATTTTCGAGTTTCGAATTTCGATTTTCGAATTTCGAATTTCGTCTTTCGCCCCCGCCATGCTAGCGTCCCGGCAATGCTCCTTCGCACATCGCGCGCGCCTGTGGTGGTGACGCTTTGCGCCTTCCTGGCAGCGGCACTGTTGTGCGACGCGCAAGATCGGCCTCTGACGCGGCTGTTCGCCCCCGGTTCGAGCGCATACTATCGCCTTCGCCTGCGGGTCCGCAGCGAGCTGGTTGGCCAGCGAACCGAGAAAATCGGCGCGGTGACCTACGCCGTTCCATTCACCGAAGCGGTCGAGCTGGGTCTCTCCTGGCGCGCCACATACCGCGTGGACTCTTCTAATGGAGGATTGGCGCGCGTCGAAGAATCCCTGGAGGGATTCGGGGCCGTGGAAACCATCGGAGAGCCGCCGGCAAGCGAGCAGGCTGCGCGTCTTGCTGAAGCGCTGCGCAGCGCTTTACAACGCTGGGCGGTCGCGCGGAGACTGCACTATCGTGAAACCGCCACTGGCAATGTGTCCGAGCTTTCTGCCGACGGCGCGCCCTCCCTGGATGAGCCTGCGCCCGCGCTCCTGACCCTCTGGCTGTTGCGCGCGCTGCGTCCCCTCGCCACGCTGCCGCAACGCGCCTTACGCTTAGGCGACCATTGGCAGGAGCCGCGCGCTATTCAGCTCGAACGCTGGTCGGAGGTAAGCGCAGTCGAGAGCGGCGAATGGCTGGAAGCTCCGCCAGGGGAATCCGCCACGGTGCGATTGCACATCGTGCAGCAGATCTCCGGCCGCATCCCTCCCCTGGCCGCCCAAACGGATAAGGAAAGGACCAACGCGCCGCCCACCGGCAACGAAGTAGAATCCGATGGCCGCCTCCACGGAGAGTCGCTATCCACCCTGTCTCTTCAGGATGGCGGTCTGCTGCGCGCCATTCGTTCCGCCAGCCGCGAGCGCACCGACCTGCTGGCGCCGGTGCCCGGGCTCCCGGACCGCCCGCGCTTCCGGGCAACACTTTCGGTGCAAGTGGAAATCGAAGGATGTGATGAGGCTTCCTGCGTATCTTCGGGCCGCGCTCGCCCTTAGCCTTTTTCTGGGCGGCGTACTGCCACTCGCGCCGCGCGCGCGACAAACACTGCCGCCCGGCGCCGGCCGCATCCACCTTTCGCCGCGGCTTTCTCCCGGACAGACGCTGCGATATCAGATTGATTTCCGCACCAAGACCGCCAGCCATGGCAGCGGCGCGGTGCAGAACCCGCAGGGCGCGGCGGAGATCGAGCTGCTGGTCAGCGCCATGATTCGTCTGGAGGTGTTGGAGACCCCCGGCGGCGCGCCGGCCGGCCCCGAGCAGAAGATGCGGGTGCGCGCCAGCTACGAAAAATGCTTCGCCGTGGTGCACGGCGACTCCTACGACCCCGGCACGGCTGCGCTCGCCGAGCAGTACCACCGGCTGGAAGGCAAGTCGATTCAATTCACCATGGACGCGCAAGGAAAAATCGAAAATATCGAGGGCCTCGACGAGTTGTCCACCGACTTGCGAGCTTCTGCGGCAATGCGCGATTGGTTCGCCCAGCTTGGGGCCGGGACCGGCTTTCCGCCGGAAGGGATCGCGCCGGGACAGAGCTGGTCGAACAAGCGCGACCTCGCCGGCGCTCCGCTGGCCGGGACCACCCTCGAGACCCAGTCAACTTACTCCCGCGATGGTCGCTGCTCAGGCGACGATGGGGCGAAAACCGACGGCGAGATGTGCGCCGTCATCCTCACCCGCACAGAGATAAGCCAGCGCCCGGGCAAGCGCAATCAGACGCCGGAGGCCATGCGCAGCCGCGGCATGCGCACCTCCGGAAAATGGATCTCATCGGCGCAAAGCCTCTCCTACATCTCGTTGCGGACCGGGCTGGCGGTGAGCACCACACAATCGGGGACGGAAGAGATTGACCTCACCTTGCAGCGCGCCTCCAGTGACCTACCATTCCACTACGCCGCGAGAGTGCGCAACGAAACCCACATCACGCTTCTGCCCTGACGTAGCACAGCCACTCCTGGCTGTGCGCCTCTCATGGCCGTCCAAGACTTTAGCAACAGCGCACAGCCAGGAGTGGCTGTGCTACAGCGAAGGATCTCTCTTCATCTCGCCACTCGTCACTCGCCACTCGCCACTCGTCACTCCCGAAATCATTTCCTCAGTTGGCGTCCGGACCACCCGCCTAGCCGGCCGCGAGAGTCGGAGAAAGGCTATCCTTGCTGATTTCCTTGTAGAGTTGCAGGACCCGCCCGGCACGCTCTAACAAAGCCGCTGGCGACTCGCCGGGTTGATAGTCGATCCATCCTGCGGAGTAAGTGAGGGTGATGTCCTGCCCCCCGCACTTCATCTCCAGAGGGCCGAGCCGGTCCGACAAGAGTTTGGCTGCAGCCAAACCACATTCGGGCAGCACCAGCAAGAAATCGTCATCGTCCAATCGCACGCCAAAGTCAGAACCGCGCGTCACTTTCTTTAGGCGTCTGGCGAATTCTTTCAACACCTGGTCTCCTGCGGGTCTGCCGAAGCGCTGAACGATTTGCGCGAAGTCCTCCACGTGAAGCGCCACCAGGCTCAGGGGAGTCTTCTGCCGCCGTGCGTAAGCTGTCTCTTTCGCTAGCCGCTGCTCGATGCGGACTGGAGTGTAGAAGCCGGTTACCGGGTCAAGCGCGGAGGGCTGGTCAGCGTTCTCCGCGTCGCCGTGCCGGTCCATGCTCCCCGCCCCTGCTCGCCTTCGCAACTGACGGAAGAACCATAAGCGGTAAACCAGCCAGGTATTGAAAAGGAGCAGTAGAAGCGTTGTTCCCCAGGCAGCCTGATCGGAACGGATTTCGTAAAAGTGGTCGTGATATGTGAAGAGCGAGGGAACTGAGGAGAGCAAGAAGGCCAGAATCGAGAGCAGAGTCACGACAAACGCGGACAGCCAAAGCCACCACTCGCGTCGTCCCAGCAGGCGCAGACCGGATTCCATTTGCGGTGCGCGGTAACCGGCCACCTCCTCGATGGCCGGAGATGCAGGGCTGCTTCCGTGAAAGCGGGGTATGAAAGTCATCTTGCGTCAAGCACTCATGTTTCTTTCTGCCAGGTACGGGCAGGCGCATTAGCCTATGCTCGCTCGGGCTGGCAAGACAACTGGTGAGAAGGGCAGTTCAGGGACAGTCCCTACCTGTTCGAAGGTACTGGCGTGTGGCCTGGCCTTTTTTCTGTCTTTCTTCTTGTCGGCAAGCTTCGATGAGAGCATGCCACTTTTGTCGCAGACCCTGATGTCGCACAGGGGCAGAAGGGCGCAGACCCTGATGTCGCGCAGCGGAGGAATCCTTCATCGGTTCAAGTAGTGGCGGAGGCATTGGATTTAACGAGAGCGGGCCCCTCGACTCCGCCCGGGACAACGAATTTAGCGGTGGTTAGTTGCCCTTCGGTCCGCTCGAGGGCGCCAAGAGTCAGTTTGAATAAGTCGTCTGCGAATTTTGAGGCTTCGGTGGCAGGAGACGGAGAGGCGAGAATCTGCTTGAGGGCTTTCTTCATGTCGGGCTCCTGCTTCCCTATGTACAGTTCATGTTTGACGTCGGACAGAGATTGAAGAAGGAGTTGGCAGATGTAAGCGAGGACAGCGGCGTTCCGCGGGGGAATGCGGTCGGTGGCCAGGAGGAGGAGGAGTTTTCCAAGGACGTGATTCACGGAAGTGGCGGTGCGGAAGTCGTGGATAGAACCAAGCAGGTCCACAGCGAGGGTGTCGGGATTCTTGCTCTTATGCCTCTCTTCGCGGGCATGGTAGGAGCAGAGCGCTGGATGGTCAGCGCCACGAAGCGAGCGGCATTGCCGTCCATGCGCGTTGATCTGCTGACAACGATTCTCAGAATTTGCTTTGGGCATGGTCTAGAGCCTCACCGGGAGTGTGGAATCTGAAAACATTTGCTAGTCCTGGGTACCCCCCCCGGGGTGTTTTTCGTAAGAGTGGCAAGGAAAGGAGTTAGGGTGGGGGGGCTCGTAAGAGTGGCCGCTAAAGGAGTTAGAGACAGTGGCGAGTGACGAGTGGCGAGTAGCCCTTCGACTCGTCCGCCGCGGCGGACTCGCTCAGGATCAGCATCCTGGTCGGATGCTGAGGGGCGGATCGAGATTGTGGGTTGCATCGATGCGTCACCTAACTGATGATACCTTACTGGTAATCACAAGTCAAGGGAAAAGAGGGAGGATTAAGGGCCAAAAGCAAAGAAAGGACTTAGATGTTCTGGAGGACAGGACTGTTCCAAAGTGGCACAGTTGGGGCAAGTGTGAAGAGAGATTCCTCGCTCCGCTCGGAATGACGGCGGGTGGGGCAGGGGCGGGAGTGGCTGTGCTACAGGGGGCTCAAAGGCGTGGCTCTTGGTGGCGTAGAGGGCGGACCATGCGGCCTCGTCGATTTCGGCACGGAGCGCAAGGCTGGCTACTGGCGTCAACCATAGTCCTGGGCCACGAGAGGGACCGGAAACCCCACCTTTCCCGAAGGTCTCGGGAAAATGGGGCAGCCGACCGACGGCCCGGAAGTATTATAGGTCAAGGAGTAGGGAGCCGTGACCAGGGGTCAATACAAGGTTCACACTCGACAGGTTCGCACGCAACTGGGCCGAGCCGCAGTCCAGATCTTTGCCGCCAATGATCGCATGAACCAGATTCTTATCGAACATCTTGACCCTACCGCCTGGAGAGCCAAACCGCCCGGCAAGGTCCGCACCATTGCGGCGATCTTCACGCACATGCACAATGTCCGCTCTAAGTGGGTCAGGCTTACAGCTCCGCACCTGAATGTTCCACGACAGCTCAACCGCGCGCACTGCACGCCGCAGCAGGCCCGTGCGGGATTAGCCGAGAGCGCCGCTCGCTGCGCGGAAATGCTCGCTGATGCGCTCGGCGGTGAGGGCCACATCGAGAAGTTTCGCAGAGACGGCTGGGGTCGGCCTTGGCCGGTTGGCGTGGAAATGCTGTGCTACATGCTTTCTCACGAGGCCCACCATCGCGGGCAGGTGTGTATGCTCGCGCATCAGCTCGGATTCCCGTTGCCGATCGAGGTGACGTCCGGGATCTGGAATTGGGAAAAGCTGTGGAAAGAGTGCGGGTCGCCTGGCGGCCCCGGCTACGCTTCTTAAGGAATCGCTCAAGGGCACAGGCCGCCCAGTTTCAGCGGCTGCCTGTTCCACCAGCCGCCACTGCATCGGGCGGTATCCTCCCAACTGGCCCACCGAAAATGGCGGTATACTCGCTAGCGTGGAACGCCAGCTCTCCATTTCAGGCTGAACTAACACAACCCGAGCGGTGGGGCACCCGCGTTTCCTCACTCTACGATGATGACAGAAGTGATATCCTCCCACCGTGCGGCTGCGTGAAGAAAAACCGCCTCCGGGCAACCCGCTTGATTCTGTTGCCCTTACCCCATCGCTCTGCCCGTTTGAGTAGCCTAAAACTCGAATTTTGGACCTCAATTGGACCCCGTCCGAGGGATGGGAAAGAGCAGACCCCTATCCAGGGCAGAATACTGAGGCCCTAGCTTTGTGCCGAAAGCTCCTGGGCGAGCTGACCGCTTTGAAAAAGGGAACGATATGCGTCGTAGTAGACGTCAAACGCAACAGGGTGTTGTCGCCTTCTTAGCAGAAAGCAGGGGCGGGCCTCGCCCGCTACGTTCCAAGGAATCGGAATTACAAGCACGCGAGCGTTGGACGCATCATCTGCGTCAACGAAAATCAATCCAAGCGTGACCAACCCAGTGACCTTGATCTCAAGCCTCGGTCTTTCAGTTGAATTTAGCCAACCTCGAAAAGTGGCTATTGCTCTGTCTAGTTCCTGGCCAAATCCACTCCCGTAAGCAACATCTTCCCAAACCAACGCCACTGGCTCTCTGGGCTTGGAAAGAAGCATCCACACCTGGAAACCGGGCTCAGCCAGCTTTCGGTAAATTAATTCCCGTGCGCTCGTCTGGGTAGCAATGTAGTTAAGGCACGGGCCGACGAGAAAAATGCTCTTCTTCGCTTTCTTCGTTAACACTTCAAATTCGAAACGCGAACCCTTTATACGCGAACCAAATGGAGCATGCCAATGCCAATGCCACGTCACGGTTGCGCTAAACCCTAAGAGTAGGCCCAAACCAGCGGCCAGCCAAGGGAACTCCAGGTGCGCAGCCCATCCAGCTACTACGATGATCGCGCCAGCAATGAGCCCCCCAAATACCCTTTTCGGAAGGTCCGGGTCAGTCTTCAGCATGGAGCCCTCCCTCGCCGCGTTCATACGGCTCTAAACACAAGATAGTAAGTAATGTTGCCGGCTCCACTGGCACCGCCTCAGCGACGTGGATGCTCTGATAGGTTCATAGGACCTTCAGCCGAGCATAGCCTCGAGAGATGATAACATTTCGTTAGTTCACTGCGGAGCGAATCCACCGTGCGGGAACTTTGCTGGGAGGTGGCGCAGCCTCGCGCTCCTGGTTTTACGGTGCGGGTACCACATCTTACCCGCTTTGCGGGAAAGGTGGGGCTTCCGGCTCTGTTCAGTTGATTCACTCGGGGTCGATCCCTCCCCGGCTCCCATTAACCCTGCGGGAGCAAAGCCGAAGAAAAATCCCCACACGTACACCCGACATGTTGTGCTCCGAAATTCATCTCCTCACTTGGCGTCCGCGCCACCCGCCGGTCGAAGTTGTCGTATCCCTGTGTGCCTCTTTTCATTTCATCCCTTGCCTGCCCCTGTCTTAAATCCGAGGTGCTTGTGCCATCTTTTAACGTGCTGTGGCGTAATGCGTTTATCAAATTCATACGACATTTTCACCAGCTCCGCCATTTTCTCTTTACCAACAAAGTCTGAGCAATGGGAAGTCTGTGTGTCTTTCAGTTCAGAAACAATCCATGCAAATTTCTGACTCTTGTGCTCGTAGTCTCTCCGGAAAAGCCAAGCCATCATATCGGCGGCCTGCAGCGGCACGAATTCCTTGTCGTCTCGGAAGAGCGGTTCCGTGGGATAAATCGCGGCCAATTCCGGGTAATCGACATCCCACATCTCTTTCCAAAGCGGATACCAGAGCCTAACTCTGGGCGCGAATATGATGTGATGATCAAAAATGATTTCGATTTGTTCTTTGTGGCCCCAGTCCAGAACATCAACGCAGACGCCTGCAAGCATGCGAGTAAACCCCAAAAAGTAGGGGTTGCTCAGTGGTTTGACCCAATGCTCCGCCATGCCCTTCTCAAAAGCCGGGAGGTCTATCGCATAGTGGATACATCTGACACGAACAGCGTTAATCACACGCGCCAACTCCCGCAACTTTTCATCTCTCGCTCTTTGTTTCCATCTGGCAAATTGGCCTTCCAGTTTCGCGGCCTCGTTCATCCTGAAATAGGAAATAGCCGGTGCATTGGAAAGGCAGGCGACCCATAGGCCAGAAAAACGCGCCCATTCTTCAGCCTCACCAATGAACCCCGCGAACGCGAGAATTTTGTTCTGCCCTTTGCAGCCGCTTTCGTCAATGTACGCTTGGATCGTCAAGAGCAGCCTCGCCTTTCGTTGCGCTTCCGGCAAACCCGACAGAAATGATCGCGCAGGCGGAAGTCACACAGCTTCGCCGGGAGCCCGATCTTTCCCGACACTATCGGGAAAGGTGGGGTCTTCAATCCTGCGCATGCCTTAGATTACAGTAAAGCCGCCTCGCCGCGGATCGATTCCGCGGGATTATACATGGACCAGAAAGCCTCACACTTCCGAGGTCGAAGCATTGGCCACGCGCCTGAGGGGGCAAGCGGCCTTCTCAATTCTGCAATCGGTCAGGTACTTCCTAGGGCTCGATTTCCATCATGCCCCGCCTGTTGCAGAACTGCCGTCGGGTTTCACCCTCCCCAGCTTGATTTCGATTTGCCTTGTCAATTGTTCGCGAATGCGAATAACTTCGGGAAGGTTGTCTTCATAAATTTTCAAGCGCTCTTGCGCGTGAGGCAGGTCCCAAACCCAACGTGTGCCGAATTTCTGATACAGCGCAAGAAGCTGTTCGTAGATAGAAGCCGGAACTAGGGGCTGTAGCACGTTCATGTACGCTTCGGCCTTTGCCTGCAATTCCTTGGTTTTTTGCTCGAACTGATTCCATCGAAGAGCAACCTGTTGTGCGTTGTAGGTTTGAAAGGGTTGTAGCAACTGTGCCTTTCGCTGTTCGAGTTCAGCGATCGTTAGTTGAGGGCCGCCTTGCTGTCGCACAATCGCATCCGCTTGTGTTGCCAACTGATCGAGGCCAGCAAGAAGCGTTTCAAGCGTGCACGCGAGAAAGTAGATTTCAGTTTTCGCGGCGAAAAACACTTCCATCAGCCCCGCAGTAGCAAAGTGCACCTGATTCGCGTGATACCGCCTGAATTCCCAATCTTCGGAAAGCTTCTGCTTCTGCTTGTCCCACCACACGTTAAAGCCGATTGTTACTAGTGCCGCAGCCAGCCCGCCACCAACTACGCTCAGCCAAGGTTCCATAAAGTCCGTCTCCTCTTCGGGGCGGGTGGCCCGGCCTTTCTATTCTCTTTCTTCTTCACGGCATCCATCGATGCGAAGATAGCACTTCTGTATTTGACCGGCGAGGACGGAAACCAGGGAGCCCCACGCGTCGGTTCCACGCGTGGAGTTCTTCACGTTGTTTTATGCCCCACACGTAAACCCGAGGTGTTGGGAACCCAAATTCATCTCCTCACTTGGCGTCCGAGCCGCCCGCCGACGTCATTTCCAATCCGAGTTACAGACCTGGACCAAATAGCTGAAAATGGGATAGCCGCAAAGATAAGGTGTTGCAGTGTTTCACTAATGAAAGGTTAGCTCGCCGCCTCTGAATTCCGCGTAGGTTTTGCCAGCATTCAGCTCTCTTATGGTGGCACCTATGCTTACGAATTGAACTGTGATCACATTGGCCACTGTACGAGATTCCAAGTCAAACTCCGAAGCGACCATGGCCAATGACAAGGCGGCAGTCTCGAAAAGTGCTTTCTTGCGCGCGTCGTAGGTTTTCGGAAGGTCTTCTTCCGAGACTAGTACGCGAACAATTATGTGCTGATAGTCATCCGTTATTTCGCGTATGAAGGGTACGCCGATGCCCTGGCGCATCACAATTGATCCTCTAATCATCCGGACATCAGCTCGCTCCATTCGGTGATCTAGCTCGTTCAGCCGTGCTGGAACCATGAATTTCTCAAGCGGTGGGACGGGCTTCTGTCCACTTAACTGCAATGCCAGGGAGAGCGAAGAAATTACAAGCGCGAGCAAGGCCAGAGACATTTTCACTGGGAGCACCTCCACACAGGTCTGCAATCTTACAGCGACAAGAATATAGAGACTAAATTAAATTCAATGAGTAAGCCCAAGAGTGCGAGATGAGTGCTGGGACTTGAATTAAGAGAAAAGAATGCGTCAAGAACTTATATAATGTTAAGTTGAAAAGCGGTAATCCCCTGCTAGAAACCGCGCGAAATTTCAGCTCTTAGGTAGGAGATCAAATGCCCGAAGAAATGGACGATCAACAATTCACACAGTTGATCTACGCAAAGTATCAAGCGCATTTCGATCATTTCTACCGCCTGCATCAATTCGCTCAGGCTTCTCTCCAAAAATATAGGGGTTTCACGAAAGACCACTATCACGCGGCGGTTCAGCTGATATGCCCTCGGGCATTCAAATCTTTCGATTCTATCCGGCGATTGTGTGAAGTCGCTTCGTGTGAGGATGCAGCTGTCGTCCTGCGATGTCTCCTAAACTTGATGGCAGTGACACGGTGGATCTCCCGAGATCCTCAAAAACGCGCAAAGAAATATCTCGCTTGGTACTGGGTTGAACTGCATCAGCGCGCAAAACGCGGGCCCGAGAAATTTTCGGCGGATGCGATTGCGGAGATTCAGAAACACTTTGACGTGGAAAAATCGCAGTTTGAGATCATAAACCGGAAGGGCAAGCCCGATTTCGCAAAACACTGGTACCAACCCGAAGTGCATACGATCCTTGATTTGTTTAAAGAAGTTGACTTGGAAAAGTTCTATGACGAAGCCTACAGGCCTTTGTCGGAAACCGAACATTCTGATGTGATGGCTTATTTCGCGATGATTGCTAACGCGGAAAAGAAGGATGGAGAGACAAAACTAGAAATCCAAAGCGACTCATTCGTTCGTAACTACCTCCGAGATGCTTTCGAGTACTTCGCAGACATCTTCGGGATCTGCAACAAGACCATGGCTCTCGCAGATGATAAGGAACTCCAAGAGATCGTCGCGGGGGGCATCGCATTTTATAAGGCTGACATGCAGGCCCAAAATATCCCGTCATAGTTTGGCCTTGCCCATCGGTAGATTGTTGGCGAGAGCGTATACGGTAGGTTCTTTTCCAGCGAACGGGGACGTTTGAGCTTTGTATGAGTTTTTCTTTCCCTGCGGTGCCTGTGCGTGCCCGACTGTCCGACTTCTGTCCGTGTTTGGGGTACAAGAGCGAACAAAATGGAGCAACTCGGGCGGGTGCCCCATCTTTCCTGGCTTAGCCGGGAGAGGTGGGGCTTTCGGCTCTGCTCAGTTGATTCACTCCGGCTTGATCCGCGCCGCGGTTGGCGACGCGCGTTCACGAGTACGGAGACCCCCATCCCCTCACGGACCTTTCCAGATCCCTTCCCTGCGTGAACCCGACCTGTTGGGCACCCAAATTCATCTTCTCACTTGACGTCCGGGCCATCCTCCCCAATCCGGACTACTTCTCCTGACTTGACCGAGCGAATGCCTGCGAGACAAGCCGTATTCCTAGGCCTTGACGCGCTGAAGGTTGCTCTCGACGCGACCATGCATCGAAGTCGACGCAAGGTATAATGAAAGATTGTTTCTCTGCTTTGGGAGCAGGCTCACTCCATGGACTTCAAACTCAAGAGCGACTACGAGCCGCGCGGGGACCAGCCCGAGGCCATTGCCCAACTGACCGCCGGGATCGAGCGCGGCGACCAGCACCAGGTCCTGCTCGGCGTCACCGGCTCGGGAAAGACTTTCACCATGGCCAAGGTGATCGAGAAGACCCAACGGCCTACCGTCGTCCTGGCGCACAACAAGACGCTTGCCGCGCAGCTCTACCAGGAATTTCGCGGCTACTTCCCGCAGAACGCGGTCGAATATTTCGTCAGCTATTACGATTACTACATGCCGGAAGCCTATCTGCCCGCCTCCGACACCTACATCGAAAAAGAGTCCACGGTGAACGACGAGCTGGACAAGCTGCGCATGAGCGCCACGCGCTCGTTGTTCGAGCGGCGCGACGTGATCATCGTCGCCTCGGTTTCCTGCATCTACGGCCTGGGCTCACCAGAGGCCTATTACGGGATGCTGCTGATGCTGGAAAAAGGGCAGAAAATCTCTCGCGAGCAAATTTTGCGCAAGCTGGTGGAAATCCAGTTCGAACGCGGCGACGACTTGCGCCGCGGAACCTTTCGCGTGCGCGGCGACATCATCGACATCTTCCCCACCTACGACGATTTCGGCTATCGCGTCGAGCTGTGGGGCGAACAGATCGAGACCCTGCGGCAGATCGACCCCTTGACCGGCCAGATCATCTCCGCTTCGGCCGACCTCTCTCGCGTGCCCATCTATCCCAAGACGCACTACGTTATGCCCGTGGCGCAAAAAGAGCGCGCCATCGGCACCATCTACGAAGAGCTGGAATGGTGGAAGGTGGAGCTCGAGAAACAGTCCAAGTTCGTCGAGGCGCAACGGCTGGCCCAGCGCACCACGTTCGACATCGAGATGATGCGCACCATCGGCTACTGCCACGGCGTGGAGAATTATTCCCGGCATTTCACCGGGCGTCTGCCCGGCGAAGCGCCGCCCACCCTGCTCGATTACGTGCCGCAGGATTTCCTGCTTTTCGTGGACGAATCGCACCAGGCCGTGCCGCAGCTCCACGCCATGTACCCCGGCGACCGCTCGCGCAAGCAGACGCTGGTCGACCATGGCTTCCGGCTGCCATCCGCGCTGGACAACCGCCCGCTGACGTTCGAAGAATTCGACCATCGCACCAACCAGGTGATCTACGTTTCGGCCACGCCGGCGGCATACGAGCTGACGCGCGCCGGCGGAGTGGTGGTCGAGCAGGTGATCCGGCCGACCGGCCTGGTGGATCCGCAGGTCGAAGTGCGCCCGGTACGCGGGCAAGTGGACGATCTGCTGGAAGAAATCCGCCAGCGCAGCGAGCGCAACCAGCGCGTCCTGGTCACCACCCTCACCAAGCGCATGGCGGAAGACCTGGCCGAATACTTCTCCGACGTCAGCGTGCGTTGCCGCTACCTGCACTCGGAAATCGAAACTCTGGAGCGCGTGCGCATCTTGCGTGACCTGCGCCGCGGGGAATTCGACGCGCTGATCGGCATCAACCTGCTGCGCGAGGGCCTCGACCTGCCGGAGGTATCACTGGTGGCCATTCTCGACGCGGACAAGGAGGGCTACCTGCGCAGCGCCACGGCGCTGGTGCAGACCATGGGGCGCGCATCGCGCCACATTGAAGGCCGCGCCATCCTCTACGCCGACCGGGTCACCGAATCCATGCGCAAGGCCATCGAAGAAACCGACCGGCGGCGCGAGAAGCAACTGGCCTACAACGCTGCCAACGGCATCACGCCGCAATCCATCATCAAGAGCGTAGATATGCAGCTCGTCTCCATAGCCGAAGCCGATTATGTGACCGTGCCCCTTGACGCGCCGGATCTGGATGCCATTTCCAGTGAGGAGCAACTGCGTCAGGTGATCACTCAGCTCGAGACACAGATGCGCGAGGCCGCGGCAAAATTCGAATTCGAGCGCGCCGTGCAATTGCGAGACCGCATCCGCTCGCTCAAGCTCAGAAACCTGGGAGAGCTCTTTGCCGACCCCATCCCCGCTCTCCCGAGCGGCGCTGCGGCGGGTGCCGCTGCCAAGAACTCTGCGTGAATATCCCCTCGGGTTTCCGGATCATGGCACGTAGGGGCGGGGCTTGCCCCGCCCTCCGTGTGCACGGTACATGGTACGTAGGGGCGGGTTTACCCCGCCCCCGCAGAATAGAAAGGGCGGCGTAAAGCCGCCCCTACGCTGGCCCCAGCTCTAGCGCGGCGGGTTTGCAGGCGGAATGCGCGCAAGCTGTGGGTCATTCATAGTTCCGACGATGCTGACGCGCTGCTCTCCAGTGCGCTCCGGGGTGGCGGGCGAGCTGTGCGGGCGAGCAGGCGCAGAAACCGCCAACTCGAGATCGAGTGCTCCGCTGAACGAGACGCTTCCCTTCCCAGTCGCGACGCCACCTGAAGCTTCAGAGAGCGTGATCTCTTCCAATCGAGTCTGCTTGCTTGAGAAGGTGAATCTAGCTGTTGCGGCGCGGAACGGCGTCGTACCGGGGCGCGAGGCTGCGGCGCCGAGCGAGCTGCGCAGATCCAGCGTCAACAGCCGTGCCGCGCGGACTTCGGCCGACCCGTTGCCTTCGAGCGAGGCAAACAGCGCATCGCGCCCGATTCCCCGCGCGGAAACTTGAAAGCTGCCCGAGGCCGTGCCGGCGCAGCAGTTCTTCCAGGTGATGCCGACGGAGGAGAGTGCGGCCAGATTCACGCCGCGGAGCTCAGCCTCCGCCAGATAGTGCGGCGCTGCCGAGAAATCAGCTTGCAGAGAACCACTGGCGCGTCCGCCGTAAAATTCCGCGCGCGCCGTGGTGAACTCCATACGGCGATCGCCCAGCGTCAATTCGCCTTCCAAATGGCGGAGAGCGAGACGCCCCAGGTTCAGCTCGCCCACATGGATAGTCCCGCGCGCGCGCAGAAATTCCGGCCAACTTGCCACAGCGGGTGCTGCCGGAGAAGAGAGGACGCGCTCGAGGAGGCTTTCCGCGCGCGCTGCCGGGAACCAGCCCGCGAGCTGGCCGATGTTCAGCCGGTCCGCAGAGAGGGCAAACTCCCACGGACCCGCCAGAGTGCCGGCGAGGAGCGTGCCGCTCCAGCGCGCGCCAAAGATCTGCGCCGCGGCAATCTGTACCACGCGGCGCTGGGGCTGAAATTCGATGCGGGCCATCGTGATCGTCAGTGGCTCACGAAGCGCTCCGCCACGCACGATGAAATCTGCGAGGTCCGTTGTGCCTGCGACGTGCGCCGTCCAGGGGCGCAGCGTGCCGCTCCAGCGCAGCTTGGTCTTGAGCGCTCCCTCCGCGCGCAGCGGGTTGCGCAGGCCGGGAGTGAATACCCAGCCAAGGGCATCCGCCGCTGCAAACAGGTCTTCCACGCGCGCGATTTCTCCTTCGAAATCCGCGACAAAGGCAAAGCCGGCCCCGCGTTCGGCCCGGCCAGCCAGCCGGAAGCTTCCTCCCGCTTCTCCCACGGCGACCGTGAGCGGAGAAAGCTCGGCGCCCTCCGGACCGATCCGCAGAACCCCGCTGCCCGCCCGGATCCCCCCGCGGACTCCGGGCACCACGGCGCGAGCCCCGTCGGTGACCAGCACACCTCTCTCGATGTGCAGTGGCCAACCGGCCAGCTCGAAGTCGGCGCCGAGGAAGCCATCCAGCGAGAGCTGTTCGGACATGCCGGGGTGAAAGGCGCGGTACCAGGCGAACAGGTCATCGAGGTGGATGCTGGAGGAGAGCAGTCGGAAATAATTTTCCTCCCGCCGGGCGGAGGAATAAACGCCATTCGCGCGCAGATTGGACCGCGGCGCCTCAAAGCTGATCTTTTGCAACTCCCATGTGGAGCGATCCACCGAGGCGCTGCCTTCCACGGCGACATTGACGGCCGGGTTGTCGGCGCGGAGCGGCAGATCCCAACGGTGCACACCGTTCAGGCGCAGCGCGGCGGAAAACCTCCAGCGGTCCGTGGGCTGCGGCGGTTCACGGACGCCGGGAGCAGGCGCCGAAGGGCCGCGTACGGAAAGCGAGCCCTCCAGGCTTCCGCGCACGCCATAGTCCTGTCCGGTGGCGATGCGCAGAACGTCAGAGAGCGAAGCCTGGCGCCAGGCGATATCAAACTCCAGCGGCAGGATCGGAGGACGCCCGGCGCTCGCCTCCAGTAACGGCGCCAGCGCTCCAGCCTCGGGGAAATGTCCCAGCAACGCCACGGTGCCGGCCTCCTGCAGCGCGAGACCCGCGCGGTAGAGCCGCGATTCGCAGCCGATGCGCCAGCGCCCGCCGCCTTCGGGTTCCAGCGTGCCCTCGAGGTCAACCAGCGCGAAGGGCTGTTTATCGGCGCCGCGCTTGAAGTTAATGCGGCCGGCCTCCAACACGATTTTCCCCGCGCTCTCTGCTCCGCGCGAGGACGCCGAGAACGCCGAGCCTTGCGCGGCGCGCGATTCCAGCCAGCGTTCCAGGTTCCAATTGCCTTCCGGCGCGCGCACCAGGTTGAGACTCACGCGAGAGAGGGAAAACTTGGAAAAGCGCAGATGGCCGCGCAGGACTGCCGACCAGTCGGGACTGGCCCGCAGGCGATCCGCGCGCAGGAAGAATTCGTTGCCGAAGCGCGGGTCTTCGGCCACGGTGATGTAATTGGCATCGAGGCTGGGGCCGCCCAGCAGGCTCAAGCCAAACGAACTGACATCTACGGGACGGCCGAAAGCCGCTTCCAGTCTGCTGCGCAGGGCTTGATGAATGCGCCCGAGGCGCAACATCAGCGACATCCCCTGGAAGGCGGCAATCAGCAGTACCAGGGTCAGCGCAGTGCGACCCAGCCATCGTTTTCGGGAGGTCATGTGTGCACGAGCCGGTGAATCTCAGTGGACCGTGCGGAACATCCGGCTCCAGCGCGTCTTGGCGGGCAAGTGCACCAGGATGTCTACCACGCCAATCAGGCGCCCGCCGGCGCTGCGGTCGGAGTACTCGTCGGTGGTTGAATCCACCGACCAGTAGACCACCATGGGCCTTCCCATGATCGCCTCGCGGTCCACGAATCCCCAGTAACGGCTGTCCCAGCTCTTGTCGCGGTTGTCGCCCATGGCGAAGAAGTGGTTGGGCGGCACGACCAGCTCCTCGCCCTCGACGTGCTTGAGGATTTCCCTTCCCCACTCCGGCTGGACGTTTCCGCGCGGAAAATCGGGGGTGACCGGAGGGAAATTGTCGCCATATGCATCGGAAGCGCCGACCATATGCACCTTGTAGGGCTCGGCGAGCGGCTTGCCGTTCACGTACACCTGCTGGTCCACGATGCGCAGGCGGTCTCCGGGAAGGCCGATGACGCGCTTGACGTAGTGGGTGTGATCGCTGAATGGGAATTTGAATACGATAATGTCGCCGTGCTGCAGCGGGCGATAGGGCAGGAAGCGCTCATACCACGCGCCGCGCCCGCCAAAAATGAATTTATTGACCAGCAGGTGATCGCCGACCAGCAGCGTCGGTTCCATGGAAGGCGAGGGAATCTTGAAGGCCTGGAGGATGAAGCTGGTGCCGAAGAGCGCCAGGATCACCGTCACTAATAGAGATTCGGCGTATTCGAAAAAGGTGCTCTTGGCTGCGGGACGTTCCGCCGCTTCCCGCGTCACGCGCGCTGCTTCAGACATTCCGGTTTCCACCCAGCGGCTCCGCCTGAGAAAGCTTCTCCAGCGCCAGCCGCGCCGCCGCCAACTCCGCCTGCTTTTTGCTGGGAGCTTCCGCTGCGGCCAGCGCGCCGCCATCCGCGGAGACTTCCACGCGAAACATCTTACAATGGTCCGGCCCGCTCGTTTCCAGCAGCCGGTATTCGGGTTGTTCGCGGCCCAACTCGCGGAGGCGATCGCTGAGCGCGGACTTGGGGTCCGGCTGGCCAAGAAGTTCCAGCCCTCCGGTTACGGCGGCGTCCCACACCGTGCGCTGGATAAAGCTCTTCGCCGCATCCAGCCCTGCATCCATGTAAATCGCCGCGACCACGGCTTCGTAAGCATCGGCGAGAAGATTGGGCTTCTGCCGGCCCCCGGTCTTCTCTTCGCCCGGCCCTAGTTGCAGAAAGCGTCCCAGCTCCAGCTTCTGGGCCATGGCGTGAAGCGCGGGCGCGCTGACCAACCGGCCCTTGGCGCGGTTCAGCCGGCCCACGCTCCAGTCCGGGAAAGCTTCCAGAAGCTGGCCGGTCACCACCAGTCCCAGCACCGCGTCCCCCAGCAACTCGAGCCGCTCGTTGTCTTCGACCGGAGGGCCCCCACCCGGCTCATTCCGGCGCGAGCTGTGCGTCACCGCGCTCTCCAGCCATTGCGGCCGGCGAAAGTGGTAGCCCAGGAGTTTTTCCAGTTCCACTCGCTCCGCTTCGACCATGAGCACCACAGGCAAGAGAGCCAGGCTCAGGGCTTTGGCGCGGTCAGCGAGGGTTGTGTGGAGGCTAGCTTCTTGCTGGCTTCCAGCCGCGTTTTGCAGTCGGCCTGCCAGGCCCAGCTCACCTGGCTGCACTTCTCGTAGGCCGCGGACGCCTCCGTGAATTTCTTCAGTTGCGTCCTCCCGTTGCCGAGCAGGAAATAGTCCAACGGGTCGGGACTGGGGTCGAGGGTAGTGGATTGCTCGAACTCCGCCACCATGTCCGCCGTCTTGCCGCGATGATAGTAGACCAGCCCGAGGCCGCTGTGGGCCATGGCTTCCTTCTGGTGTTTGACGTGGGCAAAATCTTCCTCGCTGATGATATCCGGTTTGGGCAAGGTGGCGATCAATTCCAGCGCGCGGCGCCCGTACTTTTCCGCGTTGGTGAGCTTGCGCTCTGCGTCCAGCGTGTTGCGGTCCACTTTGTGGGGCAGGAACCAGGACATCAAGGCCAGTACATCCACGTTGTCTGGATTCTCCAACAGCGCCGCATCTCCGGTGGCCGTCAGCTTTTCAAAATTGCTGGTCTCCCGGTAGGCTTCCGCCATGCGGAAATACACCGCGGGGCGAAAGCGGCTCTGTGGATATTTTTTCAGGAAGTCTCCCGCAGCCTGAATGATCTGGGGTGACTGGTCCTGCTTCAGCGCCAAGATGGCCTTGGCGGCATCATCTTCCTCCTTGTTGACCAGCGGCTGCTCCGGGGGAGTGCCCGGCGGCAGATTGGTCGCCCCTCCCTTCTCTCCAGAGGGCGGAGTAGGATTTTGTTTCGGCGGCTGCTGCTGGCTTCCCTGCCCTCCCGAGTATTGGGCAGCGAACCCATAGGCCGGAATGAAGCTCAATGCCATCGCCACTACCAGCAGTTTCCCTGCTGAAATGGGTGCTCGCAACTCTTGACTGCTCATGGCTTGCTCCTTAGCTGTTATTTCCGGCGACGGATTCCCGCCAGGCGGGATGACCCGGTCTTCCGGTGCACTTTCTATTCACCACTGGAATACCAGATGCGCCCCCGGCGCGTACAGCTATTGCTTTGCCAAACCCCTTTGCGCGGCGGCCCGCGCCGACTGCGGAGCGCCAGGCGATATTCCGGCAGGGCCAGGTCGCGCCGTTCTTCCACCTCGAATATGCGCGCCAGCCACACGTGCGCCCACGCCAGCGTGCGCGGATCATCGTCGGGGGGAACGGCCGGCGTGAGGGTCGCCACCACCTGCCGCAGCAGGTTTCTGGCGCGCTCGGTTTCATTGCGAATCACCGAAGCCACTGCCAGGCCGTACTGCGCCCGGGGTACTCCCGGATATTTTCCGAGGATGCGCTCGAAGGTGGCCACGGCGTCCTTATCCTGCGCCGCGAGTTGGCGTTCGCCTTCCGCCAGCCAGCGATCCAGCTCGGAGGGCTCGGCGGGCGTGACCGGGTGCAGGGTCGCCTCGCCGGCCGGGATTTCGGGGACGGCGGCGAACTGGACTTTCTCCAGCCGCTTGCCCTCGGCCTCGAAATTCAAGCCCTTGACCAACTCCGGAAAGTAGTCCGGCATGGAGAGCTCGGCCTTCTCGAAGCGGTCGAGCGCGGCGTACAGAGCGCGGGTTAGGACGAAGCCGTTGGCCTCGGTCGCATCGAGCGCGGCCTGCGCCTTCGCCGCGGGGAGTTGCTGGATGCGCAGCTCGACGGCTTTGATCAGGCATTCGCCGAAGAGCGCGATGAAATCTTCGCGGAATTCCAGGGGCAGGCGCGGGGAACGCGCCGCGGCGTCCAGCACCGACTTGCGGCCGGCCTGCGGCGGGCGATGGAGTCGCGGCAGCGAGTCCAGGAGGAAGTGCAGAAATGAGTGGCGGATTTCGTCCGCGGAGATCTCCTGCCCGGGGTCGAGGATGATGAGGTAACGCCCGCCGTAGTTGCGGAAATTGCTGCGCCGGCCGGCCAGCGGCTCGACGAAAACGGTGAAGCCGCGCCCTTGCCGCGGACGGAGAAGCACACGGAGGTAACCCGCGGCGACGTAGGCGGTCTGGCCAACGGTGCGCTCGAGACGGCGCACTTGGTTTTCATATTCGGGCTGGACGCTGGCCCACAGCCGCTCGATCTCCGCCTCGCGGTAGAAATCTGCCAGCACATCGGTGAAGCCTTCCAGGGCCAGTACGTCGGGAGGCAGCTCGTCCCGAATCACCAGGTAATCGAATTTGGGCGGGGGGCCGATGGTCAGGCCGTAGGAGACGTAGCGCGAGAGCGTGGCCGCGCTGTCCGAGCGCTGGTGGTCGCGATAAAAAGCACGCAGCGCTTCCGTGGCCGGCCCTTGTTTGGCCAGCAGCGCGGCGCGCAGCTTGGCTCTCAGGGGACTGAGTGCTGCGGGGTTCACGTCCGATTCGTATCCGGCGGCATGGACCGCGCACAACACCGCAAAAAGCTGCTGGTTGGCCTCAACATTGGCCACCGTCTGGGCGCGCACGGACGGGGTCGCGGAGACACACCATGCCACCAGCAGCAAGATGGCCAGCCGTCCGCCGCAGCGGTGCTCCGGCTGTCCGCCCGTCTGCGACCTACCCGCGGATTCGCTGGCAAACGCTTGAGGGTGGCAGGAACTGGACTGTTTTCTAACGGCGCTCATTCACCCGGTATTCTCAAATACTTTACAGGTGGGCCTTGGGGACAGTCAAGGAATGCAGACCGGAACCAGCTTAGCGGCGTCAGGACGAGAATGGCGATCAGCCCTTCACGCGGAATTCATCGAACCGCACCACCACCCGGCCGCCCGCCGTGGGCCGCCCAAAGCTGAGCTGCGGGCGAAAGCTCGAAAAGAGCATCACCTGGTCGAGTTGCCGGCGAGTTTCACGGTCCGTCGAGCCAGAGAGGATCTCATAGCTGACCGCGCGTCCCTGCGCATTCACCGTGAATTCCACCAGCCGCACGTCCGGGCCGGCGCCGGAAGCTTGCTCCCCGCTCACGTGCAGCGGAAAAGGCGAAAGGGTTTGCAGCCGCGCCGGCTGAATCAAGTTGATATTGATGGGCAGGTCGTTGGGCACCGCGCCCAGAGGCACGCCCAGGAACAGGCTTTGCAGGAAGATGGCATGAACCGCCAGAGACATCAGCACGCCGCCGGTGGCCGGGACGGCCAGAGGCTGGAGGATGTTGTGCACGGCCCGTACTGCGCCGCGGCGCACGCGCTCCCACCAGGTGCCCCGCAGGCGCTCTTCAGCAACGGCGATACGAATGCGCAAGCTGAGATTGGAAGGCGGAAGGGAACGCTCCACCCGCGCCAATAGAGAGGCCATGCGGCTGTGGGCCTCGATCTCGCGGCGGCATTCCAGGCAGTCCAGCAGATGCCCGGCGAGCAGCGCGTGATCCCCTGCGCCCAGCGCGCCGTCCAGATATCCAGACATTTTCTTCCGAACCATTCGGCAGGTCATTCTTCACCTCCTGCCATAAGCTTTTCCATTCCGCGCGAGGAAGCCGGCCCGATCGCTGCGTGGCCATCCGCCCTCGATTTGAGCACCGGCTCGAGCAGCTCGCGCAGTTCCCTGCGCCCGCGCATAATGCGCGACTTCACCGTGCCGACAGATACGTCCAGAATCTCCGCGACTTCCTCATAAGAGAGACCCTCGAGATCCCTCAAAACCACCGCCCCGCGGAACACTTCGCTGACCTGCAGCAGCGCTCGCCGCACCACCTGTTGCGTTTCCAGACTAGCGAACTGCTCATACGGGCCGGGAGAGGTCTCTCTCACCTGCAAGGCGGGATACTCATCACCGGGCGCTTCGAGCGGTGTTTCCTTTCTGCGGTGCCGCCACCACCAGCGCCGCTGGTTGAGCGCTTCGCGGATAGCGATGCGGTAGAGCCAGGTCTTGAGCTGGCTGCCGCCGCGGAATTGCCGGATCCCGCGGAAAGCCTTGAGAAAAACTTCCTGCGCCGTGTCCGCGGCATCGGCATGATTGCCGAGCATCTGCAGGAGCAGGTTGAACACCGGAGCGTGGTAGTGGCGGACCAAGCTGTCGAAGGCGGCTTCCGAGCCCGCCTGCAGCTCGCTGACGACTTCAGTCTCGTCCCGGCCCCAGGCCAGGGATTGCGCTGCTTCTGCCATCGAGACACTCGCCTCGGCGCCATCGCGGAAGTTCGCCGTACCGCATCGCTCGACGCGCTCAACCGCGTCGCCTGCCGGCACGGACGCCACGCTGATAGGGTTAGACACCGCAGCCTCAGTCTTTGTTCCCATTCATTAGAGTAGCAGAATGCCGCCCAGCGTTGCCCGTGGGGGAGACCGCAGGAGTTTTCCGGGGATACTAGTTGTAGTGAAAGGCGGTATGGTCCGCCGGATCAGCCGCGGGGCACTTCCTCGCGCTTCTCGCTCTGGCTTGGTTCTTCCTGACGTAGCGCCAGCTCGGGTTGGAAACACCGCCGGCAGCGCGCCTCATACATCCCCACTGCGCCGACCACGATCAGATCTCCCGAGGCCACCAGGCGCTGCGTGTTGACCGCGGGATTTCCGCAGCGCACGCAAATCGCCAGGAGTTTGGTGATTTCCTCGGCCACGGCCAGCAGGCGCGGCATGGGCTCGAACGGCCGGCCCATGAAATCGGTGTCCAGACCGGAAACGATTACCCGCTTGCCCATGTCGGCCAGCTTGGTGCACACCGCGACCAGCTCCTCGCCCAGGAATTGTGCTTCGTCAATGCCGATCACTTCCGTGCGCGGCTCGATGCGGGCGAGCACTTCCGCCGCTGAGTTCACGTTGTCCGAGCGGATCCCCAGTCCGGAGTGCGAGACAATCTCATTGGCGGCATACCGCGCGTCAATCAGCGGTTTGAAGATCTGCACGCGCAGCCGGGCGATCTCCGCTCGCCGTAGCCGGCGAATCAATTCCTCGCTCTTGCCCGAGAACATCGGGCCAACAATGACTTCGATCCACCCCATATTGCCCTTGACGATGTCCACTCTGGCTCCGCCTGATTGATTTGAGTTTCAAACGTCTACGGCCGCCGCGCATTGCCGCCGCGCGCCGGCATCACTAGACCGGCGCATTGTAGAATGCCGCGAACCCGCTGACAACCGCCAGGCGAAACAACTTAAGGCGATGCAGTGGTAGCTCACGTCCCGTTCACCCTGAACGGTTTCTCAGTGAATATGGATCTGAGCTACAAAACACCGGCGGGATTCCCTACTGAGACCTAAGGTTTTGGCGGCACATTAGTGCTTTGCGCGGAGACAATCTTCCATTCCTCATCCTCGTAGCTGAGGACCAGGAGCATCTGGGTCGAAACTCGTTCGCCCCTGCTCCTGTCTCCAGTAATTTCCCACCTGGCACGGGCAACGGCGAAATCTGGCCTAAGCATATTCACTTCGCACTCTGCGAGGGTTGCGGTGCTTTCCCCGGATTCTGCGTCTAAGAGCGCTTCGAGCGCGGAGCGAATGTTCCTGCGTCCTCTCCAGACCACTCCGTTCGCGGCTCCGTATTCAGCCTCAGGATCGAAAAGATCATCAAATTCAACCGCGCTGTGCCGGTTCCAGGCATCTTGGAGGGCGACCATGACGCTTTTGACGGCTGTCGCATCCGTTCCCAGCCGCCCTCGCTGCGCCGCGGCGCGACTCGCTTCCAGCTCGACGCCAAACTCCCGCAGGACTTGAAAACCCAGACCGGCCTTCTCGCAAAGCATTCCCAGCAAGAGGTGCTCAGGTCCGATGTGACGGTCGCGCAGCCGGTCGGCTTCTTCAGCAGCGTGGCGAAGAATATTTCTGCTTTGGATGGACAACGGGATTTCCATAGATGTTGAAATACGAGTCTTGTGTCGGATCGTGCTCAATTCGATTTTTTGGCGAATATTTGTGAAGGAAATATTTTCCGGAAGTACGGCCCGAAGCGCCGCCGCACTCTCCCTGATGATGCCTAGGAGCAGGTGCTCGGTTTCAATCTGCCGGCTCCCGTATTGCGTGGCTTCATAGCGCGCGAAAAAGATGACTCGCCGCGCCTTCTCGGTATAGCGCTCGAACATGGGCCTTCCCTTCCGCTCACCATCTTAAGCCTTCCGCGATGTTGTAACTAGACTGCTTGGCGCAGAGTGATGAAGAGGTCCCATTTCAGCCCGGACGAAAGGCCTCCGGGCGGGGTCGTAGCTCACGTCCCGTTCGGGCCGGTTTTGGGCCCGAACTGACGTGAGGCTTTCTCTTCGCCAGCGGGAATGCCGCAAGGAAGCCACGCGCTTCGCGCCGTGCTGTATACTTCCCTGCTCGGAACACGGAACGGAGGACTGATGCGGGGACTGAAGGACAAAGGCGTTCTGATTACCGGCGGAGCCAGTGGCATCGGCGCAGCCACCGCGGCGCGCTTCCTCGAAGAAGGCGCCAAGGTGTGCATCCTCGATCGCGACGCTGCCGCGCGCGACAAAATTGCGCGCGCGTTGCCCGGCCTTGCCGGCTCGCTCGCTGGCGACGTTGCCGACCTCGCGCAGGTGCAGGCGGCTTTCGCCGATGCCGTAAAACGCATGGGAGCGGTGGATGTGCTCATCAACAACGCCGGCATCAGCATCCGCCACAGCTTCCTGGACATCACCCCGCAGGATTGGGACAAAATCATCGCCGTGAATCTGACCGGCGTATTCTACGTGGCGCAAACCGCGGCGCGGCACATGTTCGCGAGAGGTTCGGGTGTCATCCTGCAGACTGCCTCGACCAACGGCATGGCCGGACATCCCTGGTACGCCGACTACAACGCCACAAAGGCGGGCGTGATTTCCCTCACCAAGACCATGGCCCTCGAGCTGGCGCCCAAGGTTCGCGTGAACGCTATCGCTCCCGGCTACGTCCTTACGCCGATGCAGCGCGCCGAGTACACCGACGAGATGCTCGAGGCGGTGAACCAGAAGATCCCGCTGCGGCGCCATGCCAAACCCGAAGAAATCGCCGCGCTGTTCGCTTTTCTGGCCTCAGACGACGCCGCGTACGTCACTGGACAAGTCATCGCCATGGACGGCGGGGAGACGGCCGGCGACCTGGCCAGCCGCTGAGCACCTCCTTCGTCACGACTCGCAGAGGGAAAATGCCCGACCGCGTCCTGCAAGGCAAAATCGCTCTGATTACCGGCGGGGCCTCGGGTATCGGCCGCGCCACAGCGCGACTTTTTGCGCGCGAGGGCGCCCCAGTGGCCATCGCCGACAACAACGAAGCTGCGGGGCGCGCTGTGGCGGCAGAGATCGCCGCCAACGGCGGACGGGCGATCTTTGAGCGAGTCGACGTGACCAGTGCCGACGACTGCGAGCGCGCCGTCCGGCAGACACTCAACGCTTTTGGCGGGCTGCACATCCTGTTCAACAATGCCGGCATCATCCGCAGGGCGTCGGTGGTCGAGTTGAGCGAGGCGGACTGGGACCGCGTGATGGCGGTCAACGTCAAGGGCGTGTTCCTGATGTCGAAGTGCGCGATACCGGCCATGGCGCGCTCCGGCGGAGGCTCGATCATCAACACGGCGTCGGGCTGGGGCCTCGCCGCGGGGCCACGCGCGGCGGTCTACTGCGCTTCGAAAGCCGCCGTGGTGCTGCTTACCAAGGCCATGGCCATTGACCACGGCACGCAGGGAATCCGCGTCAACTGCGTGTGTCCCGGGGACACGGATACACCCATGCTGGCTGAGGAGGCGCAGCAACTCGGTCAGCCCAGCGGCGAATTTCTGGCCGAAGCGGCGAGTCGCCCGCTGCGTCGCATCGGCCAGCCGGAAGACATCGCCGCGGCGGTGCTCTACTTGGCCAGCGATGCGGCGTCGTTCGTCACCGGCACATCGCTGGTAGTGGACGGTGGAGGGCTGGCGTGATGCGTCTGGCAGAAAAAGTAGGCCTGATCACCGGAGCAACTTCTGGCATTGGCCGCGCCACGGCGATCCTCTTCGCCCAGGAAGGCGCGCGACTGATGCTCACCGGCAGGAACGAAGCGCGCGGGCAAGAAGTCGCCGAAGAAATTGCCCGTGCGGGGCGTGTAGCGTCTTTCATCCGCTCCGACGTGCGCCTCGCCGCCGACTGCCGCCAAGCGGTCGAAGAAACGCTGCGTGCGTTTGGCCGCGTGGACATTTTGTTCAACAACGCCGGCGTCTTCTACCCGCGCACTGTGCCGGACTGCACGGAAGAGGAATGGGACCTCACCGTGGACACCAGCCTGAAGGGCGCCTTCCTGATGTCCAAGTACGCCCTGCCGGGGATGATCGCGCGCGGCAGCGGTGTCATCATCCACAACAGCTCTGGATGGGGCATCGTGGGCGGCGATTCCGCCGCGGCCTACTGCGCAGCCAAGGGCGGGATGGTGCTGCTCACCAAAGCCATGGCCATAGACCACGGCCGGCAAGGCATCCGCGTCAACTGCATCTGCCCCGGCGATGTGGATACTCCCATGCTTCCTGACGACGCGCGGCAGCGCGGGATAGACTGGGCGACCTACCAGGCCGGCGCAGCGAATCGTCCCCTGGGGCGCATCGGCACCGCGGAAGAAATCGCCAAGGCCGCGCTCTTTCTGGCCTCGGACGATTCCTCATTCATGACCGGAGCTGCGCTGGTGGTGGACGGCGGCGGCACGGCGGATTGACGCGAGGAGCAAAGACGTTGGCGGAAACCAAGAGCACGCGCAGGCGCACCCGATCCGAGGAGTTATTCGCACGCGCGCAGCGCTCGCTGGTCGAAGGCGTGAATTCTCCTTCGCGCGGGCGCGCGGTGTTCTCACCGGGTCCGGTGGTGCTCGAACGCGGCCGCGGTTCGCGCGTATGGGACGCCGATGGCAACGAGTACGTGGACTTCGTAATGTCGTTCGGCGCGCTCATCCACGGGCACGCCCATCGCGCGATTGTGGAAATAGTTTCGCGGGCCGCCGCGGAAGGTTCGCACTTCGCTGCCACTACGTCCGCCGAATTGGAAGCTGCGGAGCGATTCTGCCGCATGGTGCCCTCGGCCGAGGCGGTGCGCTTTACCAACAGCGGCAGTGAAGCCACCATGCTGGCTCTGCGTCTGGCACGCGCACACACCGGACGCACCAAATTCCTGAAGTTTGAAGGCCACTATCACGGCTGGTACGATCCCTTCTGCCTCAACGCCCACCGCCACCCGGTGGAGATGCTCGGCCCGCCGGAAAACCCGGCAAGAATACCGGACTCGGCAGGCATCCCGGCTTCCACGTTTGACGATGTTGTCGTGGCGCCGTGGAACGACATCGCCCAGCTCGAGCGGGTGATGCGTGAGCACGGCGGAGAACTCGCGGCGGTGATCACCGAACCGATTATGGCCAACATGGGCTGCATCCTGCCGCGCCCTGGTTACCTCGCACGTCTGTGCGAGATGACCCGCGCCGCGGGCGCGCTGCTGATTCTCGATGAGGTGGTGACCGGCTTCCGCTACGCCCCCGGCGGCTGTCAGGAACTCTACGGATTGCATCCTGACCTGAGCACGTTCGGCAAAGCGCTTGGCGCGGGCTTCCCTGTTGGCGCAGTGGCCGGGCCGCGCGCGATTCTCGACCGCATGGTCTGGAACGATGGCATGGTGCTCCACTATGGCACCTTCAATGGCCATCGCCTGACCATGAAAGTAATCGCCGTGAACTTGGACCTGCTCGCCGCCGATGACGGCGCCGCTTATCAAAGAATCCACGCCCTGGGAGACGCGGCCATTTCCAGTCTGCGCGCCATTTTTGCGCGGCGGGGCGTAAAGGCCATCGTGCAGGGTTTCGGGCCCATGTTTCAGATTTACTTCACCGAGCGCGAAGCCATCCACGATTACCGGGACTACTGTGCCTACACGGACGCGCAGCGCTATTCGCGCTTTGTCCACCTGTTGCTCGAGCGCGGGATCTACATGACTCCCTCCAACGGCCTGCACTGGATCATCAGTACGGCACACAATCAATCCGACGTGGCCACGCTGCTAGCTGCTGTGGACGAGGCATGCGCCGAGCTCTAGCCAATGCGACGGTCTTCCTCGGCGGCGGGCGCATCACTTCCGCGCTGCTCGCCGGCCTGCACCGCGCGGGCCGCGCGGACAATTTGATTGTCTATGACCGTCATCCCCGGAAGCTGCGGAGGTTGCAGCGCGCGTTCGGCGTGGCGGTGGAGAAGGATCTGCAGCGCGCCGTGGCGCGGGCGCGGATGCTGGTGGTCGCCGTGCGCCCGGCATCGGTAAGCGGCCTGCTCGATGCCATCGAGGAAGTCGACCATCCGCTCGCCGCCGTCAGTCTCGCCGCGGGGGTCACCCTCGCCGCGCTGCGCGCGCGGTTGGGTTCGCCGGTCGCATGGATCCGCGCCATGCCCAGCCCCGCCTGCCGCGCCTGCCGCGGACTTACCGCTCTGGCATTTTCTCGCGGCGTGTCACAGAAAGCTCGCAAGCGGGTGTTCGGTTTATTTGCCTCTGTGGGCACCGTGCTGGAGATTCCCGAAAAACAGTTCGACGCGTTTACCGTCACCTACTCAACCAGCCACGGCTATCACGCATTGGCCGCGCTGGCTGCGGGAGCGAGAAAGCTCGGCCTCGATCGGCAAACGGCACTCACCGCTGCGGCACATGCTCTGGCCGACGGAATCCTCACCTGGCGCGAGAGCGGCGACTCGCTGGACGATTTGATGCGCGAGGCCGCCACGCCCGGCGGCACCGCCGCGACCGTGATGGCTGCGGCGAATGATGCCGGCTATGCGCGCATCGTGGAGCGTGCCCTCCGTGCCGGTCTCGCGCGGGCACGCCACTTCGCTTCCACTTCCTAGCCCGGATATCTCACCAGCATAGAAAAAATGTGCTGATTGAAATAGAAAAAGGCCGCTTTTTCGGGCATAACTGCGTTGTCGAGACGTAGTGAATGTCCGAACAGAGGCGGCCTTTTCATGACAGAGTGTACCCAGT
>JBGPJC010000028.1:0-34270 GCA_041485165.1 Terriglobia bacterium | reverse complement strand
TCCAGCCGCAGCAGGACATCTCCGCGCTTCACAATCTGGCCCTCTTTGACCACGAGATCCGTGATCTTGCCAAATCCCTCGCCCAGCACGTTGGAATACGTCTTGGGTGTGACTTCCCCAGAGGCGGTGACCAGAGAAACCAAGTCCTGCCGGGCCACTTTTCCGGTCTGAATCGTGACGATGTCCTTGTTCGCCCGGTTGTAGAGAATGCCGGTCGTCACTGCGACGGCCACTACTCCCCCGACCGCCAGGCTGATTTTCTTCCACTTCTTCATTGTAAAAACCCTTCTTTGGATTTGCCCGGAGTCGCTTGCGGCGGCTCCGGCGCTCCCCCACGATTAACTACGGTAAACAACTCTAAAAAGTTTCTGCTGATTCGCTCCGCATTCCGGCCTGCGGGGACCGGCAACCGAATCTGCCGGGATTGGCCCAAACTCTGCACCAGCACCCACCCCACCGGTGCGGGGAGTTGCAGGGGTAACTCTCCACTCCGCTCTCCACTCAATCTTAAGGCCAAGCTCGGGAAATTTCCAGACATCTAGCCAGCACGCAGTTCAGAAATTGCCTGGATCGACATCCGGGTGCCACTCGCCTGAGGATTAGACTGCCGTTCCTGCTGTTTCGTTTCGGCAACGGTAGACCCCTCCAGATAACTGACTTCATCCGGGCCAAAGCTGGAGCGCGCTTTGTACCAGATTGCCCGTAATCCCCTCGATAGTGACGCGATTCAGGGTGCCGCCCGGCTAGGGATCAGATTCAATCTAGGGACAAACCTATGGCCTTGCTACTACGTATATAGTAGTTAACCAGAGAATTCTCACCGGCCAGCCTTATCTTCTAAATTCTGTATGAATTCATTACCCGGGTATGATTTTGCAAATTACCGTTCGCCTCCACTTCTGAACCAAGACAGTTCATTCATCTAAGTCTTTTAAAATGAATATCATAAAACATATTACCTGAACACCTCTTTGGTATTCGGATTGCGCTCAGATTAGAAATGTTGTCCGTAGACATTCGCAAATTTCTTTTGGAAAACACTCTCAGGAGGGGTTACGTGAAATTGACAAACAACAAGTTTGCTGTGCTTTTCGCGAACTGCACATTGGTACTGGCCGCGGTAATGGCTGTGGTCCCAGTCCAGGTTCGCGCTCAGGCGGTCAGCGGCGACTTGGTGGGGCAGGTCCTCGATAAGTCGGGGGCCGGGGTTCCGAACGCGGCCGTGGAAGTGACCCACGTGGCCACGGGCGTAAAGGCCACCACCAAGGCCAACGACGTGGGGGAATATCGGTTTAACAACCTGCAGGTGGGAACCTATCGCGTCTCTGCCTCGGCGCCAAACTTCGCCACCACGACCATCAATGAATTTAGAGTGGAGCTGAACAAGGTCTCCACACTCCAGATCACGCTTCAAGTGAGCGGAACGGTGACCACGGTGGAAGTTTCCGGAGCTTCGCAGGCCCTGGACACCACCACAGCCACGCTTTCCAACACTTTTGAATCGAGACTCACCGCGGATCTGCCCACAGCCAGCATCGGCAGCGGCGTTCTGAACCTCTCGCTGCTCAATTCCGGCGTGGCCTCCAGCGGCGGCGTGGGCGCAGGCGCCGGCCCCACCGTGGGCGGCCAGCGTCCGCGGAACAACAACTTCACCATCGAAGGCGTGGACAACAACAGCAAGTCGGTCACCGGTCCCCTGGTGTCGGTTCCGGGCGATGCCGTGGCGGAATTCTCCGTCCTGCAAAATCAGTACTCTCCCGAGTTCGGTCACTCTTCCGGCGGCCAGTTCAATATTGTGGTGAAGGGCGGAAGCAACGCGTTCCATGGCCTCGCCTACATTTACTCGCAGAACAGAAACTTCAACGCGTTGGATCAGATTATCGCCAACCAAGGGTTCACTGGGCCCCTGCGGTACGACCTGAATCGGTTTGGCGGCTCCATCGGTGGTCCGGTGATCAAGAATAAGCTCTTCTTCTACGGCAACTACGAGTGGACACCTCTGGGGCGGGGGAGCACCACCGGCGCGGTGTGCACACCTACGGCGGCTGGGTTTACCACCCTCGCCGGGCTCGCCGGGCTCAATGCCACTAACTTGGCGATTTTCACGCAGTTTACGCCAGTGGCCCCGACGAGCACTTGCAACAAAGTGGTCGGTGCGACGATCCCTGTTAACGGAACGAACGTGCCCATAGGCGACCTGCCTATCAACGCTCCCAACTTTACGAACTACCGCTACCTGGTTGCGAGCATGGACTACAGCATCTCTAGCAAGGATCAACTCCGCGGGCGCTACATTTACAACAGCGCGGTCGGAATTGACAATTCCCCGAATCTGCCGGTTTTCTTCCTGCCGTTCCCGACCAAGTTCCATCTGGTGACCATCAACGAGTACCACACGTTTACTCCCAATGTGACCAACGAGTTTCGTCTCGGCTATAACAGGTTTACGCAAGTCGTCGATACGGGGAATTTCAAATTCCCCGGTCTGGACAGCTTTCCGGACCTGATCTTTGAAGACTTGGGCCCGGGCGGCCTGCAGCTCGGTCCCGACCCCAATGGCCCGCAGTTCACCATTCAGAACCTCTACCAGGCCACCGAGGCGCTCTCGTGGACAATCAAGAAGCACACCCTCAAGTTCGGTGTGGAGGGGCGCAAGATAATCTCGCCCCAGTCGTTTACCCAGCGCTCCCGCGGCGACTACGATTACTGCTCGCTCGATTTCTATTTGAGGGACCAGATCCCGGACTGCCTCGCAGAACGCAGCCTGGGCAATCCGGTGTACTACGGCGACCAGATCTCTCTTTACTGGTATGTGAACGACAACTGGCGCATCCGTCCGAACCTGACCATCAACCTCGGCCTGCGTCATGAGTACACCACCATCCCCGTTGGGGAGCGGGTGCAGAGCCTCAACCAGGCCGCCAGCGTCCCTGGCCTGATTGACTTCAGCGAGCCCCGCGCGCCCAAGAAGAACTTCGCACCGCGCGTCGGATTTGCTTATTCGCCGGGCACCAACGGTCGCACCTCGATCCGCGGAGGCTTCGGGATCTCCTATGACGTTCTGTACGACAACATTGGGATTCTCTCCCTCCCGCCACAACTGAGCGGCACAATCGATTGCCCGGGGCCAGTGTCTTGCCCGGCTAATGGCGTCTTTCTCGCGAGCGGCGGCATTCTGCCCGTCGCCGGTGGTCTTCAGACCTTCCCGAACCTCGCGACCCAACGCGCCTTCACGGCCAACCACATCGTCGTGAACCAGAAGGATCCGTCGTCCATCCAGTGGAGCCTCGGAGTGCAGCACACCTTCTGGAATGACTACACCGCCGAGTTGCGCTACGTAGGCACGCGCGGAGTTCACCTGAACGTGCAGGAGCGCATCAACCGCCAGGCGAGAACGACCAAAACCCTGTCCCTGCCCACGTTCTTTTCAACTCCAACCCAGGCCACGCTGGATGCGCTCCCGGTCACTCTCGCCCAGATCAACGCGGCGATTCCCAGCTTCGTCCCGGCCTATTCCGCGGCGGGGTTCGGCGGATCGAACGTTGTCCAATTCTCCCCCGACGGCTCATCCACTTACCATGGCATGGCCGCACAGATAACTCGGCGGTTCACTCGCGGCCTCACCTTCATCGGCGCTTACACCTGGAGCCGCCTGATTGACAACAGCACGGCGGACTTCTTCACCACCTTGTTGACGCCGCGTCGCCCGCAGGACTTCGTGAACCTGAGAAACGATTTCTCGACTTCAGCCCTGGATCGCCGTCACCGCTTCACGATGGCCGTCCTCTACGACGTGCCGTACTTCAAGAATCGGAACTGGCTGATCCGCAACACTCTCGGAAACTGGGAGTTTGCCCCGATCTACACCTTCCAGTCTCCGGAGTTCGCCACGGTGCAAAGCGCCACGGACTCGAATGGCAACGGCGACGGGTTTGGAGACCGTGCCGTCTTCAATCCCGCAGGCACACCCGGTGTCGGCAGCGATGTGTTCGCGCTTTTTAACACCGCCGGTGCAACGGTCGCCTACGAGGCCGTCAACCACAACGCTCAGTACGTCACCGCAGGCGCTCGCGCCACGATCAATATTCCCCGCAATACGCTGCCAACGCGTCGCATCAACAACTTCGACATGACCGCGGTGAAGCGGTTCTCCATCACGGAACGGTACCGGGTTGAATTCCAGTGCCAGTTCCTGAACATTCTCAACCACCCGCAGTTCGTGCCCGGGTCTTTGAACGACATCGCGCAAATCACCACTTCGGCGGGCGGCGTCCGTAACTACCTGACGCCCAGCAACCCGGCCTTCAACGATCCGGAAGTAATATTTTCCAGCAACCCGCGCTCGCTGCAGCTATCGCTGAAGTTCCTTTTCTAAACCCTTAGCCCTTGCCCGCTCCAGCGGGTGAGATTTTCAGAAGGGCGTCCCGGCTTGCCGGGACGCCCTTCTTCTTTTCAGCGTCGCCGCCGGGACCAGCGGCACGCCGTTTGTCGCCGGGCCGGAAGTGACGCAGGACTTGAGCGGCGGAATCGAAATCGGCGCGGGAAGCCTTCTTCTCTCTTCCCCGCAGGCTCGAGTGTTATGCTTTAGCAAGCGCGAAGTAGAGCTCCCCAGAGGCGATATGGCCATGAAAAACCTGCTCGTATCCCGTTTCTCTCGGCATTGTCCGCTGGCGGAGGGTTGGCTTTTAGCTGCGCTGCTGCTGCACTTCGTTCCGGCGCGGGCATTTGCGCAAAACTTACCCCAAGGCGGAGTGATCACCGTCGTCACGCTTCGCGTGATTGACGATGGTGATCAGAGCGTCGAAGGGGCTGATGTCAGGCTTTCCGGATTAGGCCGGAGCTTCGGATATCGAGATAAGACCTCGCACGGCGGGACTGTCGTCTTCCAGATCCGCGAGCAGGGTGAGTTCAACATCGAGATAATCAAAGAAGGCTACGAGACTTTGCGCGACCATATAGATGTAATCCTCGGTCAGAGTGTGAATGCGTTGAAAAGAATCCATCTCGTCGGAAACGCACCCGCAGGCAATACCCCGCGAGGACCGGTCTCCGCCGCCAGCCTGGCGATTCCCGCCGCGGCGCTGAAGGAATTTCAAGCCGGCATGGCTGAATTGACCAAGGATTTGAACGCCAGTGTGGGCCACTTCCGCGCGGCGATTGCGCTGTACCCGAAATACGCCGACGCTTACACCATGATGGGGCTGGCATTGAAGACCCTGAAGCAGACGGATGAAGCCCGGGCGGCTTTGACCAAAGCCATCGAGCTGAACCCGAAGCTCAGCACTCCGCACACCTTGCTGGGCAAGCTGGAGCTGGAACAAAAGAACTTCAATAAGGCCGGGGATGAGCTCCTCGCAAGCCTGCGCCTGGATCCGCATCCCTGGCAGGTGCATTTCGAGCTCGCGCGCCTCTACTACAACCTGGGAGACTTCGACAAGGCCTTGCAGTCCGCGCGCGATGCGCAAGCTGCGCCCTCCGCGCCGTCAAAAACGCACCTGCTGCTGGTGGACATCTACTCCCACCAGGGGGACAAGGCAAATGCCCTGAAGGAATTGGAGGCGTTTGCCGGCGCCGATCCCAACAGCCCGTTGATGCCCCGGGTGAAGGAAATGATGGAGCAGCTGCGCCAGGGCGGCTAACTCCTACCCGTTCGCCTTTCTCTCTCAGATTTACCCTTAAATTTCTGGGAAGATTGATGGCGAACCGATCGCCGCTGTCTCAGCTCCTCCCGCTCCTCTCCCGCCCGGCAGGCCTGCCTCTTGTCCTCCCTCCCGGGGCAAATGAGTCTCAATCGGCACCAACTGAGAAGCGGGACATCCGAGGCATGCGCCCGCCGTCGAGCAGGCAACTCGCGGTTAAGCATCGGAATCTGAATGGTTAACAGCGCCAGGGCGGGGTTCTTTTAGGGTTTGACGGGACTCGTTCTGGGCATTAGAATTCAGACGTCAAGTCATGGGCAGGGTGTCTCTATGAAGGCAAGGAAAACCGCTCTCTTCATTTTTTCCGCTGTGATTTCGCTTTCCGCTGTATCCCTGCTGCGAGCGCAGGATTCTTCCAAAATAGACAAAGATAAGCAGGCCACGGAAAAGGCTCAGGAAAAAAAGAAAAGCGACCGCAAGCTCTTCAAGGAGTTGGCCACTCCCTACAAGAAGTGGCTCGATGAAGACGTCAAGTACATTATCACCGACGAGGAGCGCAAAGCCTTCCTGCAGCTCAACACCAATGAGGAGCGCGAGCAGTTCATCGAGCAGTTCTGGCTGCGCCGCGACCCCACCCCGGACACCGTCGAGAACGAATTCAAGGAAGAACATTACCGGCGCATCGCTTACACCAACGAACGCTTCGCTTCGGGTATCCCCGGCTGGAGAACGGACCGGGGGCGCATCTACATCATCTGGGGACCGGCGGACGAGATCGAATCACATCCCAGCGGCGGCTCCTACCAGCGGCCTGCGGATGAGGGCGGCGGGAACACCTCGACCTATCCCTTCGAGAAGTGGCGCTACCGCTACCTGGAGGGCATCGGCAACGACGTGAACCTGGAATTCGTGGACCCCACCTCGAGCGGTGAATACCGCCTGACCATGGATCCCTCTGAGAAGGACGCCCTGCTCTATGTGCCCGGGGCTGGCTTGACGTTTCTCGAGTCCACCGGGCAATCGAGCAAGACCGCCCGCTTTACGCGCAGCGACGGCACCCACATGGGCAAGGGATTCAGTGACTCGGTGAAAAACAACGAGTTCGAACGGCTGAACCTGTATGCCAGGGTGCAGCAACCGCCGCCCGTAAAGTTCAAGGATCTGGAAGAGATCGTGACCTTCCGGATTTTGCGCAATCAGATCAGTTTCGAATACCGCTTCGATTTTCTCCGGGTCACCGGACAGACCGTGCAGGTGCCCATTACCCTGCAAATTCCCAATCGCCAGTTGACCTTTCAGAACAAGGAAGGTGTGCACTCCGCGGTGCTCAACGTCTTCGGCCGCATTACCACGCTGACCGGGCGAATCGTGCAGACCTTTGAAGATGTGGTCAACAAGGATTTCCCGGATTCGCTGCTGCGGCAGTCGCTCAAGGGCTCCTCGGTCTATCAGAAGTCCGTGCCGCTCAGCCCCGGCCTCTACCGCCTGGACCTGGTGGTCAAGGATGTACAAAGCGGAAACGTGGGAGCCGTGAACACCCGCATGGCTGTGCCGCGGTACGAAGAGGACAAACTGGCCTCCAGTACGCTGATTGTCGCCGACCAGATCGAGCGCGTCCCCACCAAGTCCATCGGTTTCGGACAGTTTGTGATCGGCGACTCCAAGGTCCGTCCGCGGTTCGACCAGACCTTTACCTCTGAAGAGCGCTTGGGCGTTTACGTGCAGATCTACAACCTGGGTGTGGACGAAAAAACCAACAAGGCCGACGCCACTATTCAATACCGCGTCACTCTCGGCGATAAAGAGATTTTCAAGACCGTCGAGGCCGCCCAGCAGCTCAATCAGAACGGGCAGCAGATCACCCTGGAAAGGCTTTTGCCGCTGAAGAGTTTTGATCCCGGGCGCTACAAGCTGGAAATTCAAGTCACCGACAACATCAAGAAACAAACCATCACTCCTTCGGCTGAATTCACGGTGAAACCCGTGGTGGCTACCGCGGCGAAGAACTGAGCCAGGAGGTAATGCTGTGAAAAAGCAATTCACCGCTTTTGGCCTGGTAGTTCTGGCCAGCCTGCTGGCGGTGAGCGCTGCCCGGGCCGACCTCCGCTCCGGCCGTCTGACCGGCACGGTAGTGGATTTCGCCGGGAAGCCGCAGATGGGCGCCACCATCTGGATTGCTCCCGCCGATGGCAGCGGGCGCGCGCCGGTGCAGGCGCGCACCAAAGAAAACGGGCGATTCGACGCCCCCAGCCTCTCCCCGGGTGTGTATTCAGTCCGCGTGACCCTGGCCGGGTACCTGCCCACGCTCTTCCGCCAGGTGCGCGTCACCGCCAATGTGACCACCATCCTGAAGTTCGAGCTGGATTCCGTTTTCTCCTCGGTAGCTGGTTTGCGGCGCCCACCGGAGCAACCGGTGGATAGCGACGAATGGGACTGGGTGCTGCGCACATCCGCCTCCACCCGTCCGGTCCTGCGCTGGCAGGACAGCAAGGCCACGGCGAATGGCGCGTCGCGCGTCGAGGTTTCTCAACTCCGCCCCCGCGGGCGTCTTGAGCTGACCTCCGGCTCGCTCTATTCCGGCCTACCGTCCGACATTCCCACCGGCCCCTCCACCGCGTTTGCCTACGATCAAGCGCTTGGTGGCACTGGCCGCTTGCTCCTTGCCGGTCATTTCGGTTACGACGGCGCACCGGCGGCGGGGCTGGCCACCACCTGGCTCCCGTTTGGCGCGCTCCCCGGCTCACCAACAACCTCAGTCGTTGTTCAACAGTTCCGCGTGGGCCCGGGTGGACCAACCTTCCGCGGCGTACGCGCTAACCAGTCTGGCGAAGTGGAGTTGGGACGTCGCGTCAGCGTGCGCTACTCCGCCGGATATGTATGGATGGGCCTGCAAAGATCCTCTTCTGCGCTGGAGCCGCGCGTGGAAGTCGCTTACCACATCTCCCGTCACTGGGCGGTCAAAGCCAGCGCCGGCGCGCGCCAAACGCGCTCACAGGCTGTGCCGGAAGACTTGGAGACCGCGCTCAGCCAGTTCGATGGCTTCCCCGCGCTTATCTTCGACAGTGGGCGTCCCAGGATCGAGGGCGCGCAGCATGCCGAGTTCGGTTTTGAACGGAGTTCAGGGGATCGGGCCTCTCTCTCCGTCGCCGTTTTCAAGGACCGCTCCCGCCATGTTCCGGTCTTTGTGCGTTCCCTGGCCGTCTCCAGCGATGGCGACCTCCCTGCAGACTTTTTGCCTTTTCCGCAGGCCTTGGATGGCGGCTCCTTGTCTTCCTCCGGCGCACGCATGGCCTATCGTCAGAAACTGGGAGACAACCTGGAAGCCGTCTTCGCGTACGCCTGGTCCGGGGCGCTTTCCCTGAACGAATTGGCCTCCAATGTGGCTCTGCGCGATGCCCTGCAGACCCGCTATCGCCACTGCCTGGCAGCGCGAGTCTCGACGCGCATCCCCAGATTCGGCACGCGCATTGATGCCGGCTACAAGTGGATCAACCACCCCGCGGTCTCGCGCGTCGACCCTTCCGGGGAAAACGAATACCAGTTCGATCCGTACCTTAACTTGAGTGTCCGCCAGCCGCTTCCCAGCCCCTTCCCGGGGGGTAAATTGGAAGCCATGGCCGACATAAGAAACCTGCTCGGGCAGGGCTATTCGAATTTCGGCTCCGAAGACGGTCGAATCCAATTGCTCCCAGCCCGTCGCATGTTGCGGGGTGGGGTAAGCTTCCAATTCTAGGGCCGGGAACCCCTCTTCCGAATTCCGCAGATAGTTCCGGGAATGTGAATTCTGCGGCTGTGGTGTGATAGGAATGATACCTATCTTCCGCAGGGTCATATAGTTACATGGAATGAAATATCATAGATTGTGGTCATCCACTTGCTCTTTGACGTTCAGTAGGCGATCGAACTAGGACAACGGGTATCGGCAATGAACGCCTTTCCCATGCGGCTGGCGGCCATCACTCTGGCGCTTCTCACCATTGCTGCCGCCATCTTTGGCGTTCTGAATTTTCAGCAGCGCGCCCGCTATATCACCCCCGACGACGGCATCTCCTGGCAGGACGGCTCATCCGGCGTAAGCGCCTGGCTGGTGGCTACGGACTCGCCGGGCGCACGTTCGGGGATCCGGCCAGGAGACGCGCTGATCGCCCTGAACGGCGCTCCGGTGCGCCGCGCCGCGCAAGTCACACAGCGTTTGTGGCGCCTGGGCGTGTGGTCGGAGGCGCGCTACAGCCTGTCGCGTGACGGGCGCAAATTCGAGACCACGCTGATCACCGTCCCCGCCGACCAGTCCTCTTCGATCGAAAACTATCTGCGCATTGTCGGACTGCTCTATCTGTTCATCGGCCTGTTCATCTTCCTTCGCCGCTGGACGGCCACGCGCGCGGTCCATTTCTATCTGTTCTGTCTGGCTTCCTTCGTCCTCTATGCGTTTCATTACACCGGCAAACTGAACTCGTTCGACTCGACCATCTACTGGTCAAACATCGTGGCCATGCTGCTCCAGCCCGCGCTGCTGGTGCACTTCGCCATGGTGTTCCCGGAGCGGCGCAAACCGGTGGCTGCCGCGCTGGCATGTTTGTACCTCCCCGCCGCGCTGTTGCTGGCGCTGCACGTAGGAGTGGCCACGCAGGCGCTGGGGTTTGTTCCCACGCTGAGCAACCGCATTCTGCTCGACCGGCTGGAGCTGGCCTATCTGGGCGGGTGTTTCTGCGTCGCCGCCATGCTGTTCCTGCGCAGCTATCGCCGCGCGCCCAGCGGCGTGCTCCGCCAGCAGCTCAAGTGGGTCACCGGGGGCACTCTCGCTGCCACCCTGCCGTTCCTGGTATTTTACATTCTGCCGTTCTTCCTGGGCGTGGTGCCGCAGTCGTGGATGAAGCTCTCGGTGATTTCACTGGCGCTGCTGCCGCTGTGTTTTGGCTACGCCATCATCCGCTACCGGCTGATGGACGTGGACATCATCTTCAAGCGCGGGCTGGCCTACACGGCGGCCACCATGGGCGTGGTGGCGGTCTATTTCCTGCTGGTTGCGCTGATCGGCGAGCTGTTTCATTCCGCCATGCCCGACAGCCGGATCATTTCCGTTCTGGCGGTGGTGGTCACCGCGCTGCTCTTCCAGCCGCTGCGCGACCTGGTGCAGGAGCGTTTGGACCACTTCTTCTACCGCGACCGGTTGGACTACCGCCGCACGCTGATTGAATTCGGCCGCACGCTCACCAAGGAAATCCGTCTGGAGCCGATGGCGGTTTCAGCTCTGGACCGCATCTCGCAGACGTTCCTGGTGGACCGGCTGGCGCTGTTCCTCGAAGACCCGCGGTCGCCGGGACATTTCCAGCTCGGCCGCCTGATGGGCGCTCGCGTGGAATCGGCCCTGGACTTGAGTTTTCTGGATGCCGGCGCCTTCGGCCCCGGGCGCAATTTCCTGTTCTTTGAATCCAGCCGCTCGGCGCGGATGAAGTCGGACTCCGTGCGTGCGTCGCTCGAACAACTGGATTTGAATTATTTCCTTCCCTGCCGGGTCCGCGAGGAAGTGGTTGCTGTGCTCGGCGTGGGCAAGACCGTGGACGGCGACTTCCTCTCCAGCGAGGACGTCGAGCTGCTGCAAAGCATCGCCGGATATGTGGGCATCGCCGTGGAGAATTCGCGGTTGTACGAATCGCTGGCGGAAAAAGCCGCGCAGGTGGAGCGGCTCAAGGACTTCAGCGAGAACATCGTCGGCTCTTTGAACGTCGGCGTAATGGCCTTGGACCTCCAGGGACGCATCGAGTCCTGGAATCCGCAGCTCGAACGTTTGATGGGCGTGGGGCGCGAACGGGCCATGGGCCAGCCCATGGACACGGTGCTGCCGCCGGAGCTGGTGGCGGAAATTGCCGCGCGCACCAGCGAAGACCGGCCCTCGATCATCTACAAATTCCCGCTCGAGAACCGCGCCGGGAAGAGCATGACCGTAAACGTCTCTGTGACCCCGCTGGTGGACAAAGGTGGCTCGAGCGTGGGGCGTCTGCTGCTGCTCGATGATGTCACCCAGCGCGAACAGCTTGAAGAACAACTGCTGCAGACCGAAAAACTCACTTCGCTCGGCTTGCTCGCCGCCGGCGTGGCCCACGAGGTGAACACGCCGCTGGCGGTCATCTCCAACTACATCCAGATGCTCGCCAAGCAGCTTCCCGGAGATGATTCCCGGCAGAAGATCATCGACAAGATCGTGAAACAGACCTTCCGCGCCAGCGAAATCGTGAACAACCTGCTGAACTTCTCGCGCACCGGGGCCGCGGAGTTTGCCGAGGTCAACCTGAACGAGCTGATCGAAGAGACTCTTTCGCTGGTGGCCCACCCCTTCCGTACTTCGCGCGTCACCGTCCTGAAGACCATGGGGAATGAACTCCCGCTCGTCCTCGGTTCGGCCAACCGTCTTCAGCAGGTTTTCCTCAACCTTTTGATGAACGCGCGCGACGCCATGCCCAATGGCGGCATGGTCGAGATCCGCACCGCGGCCCAGAACGGCTCGGTCGAGGTGGAAGTCACCGACACCGGAATGGGCATCCCGCGCGAAATCTTGAATCGCATCTTCGACCCCTTCTTTACCACCAAGTCCATTGGCCGCGGCACTGGCCTCGGTCTTTCGGTGAGCTACGGCATCGTCAAGGAGCACAACGGAATCATTGACGTGCGCAGCACTCCGGGCAAGGGCACATCTTTCCGGCTGGAGTTCCCCGCGGTAAAGAAACCCATCCATGTCTAAAGCCTCGATCCTGGTCGTTGACGATGAGGCGGAAATCCGCGAAGGGCTGGAGCTTCTCCTCACCTCTGAAGGCTACCGCGTCGACCTGGCGGAAACCGCGCAGGCCGGGCTGGCCGCGCTCGAAGGGCGTCCTTACGACCTGGTGCTGGTGGACGTAAGCCTGCCGGACGGCAACGGCCTCGAGCTGCTGCGCGAGGTGCGCCAGCGCGATGTCGAAATCCCCGTAATCCTGATCACCGCCTACGGCTCGATTGACATGGCCCGCGCCGCATTCAAAAGCGGCGCGCTCGATTACATCACCAAGCCGTGGTCCAACGACGAACTGCTGGCCCAGGTGGCCCAGGCGGTCGAGGGCCGCCGGCTGCGCGAGGAAAACGTCCAGCTCAAGCGCGCCCTCAAGCAGCGCTACAACTTCCCCAGCATCATCGGACGCAGCGAGCGCATGCTGGTCCTGCTCGACCTGGTGGCGCAGGTGGCGCCATCGCGCTCCACTGTGCTGATCAGCGGCGAGAGCGGCACGGGCAAGGAGCTGATCGCCAAGGCCATCCACGCCGCCTCACCGCGCGTCGATAAGGCCTTCGTGCCGGTCAATTCCGGCTCCATCCCCGTGGACCTGCTGGAATCGCAATTGTTCGGCCACGTCAAAGGCGCCTTTACCAGCGCAGTGGCGTCAAAGAAGGGGCTCTTTGAGATCGCTGATCAGGGCACCATTTTCCTCGACGAGATCAGCACCATCAGCCCGGAAACCCAGGCCAAACTGCTGCGCGTTATCCAGGAGCGCGAATTCATGCGCCTGGGCGGCACGGAGACCATCAAGGTGGATGTGCGCATCCTCGCCGCCTGCAACCTCGACCTGATGCAATTAGTGCGCGAAGGCCGTTTCCGCGAGGACCTCTACCACCGGCTGAACGTCATCAACATCCTTCTGCCGCCGCTCCGCGACCGCAAGGAAGACATCCCCGCGCTGCTGGCTCACTTCCTCCTGCGCTACTGCGAGGAGAACAGCAAGCCCCTGCGCCGCTTCTCCAGCAACGCCATGCGCCTGCTGATGGATTATGGCTGGCCGGGCAATATCCGCGAGCTCGAAAACGTGGTCAACCGCGCCGTGGTGCTCTCGCCGCAGGAACTGATGGACGTGGACCTGCTTCCCGAAGCCGTGCGCACCAGGGAAATCGTCAAGGGAGTGCGCCTGCAACTCTCCGAATTTATGCCCGCCGGAGAGGGTGATAGCGCCACGCGCGCCGGCGAGCCGCCTCCACCCTCGCTATTCGAAATCATGGAAGAAGTCGAGCGGCGCATCATCCTGGACATGCTTGAGCGCACCAACTGGAACCAGACCGAAGCCGCCGAGCGCTTCCAGATTCCGCTTTCCACACTCAACCAGAAAATCAAGCGGTTGGGCATCGAAGTCCGCCGCCGCGGGCCCGGCCAGCGCAATCCCGCCGCACCGCTCCATCCCGGAGAAGACCCCGCAAAAGTCGCCGCGGAGGGCTGAGCGTGCCCCGGCGCTTTATTTCGGAGTGCTCTGTGGTGCCTTCCAGCCGCGCGGGAGCACGGCGGTGCTCAGGTCCACAGCGCTCAGATCCACTCCAGTGAGGTCGGCTTCCTTCAGCAGCGCCACGTTCAGGTCTGCGCCGGCCAAGTCCGCGCCGCGCAGGATGGCGGCGCGGAAATTAGTGGCACGGCAATTGGCCCCGCGCAGCTTGGTGTTGCTCAGGTCGGTGCGGAGAAGTTCGACCCCGGAAACGTCCGCTTCAGTCAGGTCCGCGCCGGAGAGATTGGCTTCGGTCAAGTCGGCGCTGCGCAAGTCGGCTCGGCGAAGATTCGCTTCGCTGAGGTCGGCCACGCTGAGCCGGGATTGTCGCAGGTCGGCGTTCTCCATTCGCGCTCCGCGGAAAATCGCCCGCCGCAGGTCAAGTCCGTGCAAGTCGGCGCGAGAAAGGTCTGCGCCGGACAAATCCGCCCGCGTGCCGCCTTCTTCCGCGCGCGCAAAACGGGCATGCGCCTCCAGGATATCGCTCAGCCGCTTTCCCTTGTGACGGATGCTCTTTGGTTTTCTCAGCCCGCTCCCAAACATGGCTCTGCTGCCCCCTGTCTATTGTTTCCGATGCAATCGAATCTTGTATTGTAGCCCAAACCAGTGGAGGGTCTCCCAAGACCATAGCGCCAGCGTCTCGTCGGCCTTGGAAAAACCGCGCAGAGTGGTGATGTCGGAGACGGCAGCTAATGCCGCGTGCGCGAAGCGTGGACAATTTCCGTGTTGTCCGGAGGAAGAAGCTGTCCCTTTCTGCGGTATTCGCCGACGATCTCCTCGAAAACACGCGTGAGTTCAGCCAGCGCAGATTCACGGGTGGGCATGATGGCGTAGCAGCCGGAGATGGCAGGAATCTGCGCCACCCAGGAATCATCCTGGGAGTAGAGCACCGTCTTGTAGTCGTGCAATCTCACCCGCGTGACCCGCTGGGCGGGGGCACAACGCGGTCCCTGGAATTCAACTGGGTCTTGAACCGTCGCGCAGAGGCAACTCGCGCCGTCATTCACTCGCCAAAGCATCCACCTTGTATCAGGATACTTCCCCGAAAAGCAAGTCTCTGCACTGCAAACGTTTGTGGCCGTCTCTCGAGGCAGGCCGCACCTTTTGTCACTGCCGATACTTTGCCGGAGCGGCATTCAGGCGGGTAAGTTTTCGTGTTACCATCAGCGATGTTCCTGCGCAACAACCCCCGCCTCCCCGATCTGTCGCCATCTTTCCTGCGAAACGCGGCGAACTCTCTGGTCTTTGCGCTGATCTGCGTGGCGATTGTCCCCGGCGCAGCGAGCCTGCGCGCCCGGCGGCAACAGTCCGGCGGAGAGACCGGCGAAGAAGTGGTCGCCAATCTGGCGGCTGGCCGCGCGATAGTTCTGGTGGCCAAGGACGGAATCGTCGTGGCCACGGTCGAGTCGCGCGCCGAGCCCGAAACGTTACCGCCGCTCATCGTCCCCCTCAGCGGCGGCCGCGTGGCCGTATTTCTCGGCGCAGTGGAATGGCGCGAGCCGTCCTCCGGCCAACCGCCCGAGCGCTTGGACGTCGAATTCCGCAAAGGGGCCGCACGCGCCGTCCCGCCGAAAAACCTCGAAGCCGGCGGCGGAACCGATCTCGAGCAGATTGGCCTGGCCGTCCTCGAACCGCTGCGCGCCGTCGCAGGCAAGCTGCACCACAAGATCGAGATGGCGGAGAACGAACCTATCCTTGAAATGCTCATCGTGGGCTATGCCCCCGACTATGGTCCGGAGGTCTGGAGTTTGCGTTACCCGCTGGTGCAGGAACCCATGCGCGGCGACTACTGGCACACGAGGATCCTGCGGCCTCATTTTTTGCAGCTCTATCCCCCGGAAAAGGGCCAGCCGCGTACGCTGATGGAAGTGCGTTACCCGCCGGCAGGCGCAAACTCCGCGGCGCTGCTCGACCTGCTCAAGGGCGGCGACCCGCGGATCAGTCGCCTGCGCTCCTCCAGCAATGCCCAGGCGGATGCCATGGACCACATCCTCCGCGGAGAATCCCCGAAGGTGCCCATGGCCGCGGCCAGAGATTTTCTATTGGCGGCGCTGAACGGCATCGCCGAACCGGATGCCCGGCAACTGATGATTACCATCGGCGAGCAGAAGGGCCTGGAGTGGGTGCGCGGAGAAGAGTTCAGTGTGCCGGCCTACGAAGAAAAAAACCGCCCGCCGGGTGCGCCGACACTGCGCGGAAAGCGCCCGTGATCATCCGTGCCTAGTGGCCGCCGGTCACGCCGCCCGAGGGTTGGTCCTTTCCCCCGGCTTCCCGCACCATTTTGAAAAAATCCCCCAGCCGTGCGCGGTAGCCCTCGGGATCCACCAGCGACGCTTCTTCATGGCAATAGCCGTCCACGGTGAAAAACAATTTCGGCGGCCGCGCGAGGGATTCAACTTCCTGGCCCAGCGCAATCGGGATGACCGGGTCCTGCGCGCAGTGCACCACCATCACCGGCGCGCGGACACGCTCGAGCTTGGCGCCGGTGTCAAATTTCGCGCGCAACAGCAGCGAAAGCCCGGGGAGAAACCAGTACAAACGGCGCGCTACGGCCGCCGCGGAACGGAACGGCGCCTCCAAGATCACTCCGCCCACCTCCCGCCGCGCGGCAAGGTCCGCGGCAGCGGCGCTGCCCAGCGACTGCCCGAAAGCAATCACGCGGCGTGGAGCCACGCTGCGGTCGCGCGTCACATAGCGGTAGGCAGCGTCGGCATCGCGGTAAATTCCCAGTTCGCTCGGTGTGCCTTCGCTGCGCCCGTAACCCCGATACTCCACGGCAAGCACGTTTACCGGCAGCGTATGCAGGAAGTGATAGACGTCCGCGCGGTTGGCGATGTTTGCGGCGTTGCCGTGGAAAGCAAGAAACGTGAATTCCGCATTCCGCGCGGTGATCCACCAGGCGTGGAGCTTCACTCCGTCGTCGGTGGTGAGCGAGACATCTTCGACCGGCAAACCCTGGGGATGCCAATCTCCGCTCAGCCGCCCGGGGATCTCCGGGAAAAAAATCAGGCGGTTCTGAAACAAGGTGGCGCAGAGTAGCAGGAGAGTATAGGCAACGGCGAGCGTAGCAACGATTTCCGCCATTCTTTTGGCCGGTTTCTCCTTCACAGGCACCGCAGAAAACGGAATCGAGTCACCGGTTCACTTCAGCGTACTCCACCTTTTGAATCTCGTCGCCGACCCGCACCTGCCCGCCTTCCACCACTCTACAAAGCATTCCCCGCTTGCCGCGCATCGCCTCTTCCAGGCCGGGGCCCAGCTCCTCGATGCGGTTGCAAGGCTCGCAGGAAAGCGTCACCTCAAACAGCGCCTCACCGATGCGCAGCCGTTCGCCAATGCGCAGCGCGCGGAGGACGATGCCTTGGGTGGTGATGTTTTCCTTGACCGCGCTCGGAGCGAGGCCAAATTCCTCGAGCGTCTCGATGTCCATCAACAGCACCTGGCGGCGGCCGCCGGGGCGCGCGTGGATGCATCCGGCAAAACCGCGGTTCTCGACCGCCTCGATTTCTTCGGCCGCGGCCATAGGCAGGCGATGTACCAAGCAGCGGAACAGATGCAGGACGCGGGCCAAGGGCTACTCGCGTGCCGCCGCGGCAACTGCCAGGCTGGTAACGCCGATGTCGCGGCGGAAGTGCGCGCCGTCAAAGCGGATCTTGCCGACCGCTTGGTAACAGGCACTCGCAGCGGAGGAAAGGTTGTTCCCCGTAGCGGTGACGCCCAGGACCCGCCCGCCGGCGACAGTGATGGAATCTCCCGAGCGCTGCGTCGCTGCGTGGAAAACTACCACGCCTGACACCTTTGCCGCGTCGGCCAGACCGTCAATCCGCGCGCCGGTCTGTGGCGTGCCGGGATAGCCAGCCGCGGCCATTACCACGCAGATGCTGGTGCCCGGTTTCCACGCCGGACGCACCGCGCTCAGATTTCTCGCCGCGAGCGCGCGCAGCGCCGCGGCCAGATCGAAATCCATGCGCGCGACCAGCGGCTGCGCTTCCGGGTCGCCCATGCGGCAGTTGAATTCGAGGACTTTCGGGCCTTCGGCGGTGAGCATCAAGCCAAAGTAGAGAAAGCCACGATAGCGCAGCCCCTCCCTCTTGATAGCGGCGATAGTCGGTTGCACCACGGTCTCGAGGATGGCGCGCTCGGTCTCGCGCTCGAGCAGCGTGTCCGATGAATACGCGCCCATGCCGCCGGTGTTCGGCCCTTTGTCGCCGTCCAGCGCGCGCTTGTGGTCGCGGCTGGGAGCAAGAGGAATGAAATGTTCGCCGTCGGTGAGCACGATGAAGGAAAGCTCCGGCCCGGCGAGCGCTTCTTCCAGCACGACGCGGTCGCCCGCGGCGCCGAATTCGCGGTCCACCATCAGACGCTCGATGAACGCCGTGGCCTCATCGAGCGATGACGCGACCAGGACGCCTTTGCCCGCGGCCAGGCCGTCGGCTTTGATCACTATCGGCCAATCCACCGCGCGCAGCGCCGCGCGAGCGTCGCCGGCGGAGTCGTAAATGCCGTACACGCTTGCCGTGGGGATGCCATGCCGCAGCAGAAATTCCTTCGCAAAAATCTTGCTGCCCTCGAGCTGCGCCGCCTGCTTCGACGGCCCCACCACAGGCAGCCCGCGACGCTCGAATTCGTCCACGATGCCCAGCACCAGCGGCAACTCCGGTCCAACGACGGTGAGGTCCGGCCGCAGCTTTTCGCCAAGCGCCACCAGCGCGTCAAGTTTCTTGACGTCTACGCCGACGCATTCAGCTTCCTGCGCGATGCCAGCGTTGCCCGGCGCGCACCAGATGTGCTCGACCTCCGCGCTCTGCCGCAGCTTCCACGCCAGCGCGTGCTCGCGTCCTCCTCCGCCAATCACCAGAATTTTCATGATTCAGGAACAATAGTCGGAGGGTCTGCGCGTGTCAACGTCCCGCCGCCAGAGGCAATCGAATGCAAGCGCTGCGGCAGAACCCGGCGGGGGGAGGGTGTTCTCTCCGGGGACAAGCGCGTCCCACCAGCGGACACTTTGGCCGATTTAGTCTCTCGGGCGCAAGCCTGTATCACCTTCATTACAAAAGAATTACACTGCGTTTGGCGTGGCAGGACACGTGCCCGCTATTCCCCTCAGATCGGTTTCTTCCCTTTGGAGGCTCGTGATGGGCAAGTTCGCGCAGGATCTGCGCTACGGCATTCGCATGCTGGTGAAGAACCCGGGTTTCACCATGGTCGCGGTGCTGACCATCGCCCTGGGCATTGGCGCAAACACCGCCATTTTCAGCGTGGTCAACGCCATGCTGCTGCGCCCCCTGCCGGTGCGCGACGCCAGCCAGTTGGTCACTCTCAGCACGCAGCCAGAGGTAGGCACAGGCAGCTATTATTTTTCCTATCCCGATCTGGAGGATTGCCGGCAGCAGGCCGGAACATTCTCCGACATTCTGGGCTACAACCTGAACCTCTCCGGCATCAGCGCGGACGGAAAAGCGGACCGCGCGCTCACCAGCTTCGTCACTGGAAACTACTTCACCATGCTTGGCGTTGAGCCCGGCCTCGGCCGGATGATCCTGCCGAGCGACGGCGAAAAGTCTGAAGCCAGTCCGGTCATCGTCCTGGGCTACTCCTTCTGGCAGAAAAGATTCGGCGGGAATCCCAACGTGATCGGCAAAAGCGTGCTGATGGACGGCCGCCCGGTCACGGTGATCGGCGTGGTGCCCAAGCAGTTCCAGGGCGTCTTCGCCGTGGTGGAGATGGATGCCTATCTCCCGCTGGGTTTGCTCCCGGATTACGGGAAGAGCGCCGATGAGCGCTGGACCATGCGCGGCCGGCGCAGCCTGCGCGTGCTTGGGAAGCTGAAGCCTGGCGTGAGCCTGGCGCAGGCGCAGGCATCGCTCGACGTGATTGCCCAGCGGCTGGCGCAGCAATATCCCGACACCAACAAAGGCCTCAAGGTGCGCGCCTACCCGGAACGTCTGGCGCGCCCGGAACCCGATCCCGCCAACTCGCTGACCTTGGTAGCCACGGTGTTTCTGCTGCTCGCCGCGCTGGTCTTGCTGGTGGCCTGCGTGAACGTGGCCAACATCGTGCTCGCCCGCGCCAGCGCCCGCGGACGCGAAATGGCCATCCGCTCGGCGCTGGGCGCCGGGCGCGGCCGGCTGGTGGCGCAACTGCTTACCGAGAGCCTGATGCTCTCGCTGGCCGGAGGCGCCGGTGGCGTCCTGCTGGGTGTCTGGGCCAGCCAATGGCTCACCTCGCTGCGCTCCCATGTGGACTTCCCGCTCACGCTCGACTTCGGCCTGGACTGGCGGGTGTTTGCTTACTCGTTTGGCGCCGCGCTCCTGACCGGGTTGATGGTGGGGATCGTGCCCGCAGTGCGGGCGTCGCGCGCCAATCTGAATGCCGTGCTGCACGAGGGCGGGCGCGCGCTTACCGTCGGCTCCGCACGCCAGCGCGTGCGCAACACACTGGTGGTGGCGCAACTGGCCGGATCGCTGATGCTGTTGATTGTCGCCGGGCTTTTCGTCCGCAGCCTGCAGCAAGCCCAGCGCCTGGATATGGGCTTTGATCCTGCCAACGTCCTGAATGTCAGCATGGATCCCAAAGAAGTTGGTTACGACGAAGCGCGCGGCAAGGCATTTTTCCGCGAGCTGGAGACACGCGTGCGCGCTCTGCCCGGAGTCTACTCCGCCGCATACGGCGTCGCCGTGCCTCTGGGATACGCTCACCAGTCGGCCGGTGTCACCTTCGAGGGCCAGCCGCCGGTCGCGGGGGAGCGGCCGCCGGAGCTTTTTTACAATCTTGTCGACCCGCCGTATTTCGAAACGCTGCGCATTCCCATCCTGCGCGGCCGCGGCTTCAGCGATGCCGACAGCGAGACCTCTTCCCCGGTGACGCTGGTCAATGAGGCCATGGCGAAAAAATTCTGGCCCAACCAAGATCCCATCGGCAAACGCTTCAGCATGGTGCGCGAGCCGGGGCAGTCCCTGGAAGTGATTGGCATCGCCAAGGACGGCCGGTACAACGATCCCGTTGACCAGCCCGACCCGTATTTCTTTGTCCCCCTGGCGCAGCACTACTTTCCCTACCGCACGCTTCACGTGCGCACCACCGTGCCTCCGGAGACGCTCCTGCCCAGCGTCGAGCAGCAGATTCGCGCGCTGGATTCCAACCTGCCGATCTTCGACGGGCGCACCATGCGCCAGGCGCTCAACGGCCTCAACGGCTACTTTATTTTCCAACTTGGCGCGGGACTGGCCGCGCTGCTCGGCCTTCTGGGGCTGACCCTGGCCGTGGTGGGCGTCTACGGCGTGATTTCCTACGCCGCCGGCCAGCGCACACAGGAGATCGGCATCCGCATGGCCATGGGTGCGCAACGGCGCGACATCCTCGGCATGGTCCTGCGCCAAGGCGCAGGCGTGGTGGGAATTGGCGTGCTGGTGGGGCTGCTGGCTGCTGCAGGACTCACTCGCGCAATCTCCAATCTCCTGGTGGGCGTCAGTCCTGCCGACCCGCTCACGTTTATTAGTGTCGCCGTGCTGCTGGCCGGCGTCGCGCTGACCGCAGTGTACATCCCCGCGCAGCGCGCCACGCGCGTAGACCCACTGGTCGCCCTGCGCCACGAGTAGAGGCGGCTTTACGCCGCCAAGTCCTTCGTTGTGTGGCGAGGTAAACTCGCCGCTACGGAATATTTACCCTCGTGCGACGGCCTTGACCGCAGTTCCCGGGTGAAGTAGCATCCCGCCAACTCTCGGTTCGAGCCCCTCTCGAACCAAAGGAGAAAGAAAAATGGCTCTGAAAAAACGGTCAAAGGCCTCGAAGAAAACGAAGAAGCTGCACCCCGGCAAGGGGCTCAAGAAGACGCAGACTCTCAGCGTACAACTAAGCGGATCACACGAAAACCCGACCGAGTCAATCTCCTAGCCGCACCATTCGGGCATGACGCCGGAGCTTCGCACCTAACATGCCCTGACAAAATCGACCCTGGACCTGCAATCGCGCCCGCAGGTTGGTGTTCATCTGCTGCACGTCAGGAGACCATTCGCACGCCCGCGCCAAGGTCGTCCGCGCCCATGGGCCCGCCGCCGCGGCGAGGGTGGCCCCTTCCCGACCCCGGAAACAAGAGCGTAGGGCAGCGCCAGAGTGAAGAGAGATTCCTCGCTGCGCTCGGAATGACGGCTTTAGAGCAGAGGTAGTTCCAAAAAGAAGCTGCCGAAGAAACTGCGGGCAAGCTCGGCAAGCGTCGCCGAAGAAGAGGGCACAGCCTGAAAGGCTGCGCCACTCGTGCTGGAAGCGGTTAAGGATCTTGTCAGCAACGATAAACTTAAGTAGGATTTCTCGAGAAATGGCAGAGTACAGTCTGCTGGGCGATGGCCCAATAGATGAAAGGAGAAACCAAATGGCAGCCAAGAAATCAAAGAAGCGCCTGAAAAAGGCGAAGAAGATTGAGCCCGTGAAGCCGCTGAAATACATTGCCGGCCTCAAGTACAGTGACGATGGTTAGTTGGGATTCATTTTGACGGGAACAAGCGGCTGCCGTGCTAATTGCCGACCGTCTGTGGTTTGAAAGAGTTCGGACTTGAGCGTACCGTGCCGCCCTGCTCGCCGGATCAAGCCGCCGGTGTCACAATACCGCCTGCGAGTCGGCCGGTCCCGTATTCATCGCTTCGGTGTCTTTGCCCTCGAAGACATTCCTTGCGGCGGCAAAGTGATCGAGTACACCGGCAGGCTGCTCAGTCCGCACCAGGCCCGCCGGCTCAGCCTGCGCCGGCGCACTTATCTCGCGTACCTCAACCTGAGTTGGCGCATTGACCCCAGCATCGGGGGCAGTGGCGCCGAATTTGTCAATCACGGCTGCGATCCCAATCTGCGCGTGCAGCGCAGCCGCGGGCATTTATATTTCTTTACCCGGCGAAGAATCCGGGCCTGCGAAGAGCTCACCGCCGATTACCGATATCGGGCAAACAGTAGGAAAGTTCCCTGCCGCTGCGGCTCGCCCAAATGCCGCGGTAACATCAATCTGACACGCACCCGCAGGCACGCACGCTAGCCGTGCTCCCGTCCGGTGCCAGCGAAAGTCGAGACTCGTCATCGGGAGATCGAAACTCCCGCTTTCGGCCTCTCTGCTGCCGGGGATCCCGCCACGGGGGGTAGGCCCGCCCAGCTTGATGGCCCGCCCAGCAAGTCGGCGCGCACGCGTTCCGCCATGCGAACCTTCTCCGCCCAGGAAAGTTTCTTGCGGTTCTTCTGCCAGCGGGCCTGCCTCTCCAGAAGTTTCGGAATATCACTCATCGAGAAACCTCTTCACGAATCGTTGCCATGCGCCGGTTAGGCCGTGGCGCCGTCCCAGATAAAGAACTAACACAGAGTGCGCAGAAATCACAGAGCGCGCAGAGACGAATGTGATTACGCAAGTAAGGCGAGGAGTATGTGCGGTCACCCGTGGGCGCGAATTGACTTCGCCGGAAAGCCAAACTAGGATGGCGCCCTCGTGGACAATCGTTCGGTTTCTCGCGGCCAACTCTTCGGCATCCTCCTCTGCTTCTTTCTTTCCGGCGCGGCGGGCCTGGTGTACCAGGTGGCCTGGGGCAAGGCGCTGGGCCTGGTCTTTGGCAATACGGTCTACGCCATCGCTACGGTGCTGGCCGTATTCATGGGCGGCCTAGCGCTGGGTAGCGCGTGGTGGGGACGTCGCAGCGAGCGTGCCGCGAATCCTGTCACGCTGTACGGCTGGATGGAGCTGGCCATCGCCGCGGCCGGCGCGCTTTCTCTGCTGGGTCTTTCCGGCGTGCGGTCGCTCTACATCTCCGCTTACCCATTCGTTGCGGGGTCGACGCCGGCGCTGCTTGCGCTACGGTTCACCGGCTCGGCGATGGTGCTGCTGCTGCCGACATTTCTAATGGGTGGCACGCTGCCGGTGCTGGTGCAAGGCCTGACGCGCAGTTCCGCGGACCTTGGCGCGCGGGTGAGCCGTCTCTATTGGGTGAATACGCTCGGCGCAGTGGCGGGGACGCTCGCGGCGGGTTTCGCGCTGCTGCCCTTGTTTGGACAGAAGCGCACCGTGGCGCTGGCGGTGCTCCTCAATGTCATCGCCGGCGTGATCGCTCTGGTCCTGGCGCGGCGCATAGCGCCTGCGGCGCCCGCCACTGACGAGACCGCGGTGGCGGCGACCGGAGCCGCGGTGCAGCCTGCCGGGTTTCTCCTCACTTGCTTCGCCGTGGTGGGCGCGACAGCGATTGCCTACGAAATCGGATGGACGCGCCTGCTGGTCACTTTCCTGGGCAGCTCGACCTACGCCTTTACGCTGATGCTGGCCACGTTTCTGGCCGGGATCGTCCTGGGCAGCCTGGCCTTCGAAGCGTGGATTGCGCGGCGTGGCGAAGTCACACTCGGCGGCTTCGCCATGACGCAAACGCTGACCGGGGTCGCCGCGCTGGGCTTCCTCGTCTTCTACCAGCAAATCCCCAGCATTGTTCCGGCGGTGCTGCGCGCCACACACGAGACATTTACCGGGCTGGTCGTCGCCCAATTCGTCACCAGCGCGCTGGCCATGCTGCCCGCCGCGTTCATTTTCGGATTTAATTTTCCGCTGGTTGTGGTGCTGATCGCCGGACGTGATGCTTCGCAACCCGGCCGCGGCGCCGCGGTGGGCCGCGCCTACGCCGCGAACACGCTGGGCGCCATCGCCGGCGCGACTTCGGTGGGATTCTTCCTGATGCCGCGGCTGGGCGCCTTCCGCCTGCTGGCCATGGTCGCGGCGACGAACCTGGCGCTGGCCGGGCTGCTGCGGCTGCGGGAGAAGAATCGCCGTCCGCTGATGCTGGCCGGGAACGGCGCGCTGCTCGCCGCGGTGCTTTTCGTGGCGTTTTCCGGGGCTTTTTACAACCGCGCCGTGGCCACTTTCGCCGCTATGCTCTACTACGACATCTATCAGGGAAAGCTCACCATCGCCGAGCAGGCCGCGACCACCGACATCATTTTCGTCGCCGACGGCCTCAACGCCACCGTCTCCGTTGCCGCCGGCGAGGACTACATCGCCGTGCGCACCAACGGCAAAGTGGACGCCTCGAACCACGACCAGCTCACTCAGTACATGATGGGCCACCTCGGCGCGCTTTTCCATCCCGCGCCCAAGCGCGTCCTGGTGATCGGCTTTGGCAGCGGCATGACCGTGGCGTCGGTGGCGCGCTATCCCGACGTGGAGCGTATCGATTGCGTGGAGATCGAGCCGGGGATGATCCAGGCCGCGCCGTATCTCGAACAACTCAACCACGGCGTGCTGCGCGACCCGCGTGTGCATGTGATCCTCGATGACGCGCGCAACTTCCTGCTCACCACCCGCGAGCAATACGACCTGATCGTCTCCGAGCCTTCCAATCCGTGGATCGCCGGCGTGTCCGCGCTGTTCACCGACGAGTTCTACCGCGAGGCGCGAGCGCGCCTGCGGCCCGGCGGCATGCTGGTGCAGTGGGTGCAGGGATACGCGCTGTTCCCCGCAGACTTTCGCATGGTGCTCAGCACCTTTGTGCCGCATTTTCCTCAGGTCACGCTGTGGCGCGGCGAAGATCCGGATTTCCTGCTCCTGGCGCAGACCGACAGCAAGCCGCTGGAACTCGGACGCCTACGCGCGATGTGGTCCAACGAGGCGTTACAGAAGGACTACGACGCTCTCAACATGAGCGAGCCCGAGGGCCTGCTGGCCTATCACCGCCTGGACGATGTGGATTTGCGCTCGCTGGTGGACCCGGCGCTGCGCAACACCGACGACAATTCGCGCCTTGAGTTCCACGCCCCGCGCGCCCTCCTGGCTAAAGGTTTGGCGGATGCAAACTTTGCCCTGGTGTGGAAAGGGCGCACCGCCACGCTCCCGCGCGACGTGCGCTTCGATGACCCTCGCACCGCGCTGCTGGCCGCGACGCACACCGCGCTGTTGAACGACGACGCGGGGCGGGCGGCCTACTTTCTCGAGCCGCTGCTCGACGACCCGGCCAGCTATGCGGTCGAGATCCTCCGCGCGCGGCTGGCCGAAGCGCGGGACGATTACCACGCAGCCAAGGAGCACTACACCGCCGCGCTGCACTTGGATTCTTCCGCCATGCGCGCGGCGAACGGACTTGCCGATGTGGCCTTTCACAACAAGGACTACGACACCGCCGAGTTGCTCTACCGTCAGGTTCTGGGACGCCAGCCGAGTTACCTTCGCGCTATGCAGGGACTGGTGAAGGTCTTGCGCCAGCATGAAAACTGGCCGCAAGCCGCCCTTTGGCAGGCACGGCAGATTGCCGTGGATCCCGATCCTGACGCCGCCGACTTCGCTACACTTGGCGAACTGCTCCTGCACACCGCCGACGCGAAGGGCGCCGAGGAAGCTTTCCACTCCGCACTCCAGCGCGATGCGTATTCCTACGCGGCGCACCGCGCTCTTGGCAATCTATTCCGCGAACGCAAGAGCTGGGATCTTGCCCGTCAGCACCTGGAAATCGCGGTGCGCCATTTCCCCGATAATGACGCGGGGATTTACGTCGCACTCTACGAGGTGTATCAAGCGCTGGGCAAACGCGGGTCGGCCGCGGAATTGCTCCGCCAGGGCCGCCGCATGTTCCCCGACGACGCCGGATTGAAAAGCTTAGCCCCCTGAAGCCCGCTCCCCTTTCCGCCTGGCGGGAACCAACCGCGCCTCCAATCCACTTGCCAGCGCACCGGAAGAGTGCTTTCATCGTTCCCTGATGTTTCCGATTTCCACCTTACTTTTCGCCGCCACCCGATTCCCCAATGGATGGCGCGAGCGATGATAAAAGGCAATAGGGGTGGGGTGAAACCGCGCTTAGCTAAAAGTGAACAAATAAACTTCTCGATTCAGCAAATAGCTAATATCCTGCGCCCTTTCAGCATCTCCCCTTCTCCGGCTCTGACCACTTCCATCAGCGCATACTTGCACCTGCTTTGGCGGTGGAATCAGAAGGTCAATCTCACCGCAATCAGGGAACCGCAGCAGATTCTCCAGCGGCATTTCGGCGAGTCCCTTTTCGCCCGCTCGTTGTTCGCCGAGGAGAAGGGAGTTCTGGTGGATGTGGGGTCGGGCGCTGGATTTCCCGGCCTGGCGCTCAAACTGGTATTGCCGGGATGGCAGGTGCAGCTATTCGAGCCGAATGGAAAGAAGGCCGTGTTTCTGGCCGAAGTGGTTCGCACACTCGGACTGTCGGACGTCATCATCCGCAGTGAGCGGATGGAAATATCGGCGGCTGGACCGCCAGACGTTTCTCTTTTCGCCGACGTAATCACAGCCAGGGCGCTTGGTGAATACGAAGTGCTTCTCAATTGGTCCCGGGGCCGGCTGTCACCTACAGGGAAAGTGATTCTGTGGGTTGGAGGAGTGGAGGCAGACCGCTTGCGGCGAATCCAAGATTGGATTTGGAAGGACGCGATTGCCATCCCTCAATCCAGGGATCGGTTCCTCCTGGTGGGCTCTCCCAAGGGGTAGCTTTTGGAAGGCGTTCCACGTGGAACACCTGCTCTGGCCTTCCTTCAAGTCCTCCAATGCCCCCCGCACCATACTTCGTTCCACGTGGAACCCGCTTGTCTCCCCGCCCACCCCCTGATAGATTGCTCAATGCTGGGGGAGCATTTCTTGGGAAGAATCATTGCCATCGCCAATCAAAAGGGGGGTGTAGGCAAAACAACCACAACGATAAACCTCGGGGCGTCTCTGGCCGTTGCCGAGCAGCGTACCCTGATCGTTGACTGCGACCCCCAGGCGAACTCGACCGGAGGCCTGGGCTTTGCCCGGGACCCCGCTCGGCGCACCCTCTACCACGGCCTCGTCCTCGAGGAAGCTCCCGCTCGTCTCATTAGCAAGACTCAGGTCGAACATCTCGACTTGTTGCCTTCGGGGAAGGACCTCGCGGGGGCAGCAATCGAGCTGGTGAACATGGACGGCCGCGAATTTCGCCTAGGCAAACTGCTCAGCTCTGTGCGGCAAAACTACGACTTTACCCTCCTTGACTGCCCGCCGGCGCTCGATCTCCTTACCCTGAACGCTCTGGCCGCCTGCGATTCCGTCCTGATCCCCATCCAGTGCGAGTACTTTGCCCTGGAGGGGGTGTCGGAGCTGCTTGACACCTTGATGCGCATCCGAAAGTCCCTCAACTCTAATTTGGCAATCGAGGGTATCCTGCTGACCATGTTTGACGAGCGGACCACGCTATCGAAGCAGGTCAGTTCCGACTTGCGCAGCTTCTTTGGTGGCCAAGTCTTCCAGACCGTGATCCCACGCAACGTCCGGCTCGCGGAGGCTCCAAGCCATGGTAAGCCTATTATTTTCTATGATATACATAGTAAGGGAGCGGAGAGCTATCTCCAGCTCGCCAAGGAGCTGATCACCAATGCCAAGGCACGCACTCGGGAAGGGTCTGAGCGCACTGATTCGGGAGCCTGAAGCCCCACCCGTTCCGCAGCCTCCGCCAGTTTCTGCGGGCGCACCCCGCGAGGTGGACATAGACCTAATTGACCCCAGCCCTTATCAACCGCGAACGCGCTTTCGTGACCAGGCACTCGAGGAATTGGCCCAGTCGATTCGCTCGACCGGCGTGATTCAACCCGTCGTGCTGCGACCCCTCGGGAACAGGTACCAGCTGATCGCTGGAGAACGCCGCTGGCGTGCCGCTCAGCGAGCGGGACTCCACCGCGTGCCGTCTGTGGTTCGGGAGGCTACCGACGAGCAAGCGTTGGAAATGACGCTGGTCGAGAATCTTCAGCGCGAGGACCTGAATCCGCTGGAACAGGCCAGTGCCTTCGAGCGGCTGATCTCCAAGTTCCAACTGACCCAGGAGGAAGTTGCGGCCCGCACGGGAAAGGATCGCGCGACAATCGCGAATTCAATTCGCCTGCTCAAGCTGGATCCGCCAATACTGGAAATGCTCGAGGAGGGCCTCATCACCGCCGGGCATGGACGAGCCCTCCTGGCCATCGAGGATCCAGAGAGGCGCAAGCTTTTGGCTCGCAGGGCTGCAGCCGGGTCGCTTACCGTCAGGCAGCTCGAGCGGATCGCCGCTCGCCGCAGTTCCAAACGCACTGGAAAAAACGCCTTGCAGCAAGTTGATCCGAACACCCGCGCGGCTCTCGAGGAGCTGGAGCATGAGCTGGGCACGCATGTAGTGCTCAAGCCGAAGACAAAAGGGCGCTCGGGCCAACTGATCATCGAGTACTACGATGATCGGCAGCTCGAAGACATTTACGAGCGTTTGAGAAGGAAAGGTCCAGCGTAACACTACATACGTAGTAGAATAATAATTTGAGCTTGACACACTCCGCTCATCCCGGTAACTACCTTGCCCTCTCAGTTTCCGGCTAGCATTGCAAGACTCTACCTGGGGGACTGGCGCTGATGAAGTTTTTGCATAAGGGACCGTCTTCAGAATCGGGCGACTGGATCGGTTTTCTTGACCGCGGGGTCAAGTTGGAAGGCCGCCTGGAGCTGTCGGGGGCGTTCCGCATGGACGCTCAGTTGAAAGGCACGATCATTTCCCAGTCTACGCTCGTGCTCGGTGAAAACGCTTTGGTAGAAGGGCAGATCGAGGGCAACCAGGTGGTGGTAGCGGGGCGCTTTGAAGGCGTGCTGATCGCCAAGGGACGCGTGGAGATCCAAGCCAAGGGCGTGGTGCGCGGCGAGGTCCATGCGCCGTGCCTGGTCATCGAGGCCGGCGGCATTTTCGATGGACGTTGCCACATGACTGCCACAGGAGAAGGACAGGAACCGCTGACTATTCCGATCCTAGCGGCCGGACAAAGCTAGGTTCGCTCGAGAAGAGACATCACGATTCTCCAGTCTCTTCGTGCGGCTTGATGTGGCCTAAAACCCGCAAATGTTCATCCGCGTGATAACCATCTTTCTTCTGCTGCCTCTAATCTTAATGGCTGTCGGTGGAGGAGCCCGCGGCAAAGCCGGGCTTGCTTCGTTTTGCGCCCTCGCACATGATAGCCGCCCGGTTTTGAGGCTGAGGGCATGAGGAATGTAAGAGTCAGGGCGAAAGCCTGTGGGATGGCGACGTTTGGCCGCGAGGGTCAACTCGTCGACAATGCGCAGGTGATTTCCGAACGCTAATCACAGACCAGGCGAGGAGGGGAGCATGAAGGCGATTCGCGTGAACGAGTTCGGCCCGGCGGAAGTACTCCGGTTCGAGGAAGTATCGGACCCGCGTCCGGACCTGGGCCAGGTGCTCGTGCGCGTGAAGGCCGTCGGCGTGAACCCTGTCGACACCTACATCCGCGCTGGCAGCTACGCGCTGAAGCCCGCGCTGCCTTACACGCCGGGTTCGGACGCGGCCGGCGTGGTCGAAGCAATCGGCGAGGGAGTGACGCAGGTGAAACTGGGCGACCGCGTCTACACCGCCGGCACGCTGACCGGCGCATACGCGGAATTGGCATTGTGCGCCGAAGCGCAGGTACATCCGCTGCCCGAGCGCGTGAGCTTCGCGCAGGGGGCGGCGGTCTATGTGCCTTATGCCACCGCGTACCGCGCGCTGTTCCAGAGGGCGCAAGCGGCGGCCGGGGAAACAGTGCTGGTCCATGGCGCGAGCGGAGGCGTGGGCGTTGCTGCCGTGCAGCTTGCGCGCGCGGCCGGACTCACCGTCGTCGGCACCGGAGGCACGGAGAAAGGCCGCCAGATGGTGCTGGAGCAGGGCGCGCATCATGTGGTCGACCATCGCGCGCCGGATTACCTCGCGAAAATCCTTTCACTGACTGGCGGCCGCGGCGCAGACATCGTCCTCGAGATGCTGGCCAATGTAAATCTGGGCAAGGTGCTGTCTTTGCTGGCTTACGCGGGACGCGTGGTGGTGATCGGCAGCCGCGGCACGGTGGAAATCAATCCCCGCGACATCATGGGTCGCGATGCCTCGATTCACGGCATGTCCCTGATGGTGGCGCCGCCGGCGCAACTCGCCGGAATCCATCGCGCGCTCTTCGCGGGGATGGAGAATGGCACGCTGCGGCCGATCGTGGGCCGCGAATTGCCGCTCTCTGAAGCGGCACAAGCGCACCAGGCGGTGATGGAAGCGGGCGCATTCGGCAAGATTGTGCTTGTTCCTTGAACTGAGTACGTGAGGAGAACAAGAGGATGAAAGCCTTTCAGATCCAAAACACTTTCGGGCTCGATTCTTTGAACCTGGTGGATTTGCCTGACCCAAAGCCGGGTCCCGGTCAAGTGCTGGTCCGCGTGCGCGCCGCTTCGCTGAATTTCCGCGACCTGTTGACGGTGAAAGGTTTGTACAACCCAAGGATGCCGCTGCCGCGAATTCCGTTTTCCGATGGCGCCGGAGAAGTGGTTGCCACCGGCGCCGGGGTCACGCGAGTAAAGCCCGGCGACCGCGTGGCCGGCATCTTCATGCAGACCTGGCTTGGCGGGCGCCCCACTGCGGCGATGACCGAATCCGCATTGGGCGGCGCCATTGACGGCATGCTCGCCGAGCAGGTGGTGCTTCACGAGGACGGATTGGTCCACATCCCAGCGCACCTCTCCTACGAGGAGGCTTCCACGCTACCCTGCGCCGCAGTGACGGCGTGGAACGCGCTGTTCTGTGAAGGCCGGCTGCAACCCGGTCACACCGTCCTGGTGCAAGGCACCGGAGGCGTTTCGATTTTTGCGCTGCAGTTCGCGCGCATGGTCGGAGCGCGGGTCATCGCCACCTCGAGTAGCGACGAAAAACTCGCTCGCGCGCGCGCCCTGGGCGCGAGCGAAGGCATCAACTACCGCACAACGCCGGACTGGGAAAAGAAGGTCTGGGAGCTGACCGGCCGCGAAGGTGTGGACCACGTCATCGAAGTGGGCGGCGCGGGCACCATCAACAAGTCGCTGCAGTGCTTGCGCCTCGCGGGAACCATCAGCATGATCGGCGTGCTGGCCGGCGGGAGCGCCGAGGTCCGCACCGTCCTGATGCTGCACAAGTACGCGCGCGTGCAGGGCATCTACGTCGGCTCGCGGGAGATGTTTGAAGGCATGAACCGGGCTATTGCCGGGCACGCTCTGCGCCCCGTGGTGGACCGCGTTTTCCCCTTCACCGAAGCGCGCCAGGCGCTGCGCCACATGGAAAGCGCCGCGCACTTCGGCAAAATTGTCTTGAGTTTCTAATCCGGGCGCAGGGCATCCCGCACCAGCTCTTCACCGGCCAAGCAAAAAGCAGAAAAGGAGTCCCCATGAGTATCAGCATGAAACGCAAAGCATCCGCGGAATGGCAGGGCGGGCTGAAGGACGGCAAAGGAACGCTCTCCACCGACAGCGGTGTGCTCTCGCGCACGCCCTACTCGTTCCACACGCGTTTCGAGAACGGCCCGGGCACTAACCCCGAGGAATTGATTGCTGCGGCGCACGCCGGATGCTTCACCATGGCGCTTTCCGCGCAACTTGGCGGAGCAGGGCTGTCCGCCGAGAGCTTGAAGACCACGGCCACGCTGACCATGGAAAAGCTCGAGGCTGGTTGGGCGATCACCAAAATCCACCTCGACCTGACGGCGAAAATTCCCGGCGCGGACAAAGCCAAGTTCGATGCCGCGGCGGTCGCGGCGAAAGCCGGCTGCCCCGTCTCCCGTTTGCTGAACGCAGAGATCACACTGGACGCGCGGCTGGAATCTTGAGCAGCCGCGCTCGCTGCGGCGGGCGACCTGAATGAACAGCGCTTCTATGATGAAGGTGCTGGTGGCCACGGCGGGCATGCTTCTGCTCGTCCTGATTTTGTGGGACGCCTTTGAAGCCATCATTCTTCCGCGCCGCGTTACGCGAAAATTCCGCCTGGCGCGTATGTTCTATCGTAGCACCTGGGCCGTCTGGTCCGGCCTCGCCTCGCACCTGCGCCCAGCGAAACTCCGCGAGAGCTGTCTCAGCACGTATGGTCCGCTTTCCATGCTGATGCTGCTGGGGGTGTGGGCCAGCGGCCTGATCTTTGGGTTCGCCCTGATCCACCGTAGCGCCGGCGGGATCACTATTGCCAGCGGCGAAGCCCCAAGTTTTTTCATTGACGTGTACTGGAGTGGCACGACATTTTTCACGCTGGGGCTGGGCGATATTGTTCCCCGTACTTCACTCGAACGCGTTATGGCCGTCCTCGAGGCTGGCACCGGCTTCGGCTTTCTAGCGCTGGTCATCGGCTATCTGCCGATTCTTTACCAGGGCTTTTCTCGAAGGGAAGTCAACATCTCGCTGCTGGACGCGCGCGCCGGCTCGCCGCCGACAGCCTGGGAGTTGCTGCGCCGCCATGGCCAGGGGCAGAATTTTCCGGCGCTTGCGCAGCTTTTGCACGAATGGGAGCGATGGTCAGCGGAGTTGCTGGAGACTCACCTCTCCTATCCGGTGCTTTCCTATTTCCGCTCGCAGCACGACAACCAGTCATGGCTGGCAGCGCTCACCGCCATCCTCGACACCTGCGCGCTGGGAATCACCGGGATCGAGGGGCGTCCTAACTGGCAGGCGCGGCTCACCTTCGCCATGGCGCGGCATGCAGCAGTGGACCTCGCCCAGATTTTTAGTGCGGCGCCGCGCGCAATGCCGCTGGACCGCCTGCCCAAGGCGGAGCTCGACCGCCTGCGCACAACCCTCGCGGCCGCCGGCGTCCCGCTGGCCACGGGAGCGGAAGCCGACCGCAAACTCACCGAGTTGCGGCTGATGTATGAGCCCTATGTCCACTCACTTGCTGACTACTTCAAGTTGCAGCTCCCGCCGTGGATCCCCGCGGGCGACGCCTATCACAACTGGCGCACCAGCGCGTGGCAACGCAGCCTCGAGGGCATCGCCGCCACCGCCGCGGTGGATGAAGACGACGAGCACATGTAGCCGGATTCGAGCCGCGCGCTCCGGCGGCCATCGCTCGCGAGTATAAAGACTGCGATTTGTTTGTGATTCCAGGTAACTCCGCGGAAAATTCAGACTCTAAGCAAGAGGGAGAGAACACATGGCTACGGCACAACAATATCCCGGCAAGCCGATGCCGCACCGGAGGCTCGGCCGCGGCCCGCAGACCGTCTCTGCGCTGGGTCTTGGCTGCATGGGCATGTCCGAGTTTTACGGCCCGGGCGACGACCAGGAATCGCTGGCCACGCTGGAACGCGCCATCGAGCGCGGGATGACGTTTCTCGACACCGCCGACGCTTACGGCATGGGGAAAAATGAACTCCTGATCGGACAATTCCTGCGCGGGCGCCGCGAGCAGGTTTTCCTGGCCACCAAGTTCGGCAACGTGCGCACACCGGACGGAGGATGGGCCGGCGTCAGCGGCCGCCCCGAGTACGTGCGCAGCGCTTGCGAAGCCAGCCTGCGGCGGCTGGGTGTCGAGGTGATTGATCTCTATTACCAGCACCGCGTGGATACCGACGTGCCCATCGAAGAGACCGTGGGCGCGATGG
>JBGPJC010000027.1:0-35024 GCA_041485165.1 Terriglobia bacterium | reverse complement strand
GTGATGATCAGAAACACGCCCGTCGCCACGTAGGCCACCGGCGAAACGAAGTACAGGCTCATCTCCTTGCGGAAGATGGGATAGATCCCTTTCATCGGGAAGCAGCTCCTTCAGCCGTGGCGGCGGCACTGGTAGTCCCCGCCGGAGTTTCTTCGGTGGTGAGTTTGAGGAAAATCTCCTCGAGGCTCAGCCGCGCGGCGCGCAGCTCGAGCAGTTCGTGGCCCTGTCCGACGATTTCCGCCGCCAGTTTCCCGCGCAGGTCGCTGCCCGGCGCGCTCTCCACAGTCACGCGGGCCAGACCGGCGGAATCGAGCGGCTCAATCTCCACGCGCTTTACTCCGGAGATGCGTTCGAGCATGGCTTGTAAACCGTCGGCTCGGCCGGACTTGGGCTTCACTTCCAGGCGTACGCGTTCTCCGGCGCGGAGCTGCGAGGTGAGATTCTGCGGAGTGTCCACCGCAGCGATGCGCCCATGGTGGATGATGACCACGCGGTCGCAGGTCATGCTGACCTCGGGGAGGATGTGCGTGGAAAGAATGATGGTGTGGCTGCCGGCCAGGCCTTTGATGAGGTTGCGCACTTCGATGATCTGCTTGGGGTCCAGGCCTACCGTGGGCTCGTCGAGGAAGATGACTTCAGGATCGTGCACCAGGGCCTGTGCCAGGCCAACGCGCTGCTTGTAGCCACGGGAGAGGCGCTTGATCAACTCGCGCCGCTTGTCGGTGATGTGGGCCATCTCCAGCGCCGCGTCCACGCGCGCTTTGCGCTTTGCCGCCGGCACCTGCTTGATGCGCGCGACGAAATCCAGGTAGCTGCCTACGCTCATCTCCGGGTAAAGCGGAGGAACTTCCGGGAGGTAGCCGATGCGCTTGCGCACCTCGAGCGATTTTTCAAAGACGTCGAAGCCGGCAATCCGCGCCGTGCCGCTGGTGGCCGGCAGGTAGCCGGTCAGGACGCGCATCGTGGTGGTTTTCCCGGCGCCGTTTGGCCCCAGGAATCCCAGGATTTCACCCTTCGCGACGCGGAAGCTGATGTTGTCCACCGCCCGGTTGGCGCCGTAATGCTTGCTGAGGTTTTCGACCTCGATCAATCCCGCCTCCTTACTTCCGTTCGCTGCTTCCCGGCACACACAGTCCGAGGCAGAATTTTGATGGCCTGTAATTATACACAGGTTGCCCACCCAAGGCCCGGCTTGAGCGTACTGTACAGGTATATTATTATTCGGCACGCTGCCGCGAAAGCGGCATTCGGGAGTGGAAAATAGAGATGCGATCATTCAGCCGCAGCCGCGTTTACGCTCATTTTCTGATTCTGGGTCTCTTGCTGTCCCTGGGCGCCTCCGGCCCCGCGTCGGCCCGCAGAGAAGTTCAGGAGCGAGATGCTTCGCAGCGTACAACTGCTCAGCGGCGTCCGACAATTGTGTTCATGACCGATTTCGGTATTGGCAGCGACGCGGTGGCGATCTGCCGGGGCGTGATCTACGGCATCGCTGAAGACGTGCGGATTACGGACATTTCGCATACCGTGCGGCCATATTCGATTATTGATGGGGCACGCTACCTGGCCGGCGTGACGCCGTATTACGGCCCGGGAACGGTTTTTCTGGTGGTGATTGACCCGGGCGTGGGTAGCGTGCGCAAGCCGCTGGTGGTCAAGTCCAAGCGCGGGCAATACTTCGCCCTGCCCGACAACGGCCTGATGACCCTGGTCGCGGAACGCGACGGCATCGAAGGCGCGCGCGAAATCACCAACCCGGCCTGGATGATCGGCACCAGGCTTTCCTCCACGTTTCATGGCCGGGACATCTTTTCTCCCGTCGCCGCGCACCTGGCCGCAGGCTGGGACTGGAACCAGGTGGGACCCGAACTCAAAGACCCGCTGGTGCGCGCCAAACTGCGCGCCGCGAAGATGGACGAGCGCGGGCTGACGGCGGAAGTTATCGCGCTCGACGACCCCTACGGCAACCTGATCACCAATATCGACGCCGATGATTTTGTGATGCTCGGCTATCGCCTGGGAGAGACGGTGCGCGTAAAACTCGGCAAACAGGAGATCGCACTGCCTTACGTGAAAACATTCAGCGATGTGTCCAAGGGCCAGCCGCTGCTCTACATTGATTCCCGCGGCCACGTCGGCCTGGCTATCAACCAGGGCGATTTTTCACGATCCTTCAAGATCGAGCCGCCGGTGCCACTATTCATCCCGCGCAAGCCACAATAAGGGCTGTGTAGCGCCCGGCTTCAGCCGGGCATCTGCTCTGTTGCGCTCGGTCCCCGTCCATCCTGTGTTAATTTATCCCCTGCCGATCTCTGACCAACGACGGCGTCAGCAGGGGAAGTCGATGGACGATCGCTCCGGGAAAATGGCATTGATCGGAGCCGGGCCGGTGGGGCTGGGTATGGCCCGGGCGATGCTCCAGCACGGCATCGCCTACGAACAACTCGATGCCGACCAGGACCTCGGCGGCAACTGGCTTCACGGCGTTTACACCACCGCGCACATCATCTCCTCGAGGAAAACCACCGAGTACGCCGACTATCCAATGCCGGCGGACTATCCCGATTTCCCCAGCGCGCAGCAGATGGTGGATTACCTGCGAGACTATGCCGAGCACTTCAAGCTCCGGCCGCACATGCAGTTCCGCACCAAGGTGCTGATGTGCCTGCCTCTCGAGGACGGGCGATGGGAACTGGAGTTGGCCGGCGGCGAAAAGCGCATCTACAAAGGAGTGGTGGTCTGCAACGGCCACCATTGGGACCGGCGATTTGCAAGCTATCCGGGCACGTTCAGCGGTGAGATCATCCATTCCAAGGACTACAAAGACCCGGAGCAACTCCGCGGCAAGCGCGTGCTGGTGATCGGCGGAGGGAACTCGGCGTGTGATCTGGCGTCGGAGGCGGCGCGGGTGGGCCGGAGTTGCGCCATCAGCCTGCGGCGGGGCTATTGGTTTCTGCCCAAGACCGTTTTTGGCACACCAATCGCCGAGCTGGCGCGGGGCTGGTTCCCGACTTTCTTACAGCGGCCGTTCATCCGCTTGCTGCTTCTGGTCTCGATCGGCAAATACGAGGGATACGGCCTGCCTAAACCGGACCACCGCATTTTCGACGCCCACCCGACGCTCAACAGCGAGTTGCTGCATTACATCAAGCACGGGCGCATCCGCCCGCGACCGGACATCGCGCGCTACGAAGGGAGCCGCGTAGTGTTTACCGACGGCACTGCGGATGAGTACGACCTGATTGTCAGCGCCACGGGATTTCACGTCAGCTTTCCCTTCCTGCCCGCGGGAATGGTGCAGGTGAAGGGCAGCACGGCGCAGCTCTACGCGGGAGCTTTCCTCGCTGAGCATAAAAACATCTACATCATTGGGACTTCGCAGGTGCGCTACGGCTTTGGCCCGTTGGTGACGCCGGGCGCCGACCTGATCTGCCGGATGATGAAGATGCAAGACAAGATGGAGCTGCCCATCGGCCTGGTGCTGAAGGAATCCGGGGTCAAGCTGCCGACCACGCACCTGGTCGACCCGCACGCTGCGCTGCGCTCGATGCGCCGCGCGCGCTGGACGCTGCCGCTGCTGGTGCGCAAGGAGAAAAAGCTGCGCAAGAAGCTGGCCGGGGCGCGGCAGGCCGCACCGCGAAAAGAATGGTCCCAGCAGGAACTTGCGGCGCGCAGCAACTCCAACCTGGAGGTCTACTGATGCGCCCGCTCAAAAGTGCGGTGGCCGTGGTCACCGGAGCGGCCAACGGCATTGGACGCGCTCTGGCGCTGCGGCTGGCCCGTGAGGGAGTTGAGTTGGCGCTGGCCGACAAGGAAGCGGAGCGGCTCAAGGAAGCTGCTCATGAGGCCGCCGCCGCGACGCGCGGCAAAGTATCGAGTCACATCGTGGACGTCTCGAGCGCTGCGGCCATGGAGGCCTTTGCCGCCGCGGTGATGCGGGAGCACGGCCGCGTTTCCCTGCTGATCAATAATGCCGGTGTGGCCTTGCACGGCACATTCGAGGAGATCTCGCTGGCCGATTTCGAATGGCTGATGAGCATCAATTTTTGGGGCACGGTATACGGCGTCAGGTATTTCCTCCCCATCCTTCGCCAGCAGCCGCAGGCGCACATTGTCAACCTCTCGAGCATCTTCGGCATCATCGCGCCACCGGGGCAAACGGCCTACTCGTCCAGTAAATTTGCGGTGCGCGGGTTCACCGAGGCGCTGCGCCACGAGTTGGAAGGATCGGCGGTGCGCGTCTCCAGCGTGCATCCCGGCGGCATCCGCACGGCAATCGCCCAACGAGCGCGTCTGGGCGCCGCGGCGGATCCGGTTGCAGCCGCCGCCACGGTGGAAATGTTTACTCGCGTGTCCCGGACCAGCCCCGAGGCTGCCGCAGACCGCATTGTCCGCGGGATCCTGCGCGACGAGCCGCGAATCCTGGTGGGCAGAGACGCCGCGCAGATAGACAAGGTCCAGCGCCTTCTGCCTGAGAAATACTGGGGAGTTGTCGGCAAGCAGATGGAAAAGCGCGCCGCCAAATTCGCCGCACAGGACCAACCTGCGGCGCGGCCTTCCGCTCGCACGGCGCGCCGCTAGCCCCAACCTTTCACCCGGCTTCCGCCCCGAAGAGCCGCAAACGCCCTCCAGCTCGCTCTTGGTTGCGGGTTGCGGCGCCGATTCCGTAACTCCGGCAGCGAGTGCTTTGTAGGGGCGGCTTTACGCCGCCCTTAGTTGCTTTCGGGGCGGGGTAAACCCGCCCCTACGTCTTAATTGTGGAAGAATGAGAATAAGCGACTGAGAGGCAGCGCCGCGGCCGTTCCAGCCGCCCTATTTCAGCCGGTTCAGACCATTGAAGGCCGCGGTCTTATAGCCTTCCGCCAGCGTCGGATAATTGAAGACCGTATTTACGAAATACTTTACCGACCCTTTAAGGATGAAGACTGCCTGGCCGATGTGCAGCAGCTCGGAGGCTCCGTCACCGATGATGTGCACCCCGAGCAGGTCCATGGTCTCGCGGTGGAAGATGAGCTTCAGACGGCCGGTGGTTTCTCCGGTAATTTGGCCGCGCGCGATTTCACGGAAGTAGGCGATGCCGACCTCATAGGGGACGTCTTCGGCCGTGAGTTGTTCCTCTGTTTTCCCGATGAAAGAAATCTCCGGTATGGTGTAAATCCCGTAAGGATAATTTGCCGGATCGGATTCGACCGCGAGTCCCAGGGCGTGGGCGGCGGCGATGCGCCCCTGCTCCATGGAAACTGAGGCCAGGCTGGGGAAGCCGATCACATCGCCGACCGCAAAAATGTTGGGCTGTTTGGTTCGGTATTGCGCATCCACGGGGATGCGCCCGCGGGTGTCCGCCTCGATCCCCACAGCGGCCAGGTTCAGGTCGTCGACGTTGCCCTGGCGCCCCACGGCGTAGAGCAGAGCGTCTGCGGTGATTTTTTTCTTACTCTCCAGGATGGCGACCACTTTGCCGTCGGGCGTTTCCTCGACGCTTTCCACTTCCTCATTGAGCCGCAGAGTCACGCGGCGGTCGCGGAGGTGGTAGCACAGCGCCTCGACCATCTCCGCGTCGGCAAAATCGAGCAGGCGCGAGCGCTTCTCCACCAGGATGACGTGCACTCCCAGAACGGCAAACATGCAGCAGTACTCCATGCCGATCACGCCGCCGCCCACCACGATCAGGCTCTTGGGGATCTCCGGCATGCGCAGGATCTGATCGCTGTTGATGATGTTGCGGTCATTAAAAGGGACCTTCGGCGAGGTGGTCGGCCTAGTGCCGGTGGCCACGATAATGTGCTCGGCTTGCAGTTCGGTCGAGCCCCGGGCATTGACCACGCGCACGTGTTGGGGATCGACAAGACTGCCCGTGCCGTAGATCACATCAATCCCGTTGCGCTGGAACTGCGCGTGGGTGACGCCGATCTCGTTCTCGATCACCCGCTGCACGCGGAAGCAGAGGTCTGCCATGCAGATGTTTTCCTTTACCCGGTAGTTCACGCCGTACAAATTCTGGAGGTAAAAGCCGGAGAGGTGCAGGACCGCCTCGCGCATTGTCTTGCTGGGGATGGTGCCGGTGTTGATGCAGGCGCCTCCGATCACTTCCTTTTTCTCGATGATGGCTGCGTGCTTGCCCAGTTTGGCGGCCTGGAAAGCGGCGCGCTGTCCGCCAGGGCCGGAACCGATGACGACGAGGTCATACTTCTGCATAGCTGTCTTCCTTGATGGAGAATCCGTTTCTAACTAGGATGAAACTGGCATGCTCTGGGCGGAGAGAATACCATTTTCCCCGCTCGGGCTGGAGCCGTTCACGGGCGCTACGGCAGCCCGATGCCCCGGCAATAATTCTCTTCCCTCGGCCAATCCGATCAGGAATTCCTGGACGTTGAACCGCGCCCTCTCTTGGGTGTCCGGCGGCCGGAGCGTCTGGACGCGCGGACATATTTTCCGTCCTCCCTATGATCAGCGGATTCCCCTCCGGGTGGAGTGATGGCAGGTCGTAGGTTTTTGACTTGCGAGAAGTGAAGGTTGGTGAGCCGCCCAGGACTCGAACCTGGAACCTATTGATTAAGAGTCAATTGCTCTACCATTGAGCTAGCGGCCCAGCAAATTTTAATTGTAGCACGGGGGTTGCACAGCCCCGCGCGCGAAATCGGCAAATTCCAAGTGCCTGCGGCAGCGCCTGTTAGATGAACAGCTTCGGGTTGATGGGCAGCCCGTTTTCTTTGCAATAGTTCAGGTAGTGGTCCATCATCCAGAAAACGTCGAGGATCTGCGTAAGGTTTTCGTCATCATCATAGAACTCGAGTGAACCGTTGAGCCAGAAAAAGGTCTTCATACCCTTGGGATCATCCGAAACCAGGGTGTGGATTACGCCGGGGTTTTCCTGCACGTAGTCACCCGGGCGAGCCACCCAGTCGTACTCCAGGTATCGCCAACTGCCCTCCAGCGTGATGGCAAAAACCGGCCCGCGGTGGCGGTGCTTTCCGAGTATTCCACCGCCCTTGACCCACAAAATGTTGGCAAATGCGCTCTGGCGCACATCAAAGGCCAGATGGCGGATGAAGACGTTATTCACAAACGGAACCCAGGGAGATTCGCTTTCCGAGCTCCCGATATGGACATCGGGCCGGCCGTACTGTTTGTAGACGGCATCCAGGCTGGTTTCAACTTTGGTGACCGGCATGACGGACATCCTCCTCGTTCAGTATTCGTCGAACTTACAGCAGAACCCGCGTTGAAAAAAGAAGAAAATCGGGAGCGCGGCGGCCCGGCGTCGAGGCGCGGTGGGAAGAGTGCGATGCTGCCGAAAGACTGCTTTCTACGCGGCGAGGCTCAGGAAGGATTTACCGTCTCCACCTGGACGGCGGTGCCGTAGGCCATCACTTCGGTGACGACCTGCATCACCTCGTTAGCGTCGTAACGCATGGCCAGGATGGCGTTGGCGCCGCGCTGGCCGGCGTGGTCGAGCATCAGCTCGAAGGCATCTTCGCGGGTTTTTTCGCACAGCTCGGTGAACAGGCTGATGTTTCCGCCGATGATGGTTTGCAGGGTGGCGCCCAGAGTGCCGATGATGCTGCGCGAACGAACTACAATTCCGCGCACCAAGCCGAGATTCCTGGTGACGCGAAAGCCGGGCAAGTCGGTGCCGGTGGTCACCATGGCTGGATTCACTGCGTTGGACATACGATTCCTCCTCGAAACAAACGCCGGGGCCGCTCCCCGGGAAGACAAGGACTATGCGCGAAGCGTGGCGGCGATCTTCTCCGCCACTTTGCGAGCGCGGTCAATATCATGGGGCTCGAAGGAGATGGCCGCGACACGGGCATGGCCGCCGCCTCCGTAGCGCTCGCACAGCGCCGCCAGGTTGTGCAGCAGCGGCTTGGGCGTCCAGGGGTTCGATCCCACGGAGACCTTAGCACGCGTTGACGAGCTGCTCACCCCGACAGAGTACAAGCACTCGGGGAATAGAAAGTAGGGGATAAATTTGTTGTAGCCTTCGAGGCTGTCCTCGCTCAGATCGAAGTAAACCACCCCGCGGTCGGCGCTGGCTCGCTCCGAAAACAACTGCACAGACCGCTGGTGGCGGTCGAGCAGCGGCCCGAGATGGCGCTGGATTTGCGGGAGCTGCACCACCTCCTCCAGCGGACGCGTGGCCAGCGAGGGGATCAACCGCGCCACCAGCTCGTCTTCCGGCGCGGCTTCGATCACCAGAGCCAGCCGCGTGGCGGGCACATTGACGCTCACCGCCGATTCCGCGCTGGGATACTGCGCGCCGTCAATCACGTCGCCCCAATGGATCAGCTCGGCCAGCGGCGCGGGGTCAAATCCGAACTTACGCTGCGCCACATCAGCCAGGAACTTGGTGCACGACTTGTACTCGGGGTCGTAGAATTTGTGGCCGGAGGTGTCCTGGCGGAAGTGTTCGGCGTCGCCGGGCGAAAGAAAAGCGCTCTGGTGATGGTCGAACCACCAGGTGAGCTTTGCAGAGCTCGAGTACTTGAAGTCCACGATGGCGTTTTCGTCGCCGTCGAACAGGTCGGAAGTGAAGGGCTGGCGGGCACGGTGGGTGAGGCCGCTAAAGGCAAATTCGGAGTCCTTCGCGATGCATTCGCGGTAGAAGCGCAGGAAAACGGCGGACGAGGCGGCGCCGTCGAAGCATCGGTCATGGAAGCACAAACGAACCTTCAATGCGTCCTCAGTCCTACCGCGAGGCAATAATTAAAAAATTCCGTAATCGGCAAAGTCAATAAAGATGGCGGCTGGATGCCTCAATGTCAAGCGGAAAGGCCCCCGAAGCACGGCACGAACCCAGGACGATTGCGGCACAGGAAGACATTGCGATGAATGAGAACAACGCCCGTTCCCGGCGCGCAGTGGCCGCCGGACCGCCGCGGCAATCAGCGCCCGGCGATGCCCTGGGCGATGTCGCCGACGATGGGCAGCACAAACTTCTCACCCTGAAAGGCCTTGACCATGCACAGAATCCAGAGCACCAGTCCGGCCAGGCCGAGCAAATGGAATATCCCCAGGCCGAATGAGAAGCCCGTCCAGCCCATCATGCCGCCGCCCAGAAATGAGATGCCGAACACCATCCCCAAAATGATACGCACGATGTGCAGCCCGGCAAAGAGCACCAGCGATTGGGCGGCATGGAAGCGCACGTAGGGGCGCTTGTCAATCAAGAGGAAGACCAGGCCGGTGAGCCATCCCAGAGCGTAGCTCAGAGTGGCGGCGGCATTTTCGGAAAGACCGCTGTCTACCCCACCCCCTTGCCGTGCAGCCGGAGATCCGCTCTGGCCACAATTCTGGCAGAATGTCGCTCCCTCGGTGACCTGTGTTCCACACTTGCTGCAGAATGCCATGTTTTCTCCCTGTTGGTTACAAGTAAGGATTGCGCGCAGAATATCAGAACCAGGCCGCGGCCAGCAAGGAAGATTGGAAGACTCGCCGGGATTCTGTAGAATGCGCCGGACGCAGCCGCGCTGCGTTGGTCAAGCCTTTGGCATCCGATCCTATCGCTTCGGCGGCTTCCCCCACCCCAGCCAGGGGTTTCCCGGGCTTGTTCGCGTGGGCCAGCCACGCTACCCCCGCGCAGCGCAGGACGCTCCTGGCTGGCGGCCTGGGCTGGATGCTCGACGCCATGGATGTGGTTCTTTACTCCCTGGTCCTTGCGCAGCTGGTTCAGCACTTCGGAATGAGCAAGGCCACTGCCGGCCTGCTCAATTCGTTTACCCTGGCCGCTTCCGCCGTGGGCGGGCTGTTGTTCGGATATCTCGCCGATCGCATCGGCCGTACGCGCGCGCTGATGGCCTCCATACTGGTCTATTCGGTCTCCAGCGGTCTTTGTGGCCTTTCGAGAACGGTCGTTGAACTGGCGATTTTTCGCACCATCCTGGGGATCGGTATGGGTGGGGAATGGGCCACCGGGGCGGCCCTGATTGCCGAGACCTGGCCGGCCGAGCACCGCGGTAAGGCGCTCGGGTTTATGCAGTCCTGTTATGCCATCGGAGAAATGCTGGCCGTCGGCGTCACCTTCCTGATTCTGCCGCGCTTTGGATGGCGGGCGGTCTTCTTTGCCGGGGTGTTACCTGCCTTGGTGGTTCTCTGGATTCGCAGAAAAGTGCCGGAATCGGAACTCTGGCGCACCAGTAACTCGTTGAAAAGGCTTTCCTTGGCTCGCCTGTGGGAGCGCGACGTCCGCTGGCATGGACTGGTAGCCACAACCATGAATGCCTTTAGCATGTTTGGCTATTGGGGGCTCTTTGCCTGGATTCCGGGGTATCTCTCTCTCCCACTGGCGCGGGGCGGTCGGGGACTGCCCTTGGCCGCTTCAACGGTGTGGCTGCTGCTGATGGGGGTGGGGAAATGGCTGGGCTACACCTGTTTTGGATTTGCCGCCGACGCCCTGGGACGGAAAAGAAGCTACGTTCTCTACCTGTTGGCGGCCGCCCTCTTGGTTCCAATCTATGGCAGTGTGCATAGCCAGTTGGCGCTCATGCTGCTCGGTCCGCTGGTGGCGTTCTTTGGCATCGGATACTTCTCTGGCTTTAGCGCCCTGACCGCCGAGTTGTTTCCAACAGAGGTTCGTGCCACGGCCATGGGGCTGGCTTACAACACTGGGCGGGGATTCTCCGCCGGCGCGCCATTCCTTGTCGGCGCAATCGCAGATCGAGTCGGATTTCAAGCAGCGTTCTTCGTGCTCGCCGGATTCTTTTTTGTCAGCGCAATGCTCGCCCTCCTGCTACCGGAGACACGCGGAAGGCAATTGGTGTGAGAACAAGAAATTATAATCTTACTTGACTATCTTCTCTTGGTAGGTATACTTGGTAGGTATGGTAAAAAGCGCAAGGAAGGTCATCAATGAGTTCCTTATCTGAAATGATCGTCAAGGTTGCTGATGAGGTCTGGATTGCCGCAGCTCTCTTGCATCGCGAGCATCCTGAGTGTCCTGATTTCACTGTCAAACAAATTGTGCAGCGCGCCCGCGAGGAGTCTCTCCATGACAGCCTTCGCCCGGGTGTGTACTTGCACGCCCTGCAACACTGTGTTGCCAACCGTCCTCCGAATCCGGGGCGCTACCGCATGCTCTTCGCTACCGGCAAAATGACGCGTCGGCTTTACCGCGAAGGAGACCCGAGCCACCCACTCCGGCGGGGAGCCAAGATTGTCCCTGAACCCGAGGAAATCCCTGACAAATACCTGCCCCTGCTTACCTGGTACTTCTCCGAATACGCAACCAAACCCCGTGCTCGGAAAGGGGAAGACTCTATTCTGGCGTTGCGCGGTCTGGGAAAGGAGATCTGGGCCGATGAATCCGCCGACGACTATGTACGCCGCCTGCGCGAGGGTTGGGAATGAGCAGGATCTTTTGGGACACGAACCTGTTCATCTACCTGGTAGAGGCGTCCGGTGACCATTCCAAACGTGTGGCCCGGTTGGCAGAGCGGATGCTCGATCGCGGGGACCAGATGTTCACGTCGACCATGACGCTCGGTGAGGTTCTGGTCAAACCTGCAGAACTTGGAAACGATTCCTTACGTCAAGCCTACGAAGACATTCTGAAGCGCAATGCCGTGCTCATACCTTTCGACGAGGATGCTGCCCGTTTGTATGCCGAATTGCGCCGTGACCACACCCTGCGCGCCCCGGATGCCATTCAACTCTCCTGCGCCGCGCGGGCGCGGGTGGACATGTTCATTACCAATGACGAGCGATTGAGCACTAAAATCGTTGCCGGCATAGACTTCATTGTTTCCCTGGAAAAGGCATTTCTTTGACGGTGGCGTGGCGACAGTACAGTGCATTTACCAAAGCTTGAGGCGGGCTTACCTGCATGTTACCGTCTCTTGGTACACGAAAAAGTGGCGGAAGTGGCGGAACTGGCAGACGCGCAGGACTTAGGATCCTGTGGCCGAAAGGCCGTGGGGGTTCAACTCCCTCCTTCCGCACCAAAGAGTTTGCTCTGCAGATGATTCCTGTCTAGAATGCCTCGCTGTCCGGGTGGGGTCGCGTGGGGGCAATAATTTTTTCCGTAACCAGAGGGAGATTCTCGGCGTCTGCTTTCCCCAGGGATGTTGACCCGTCCAATTTGGCAGTCTTCAATTCAATTTCTACAATCCGAAGGGAGAATCATGCCTGACCGTGAACTGCGAAAGATGTTGCGTTCGCTTAGCCTGGCCCTGGTGGCGCTGCTCTGCATGGCGACACTGGCCGGCGCGCAGACCAAACTGCTGCGCTTCCCCGACATTCATGGAGACCAGGTGGCCTTCTCGTATGGAGGCGACCTGTGGCTGGCCTCCGCCGCGGGCGGCCTGGCGACGCGCCTGACCGCGCATCCCGGGATTGAAGTGTTCCCCAAATTTTCGCCGGACGGCAAGTGGATCGCCTTCACCGGCCAGTATGACGGCGACGAGCAGGTGTATGTGATCCCCGCGACCGGCGGGGTTCCGCGCCAACTCACTTTCTTTCCCGCGCGCGGACCGCTCACCCCGCGCTGGGGTTACGACAACCAGGTCTACGGATGGACGCCGGACGGCAAATCAATCCTTTTTCGCTCGTGGCGCGACCATTTCGAGCTGGGCGACTGCCAGTTGTACACCGTCCCGCTCGATGGCGGGCTGCCCAAAGCGCTGCCCATGCCGCTCTCCGGCGCGGGAGATTTTTCTCCCGACGCCACACGAATGGTCTACTCGCCGCTGTTCCGCGACTTCCGCACCTGGAAACGCTACGAAGGCGGCTGGGCGCAGCAGCTCTACACCTTCGATCTGAAAACGCATGAGGCTGTGAAATTCACCGAAGGGCCGCGCTCGAACCGCGACCCGATGTGGATCGGCGACAAGATCTACTTCGCCTCCGACAAAGACAACACCCTCAACATCTATGTCTATGACCCTGCCAGCAAGCAGACCAAGCAGATGACTCACAGCACCAAATGGGATGTGCGCTGGCCCAGCACCGACCACAAGGGCCGCATCGTCTACGAACTGGACGGCGAGCTGAACATCCTGGAGATCGCCAGAGGACAATCCCACAAGATTTCCATCCAGGTGCCCACCGACGGCCTGGCCATGCGGCCCTCGCGCGTCTCCGCGGCGAACCGCATCGAGGACGCGGACATCAGCCCCAAGGGCGAGCGCGCCCTGTTTGTGGCCCGCGGCGACATCTTCACCGCCCCAATGGAGAAGGGAGCCACGCGCAACCTGACCAACTCCTCGAACGCGCATGACAAGTGGGGGCGGTGGTCTCCGGACGGTTCGAAGATCGCCTTCATCTCCGACATCGATGGCGAAGACGAAGTCTATCTGATCAACCAGGACGGTTCGAGCAAGCCGGAACAGCTCACCAAGGGGAGTCACGCCATGCGTTATGCCCCGGAGTGGGCGCCGGACGGCAAGGGTCTGGCCTTTAGCGATAAGGACGGTCGGCTATACGTGCTGACGCTGGAGGACAAAAAGGTGGTCGAGGTAGCCAAAGACAAGCGCGGCCGTCTTCGCGATTACGCCTGGTCGCACGATGGCGGCTATCTGGCCTTCACCCTCTCCAGCACATACTACTTCCGCTCGTTGTACGTCTGGGGCGTCACTGACGGCCAACTGCACCGCGTAACCGGCGATCTTTTCGCCGCGGCAGATCCCGCCTGGGACCCGGAAGGGAATTACCTCTACTACGCGAGCGCGCGGGAATACGCCCCGCAGCTGAGCGCCATTGAATTCAACTACGCCGCCAACCGGAATTTCGGCCTTTTCGCGCTGGCCCTGCGCAAGGACGTGAAGAACATCTTTCCGCCGGAGAGCGATGAAGTTAGCGTCGAGAAGGAAGGCGACAAGAAGGACGCCGATAAGAAAGACGCGGACAAGAAAGATGCGGATAAGGGCGCGAAACCCGACAAGGGCAAAGACGCCGACAAGAAGGATGAAGAAAAGAAAAAGGAATACATAAAGATTGACTTCGAAGGCCTGGGCGACCGGGTTACGGCATTTCCCGTGGAGTCGGACAACTATCAAGGTCTTTCCGCCAGCAAGGGCTTCCTGTTTTACGTCCGCAGCGACGCCAATTATTACGGGCGCGAGGGCGCCAAGCAGCCGGAGCTGATGATTTTTTCGATGAAGGACCGCAAGGCCAGCGTGCTGGCCGAGGAGGTCGCCGGCTACTGGCTATCCGCAAACGGCGGCAAGGTGATGGTCCGCCACGGGCAGGATTTCAAGCTCTACGACGCCACGCCCGCGGGCAAGGCCACTGGCAAGCCGGTTTCCACCAAGGAGCTGATGGTGGACCGCGTCCCGCAGCAGGAGTGGCAAGAGATCTTCACCGAAGTCTGGCGGCGCTATCGCGATTTTTTCTACGTGAAGAACATGCACGGCTACGATTGGGAAGCGCTGCGCGAGCAGTACCGTCCGCTGGTGGCCCACGTGGCGCACCGCTCGGACCTCAACTATGTGCTCGGAGAAATGATTGCCGAGCTGACCGTTTCCCACGCCTACATCCAGGGCGGCGACTGGGAAATGCCGCGGCGCCCGCAAGTGGCCTTGCCCGGCGCGCGCTTCAGCATCGACGAAGCCTCCGGCCGCTACCGCATCAGCAAGATTTTCCGCGGGCAGAACGAGGAGGAGACTTACCGCTCGCCGCTCACCGAGGTCGGCGTTGACGTCAAGGAAGGCGACTACGTGCTGGCCGTGGATGGGCAGGAGCTCACCGCGCGCGACAACATCTATCAGCGCCTGCTCAACAAAGCCGGACACCCGGTGCAGCTCACCGTCAATGGCAGCCCCACTCTTGATGGCGCGCGCAAAGTGAGCTATCGCCCCATCACCAGCGAGACCGAACTCATCTACCTCGATTGGGTGACCTCCAACCGCGAATACGTCTCCAAAGCCACCGGCGGACGCATTGGCTACATGCACCTCCCGGATATGGGCTCGGACGGCATCCGCGAATTCATCAAGTACTACTACCCGCAGATTCGCAAAGAAGGTCTGATCGTGGACGTGCGCGGCAACGGCGGCGGCAACGTTTCCCAGATGCTGATCGAACGGCTGAGACAGCAATTGTTGGGTAACAGCTACTCTCGAGTCGACGATATGGGAGACACCTACCCCGCCGCGGTCTTTTATGGGCCGATGGTGTGCATGATCAACGAGACCTCGGCCTCGGACGGAGATATTTTCCCCTATATGTTCCGCGTGGCCGGGCTGGGCCCGCTGATCGGCAAGCGCACCTGGGGCGGAGTGGTGGGGATCACCGGACACGGCCCGCTGATTGATGGCGGCCAGATTTTTGTGCCGGAAGATGGCTATGCTTCGGCCGATGGGAAATGGGTGATCGAAAACCATGGCGTGGACCCGGACATCGAGGTTGAGAACGACCCCCGGTCGGTGATCGAAGGCCGCGACGCGCAACTCGACCGCGCTATCGCCGAAGTGATGAAAGCCCTGTCGGCAAATCCCAAGAAGCTGCCTCCGCGCCCGCCCGATCCGGTCAAGGCGCCCAAGCGCTAATCGGCGCTCATAAGCTTTGGGCTGTAAATTAGAAAGGCCGCCCGGACCGGGCGGCCTTTCTTTTTCCACCTGTCGCCGACGACGGGAGGGCGAGCGGTTCGAGATCGAAACGCAGAATGCATGACCAAAACCCCACCCCGGGGATCGCAGTGGGCAATCTATGGGATCTAGAGTGAATCACCCGCGTCCGCGCCCCGCTAGGACGACCCAGGCCGCGAGCGCGGCTTCCTTTTCGTCCGCGCGCCATGGCTTGATTCGTTTGGCGCCCAGCGCCGTGGCGCGCAATTTCAGAGCCTTCACGGAGCAGCCGATTTCAGGCGCCGCTATTTCGTAGAGACTCTTCTGCGCGAACGTGCGCGTAAACAACCCGCAGGCGCCCGCGCCGCGCTCGGCGGCCTGGCGAAAGAATTGTCCCTCGGCGGCGTGCGCCCGGATGTGAGGGTTACCGATCTGCGCCGGATCCAGACTGCTGCCGCCAACAATCCCAGCGCCTTGCAATTCGATCCCCGAATCGCGAAGCTGCTTCTGCAACTCACGAAGACCGCGTGCCGCCGCCTCCCGCGCCTCGCGCGCCACTTCTTTGGTTGCCACCTGGGCCTCTTTCCACGGCAGGTCCATCACCGCGTGGAATGGTTGCCAGGTCTTCGGCTTTCCGGGATAGGCGAGGAGCAATTCCTCTCGAAGCATCACCTCCGGAGATTCAGCGGTCCCCCGCAGCACGACCGCGATCGCCCTCCCGGACTTGATGCGCAGGCCGATGGCCGCCCGTGATTGCGATTTGCGCTGCCGAGCAGTCATTTTTTCGCGAACAGGCAGATACCCGACCAGGGACGCGAACCCTGGACGCCGTTCGATTCCGGAAGCAGGGCCAGCAGCCGCAACCCAAGCGGAAGCCGCTTCACACGCGCGGCCGTCTTGAGCAACGAGCGAACGTCAAGAGTGTTCCAGCCGTGAGGCGCGAAGAATCCCGGTCCTTCCTTGGGCCCGAACTTCAGCGGCGCGCCCGCCTGTACCAGGTGTGGCCCCATTTTTTCCTGGAGCATGCGCAAGAGTCCCGGAGAAGCAAGGTCGAGAATCCAGTGCTGGAAATGGCCAGGCGCAGCCAGGTCCTGAGCCAGCGAGGCAACCTCCTGCGCGGTGAGGTAGATGATCAGGCCCTCGCTGAGCACCAGCACATTGTTTGCCCTGCGGCCCAACTGTTCGAACAGCTCGCGGCGCGCGGGCACATCCGACAAATCAAGGCGGACTCGCTCCAGCGCGCAAACCGGTTTTTCGCCGGCGAGAACTTCCTCCTTGTAGGTAAGTATCCCGGGGAGGTCCACCTCAATCCACTGCAGGGACGCCGGCAGGGCCATGCGATACGGCCTGGCGTCGAGACCCGCCGCAAGGTTGATGACCATGCCGGCGCCCTGCTGGACCTGCTCGGTGATGAACTGGTCGAACAGATAGGTGCGCATCACCCACGACCACGTGTTCTTGTTTGAGAACGGAATGGAGTCGGCGATCTGATCGCCGCGCGTACCGGCCAAGCGCCGGGCAAACGGATCGCGAAAGAGCGCATCGGGCCGTTCGCTCTCTCGCGCCCGGTAGATGGCGGCCCAGCGCGCGGTGTCGGAGATGTTGCGGATCAAAGGTTCTTTCGGGGGTTCGGTCAAACTCATGTTTGCAGCTTTTGCCATTCTATCGACCATGGTAACCGGATGATGGCAGTGCCGCGCGGCCTGAGCCTAGCTCTGCGGCTTGGCGGCTGCGGGGCGGTCGCGGCGGCGGCTGCGGCTCTTGGGCGAAGCGGTAAGCGTGACGCCGCCCAGCTCCGCCAGAACGCGGCGCAGCCGGTTGCGCTCTTCGAGGTCAATATCCACCACTTCGAAGCCCATGGTCTGGCCGCGCGCGTCGCGGACAAAGGCCTGCGCGCGGATGCTGCGCAAGCTGGGGTTGAACTTCAGCGCGATCAGCGTTCCGGGGGTGAGGTAGCGTTCGCAAGTGGCGATGCCGCCTCCCAGGTTCATCACCGGGACATCCAGACGATAGTTCTCGCGCAGGTTGGTGGTCACCGCCGGCAGTGGCTGGGAGAGCTTCATCCGCGGGTAGCGGCGCTGGCGGATACATGAGGACATTTGTTCCTCATCGGGGATTCCCACGGACAGCTCCCCCGGGTCCAGACCGCTGCGCGGAATGAATTCGCGCGCCCACTCCGGGTCAATCTTTTGCAGCGACTGCGCGGAGGCGATGCGCAGTTCGGCCGGAGACGCCCAGCGCCACATTTGTTTGGTCTCCAGAATTTTTCGCAGCGCCGGGACCGCGTCCGTGGCGCGCAGCCGCCCCAGGGCCTCGATGGCCTTCACACGCAGATAGGGGCTGCTCCCCGGCGGCAGGTCGCCTTCGGCCAGACGCAACAGCCGCGGGATGCAGGCCGGGTTGCCGCTCATACCGATTTCATCAACTGCCAGGGGCTTGACCAGGGGATCGAGCGAATCGAAAAGCAGGAGCATGAGGATGGCGCGGTGCGGTGTAGCCGCTGCGGCGATTTGGCGAACCACCCGGTCGTGAATCGAGCGCTGCCAGTCCTTCATCTTGCCCGGCAGGACTTCCTCGAGCGCAGATGGTTCCAGGCGGCTGAGCAAGCCCACCGTCTCCACGGCGGTCGCCGGTTGTCCGGAGCTCAACGATTCTTTCAGGTGTTGGATGGCCACGGGACCCAGCCCTGCGGCCATTTCCAGCAGCAGATTGCAATCTTCGCGGAAACCGGAGCGCCCGAAGCGGCTGGTGAGGCTCTCGGCCGCAACCTGCGGCATTTTTTGCATCAGTTCCGACAGCCCCGCGGGAACCTTTTCACCGCGCAGAGCTTCCTCGATAAACTCCGGCAGGCGGTTCTCCACGCCAATGCGCGGCCGCAGGCTCAGCCCCACTCCGGGGCGCTGTGCTTCCACGCTATCGACCGAGCCCATGGCTTGCAGCATGGCGGTATAGTTGCGTTGTGTAGCCGCGGTCTGGGCCAGACGGACAAAGGCCGCGCTGACCAGGCTCTGCAGCTCCGGATGGCTCTCGGCGGCAAGTTGATCGCCCGTGGCGCGAATGGCTTCCAGAAGAAGCGGGCCGCCGTCACTGGCATAGAGGTCGGCCAGATCGGCGAGACCGATAGCGGTGTCACGCCGCGCGGCGGGGTCCGGACGGGCGATACAAGAGACGAAGTTGCTCAGGACAGCTTGCGCCTTTTCCGTATTCCCGCTGGCGATGAGACTCCCGACGTATTGTCGGATGTTGACCGGCGGCACGCAGGAAGCTTCTTCAGATAGAAGGGTTTTTTCTTTCTCCGCTTCCGACACTTCCGCCCAGAAATACTGCGCCAGGAGAGTTGCGTGGGACTCAAACTGCAGCCCGCTGCGCGACAACTTGTCTTCATGCTGTCCCAGGATCTTACGCAGCGTATCAATCTCCTTATTCAATCCATCGAGCATCTCGCTAACCGCGTTTACCCGCACCTCGCCGCGCTCGAAGCTTTCCAGAGCAAAGCGTATGGCCACGTGTTCGGCCAGCTTGAGCAGCATGGGCTGGTCCGGCCGGTCGGTGGGAGCCTGCGCCGCGAGTGTTGCCAAGGCCTGGTAGAGCAGGGTCTGCGACCTCACCGGCATGGTGGACAGGCGTTGCTGGAACATCACCGGCTCGGGCGTCGCGCCGCTTTCCATACTGGAGCGCCCGAGCTGCGACAACAGATTCAAGATCCCCCGGGCATCTTCGTCGAGGACCCCTGAGCCGCTGAGATTGACGCTTGTTGTGGGCAGGGCAGGGCCCATCGAGGGCCGCCCGCCGCTACCTTTTATTCCAATATCGGCGGAGAGTCCGGTCAGCGCCGCCGCCGCCCACTTTCCAGGCTTAACACGCAGAGGAGGGCCCCCTGCTTCACCAGCCGCGGCGCGGGCGCCTTGTAATCCGCCCTTTCCACCTCCACTGGCAGGACCAACTCCTCCACCGCCTTCTCCGCTGCCGCCCGTTCCTCCAGCAGGCCCGCCGGAGCCACCGCCGGAACCGCTTCCAGAGCCGCCTTGCCCGCCTCCTCCTCCGCCAGGACCTCCTTCCGAACCGCCCCCCCCTCCCTGACCGGGCCCCCATCCTCCGCCACTTCCTCCGGTGCCGCCGCTTCCGCCGGTACCACCACCCGGCCCAGAGCCGCTACCGCCGCCTTGCTCGCCTCCCCAACCTCCGCCTTGACTTGGACCGCCAGAGCCCGTGGCCTCTCCCGTCCCGGTTCCTGTTCCCAAACCAAATCCACTCCAACCGCCACTGGGCCCGGAACCGCTGCCGGTGCCTCCGCCTGTGCCGCCGCCGGAGCCTGTTCCTGCACCGGAGCCGCCGCCACCGCCAGGGCCCCAGCCGCCTGTTCCGCCACCCGGCCCACCGCCGCCAGGTCCACCACCGCCAGGTCCACCACCGCCAGGTCCACTGCCGCCGGGTCCACCACCACCCGGCCCACCGCCAGGACCCCAACCGCCAGTTCCGCCACCCGGCCCACCGCCGCCGGATCCACTACGGCCAGGTCCGCCACCGCCGGGTCCGCCTCCTCCACGGCTTCTCGCTCCTTCCGCGGCCGCGATCAGTTGCAACAGCTTTTGCGGGTCATTGAACCAAGCCTTAAATTCATCCGATCCGGCGCCTAATGTCTGTGCGGTAAGCTGCGCGGCGGTCTTGGCTCCGGCGAACGCCGCGTCCTCGCGTACAAACCGCACTTCGTTGACGCGGATTCCAGGGTCGCCCTCGAGCGCAGTCTTCAACTGCTCGGCGAGGACTGCGGCGTTGATTCCCCCTCCGGCGGGAAATGCACGCACAAACCTCGCCAGGCTGGCCTGCGTGACTCCAGGGGAAAAGTGGATGCTGGCAATCCCGGCAGTGGAGAGGAGCTTGGCGAAGCTGCGTTCGGCACCGGCGGAATCGAGCGGAACTCCGTCCAAGTGCAGCTCGTTGCCGTTGGCCCCCAAAAGGATGCCGGGGCCTCCCTCATTGCCAATGGCGACGCGGAGCTCTCGCCAGGTGGTCTCGAATTGAGCGGCAGTGCGGGTATGCCCGAACTCGTAGAGCCGGGCAAACTTCAACAGAATATTCAAACTGCGCACGAATGCGCGGGCTGCGGCGGCTTTGGCGTCGGTGGTCATACCGTGCGGGAAGTTGCACGGAAAAGCCTTGTTGCCTTGATACGGTACCTTTATCCAGTGCCCATCGGCAACAGTACTGCGGGCACCCGTGTCGCCAATCCGGCACGGTCAGCCGCCTTGCAGGAGGAAGCCAAAACACCCCGCTCGGGAGAGGATCGGCCGTTTCCAGCGAAGTTCCTCGCTGTGGAGGGCTGCGCGTCATCTGCTATGATGCCAGCGGCAGTTTTGCTGCCGAGTTCCCCCAAACGCGGCACGACAGGTGATGGAGAACCAGGCGCTCTCCTCTGATACCACTTCGACCGCGTCCCGCGGCGGGCCTCCACCAATTTCCGGCAGCGATCGCTTTCGTCTGCTTCTCCATGCAGCGTTCTTCGCAGTCCTAGCCACCTTTGTCGCCTCGTTGATCTCCCTGGTGGCTACATCGCTGGCGGGAGAGCTCCACCCGAGTCGGAACAACTTGCTTCTCTTCCTGCTGGTGGACACCGGATTGCTGGCCCTCAGCTGGCTTTTTCTGGTGGCGCTGGACCGCCGCCCCGCGCGTTCCTTGGGACTCTGGTTCTATCCTGAGTGGGGGCGCGAGCTCTTGATGGGTTTGGGGCTTGGGGCGGGATTGATTGCCGTCCTGGTCGCCGCGATGCTCGTCTTCCGGCTGCTGGCCTATGATTCTCGGGCTCAAATGACCGCCCTGGGCTTTACAGGGGGCGCCGCCTTCTTGCTGGCAGCCGCAGCCTTCGAGGAGATCGCCTTTCGCGGCTACGCCTTCCAGCGGCTGGTCGAGGCGCTGGGTCCGGCGAGCGCGGTGACCATCTCTTCCGCGTTGTTTGGCCTGGCACACCTGCACAACCCTGCGGCCACAACACTATCCACGGTGAACACCATGCTCGCCGGCGCGGTGATGGCCGTGGGCTACCTCCGGACGCGCGGACTCTGGCTTCCGCTGGGCCTGCATTTCGCCTGGAATTTCACCATGGGCCCGCTGCTGTCCCTGCCGGTAAGTGGATTGCGACCCGGGGCGCATCTGCTCGAATCGCGAGTCACGGGTCCCGCGGTATTGACCGGGGGCGGTTACGGCCCGGAAGGCAGCATCCTAATGACCGCAGTGTGCATCTGCGCCATCGTGTGGCTGGCGCGGACCACGGCAATTCGCCCTTCCGTGGCGATGCGGGAAGACGTAAAATGGTAGGGACGTAAACGGCGATGTCCAGGCACACCTATCGCGTATTTCCTTGTCTGGCCTTTTCGGCGTTGTTGCTCGCGCTGCCTGACGTACCCAAGGTGTACCGCTTCCGGCAGCCGCCCGCTTCAGATGCCGAAATCCCCTCCGGCGAGGCAGTGTCCGTTTTCCCGGACCTGACAGCGCAGGGCGTTTCAACTTCCCCGAACGGCCAGGCGCCAAAGTCAGACCGCTTGCAGGAGTCCTCGCGTCTGGAGATTGTGCGGAAAGTTTCCGGAGAATTCTGTCACGCAGTGATCGCGATTCCCGCAGGAAAGAGCGGTCTGCGAATCCACGCCGGGAAGCCGCTGGATGAGAAAGTCCTTCACCAGTCCGTTCTTCATTCCGGCGCAGCGATCAACGCCGGTGACCAGGCGCAGATCACGCAGATCGAGTTCCGCGATAAAGTGATTATCTTCGACATCAACGGGGGCGCTCGCCGGGGCACCCGTTTTCGCGATCGCATCCACGTGGAATTCGGCGGCGGCTCCAGCGGGCACGCCCAGCAGAACGGACCATCGGGCCTGCAGCGCAATGGCGCCACCCTGTATCTCGATTTTGGGGGGCGGGTCCCGGACCTCACCGCGGAGCAGATCCTGCAGGATCTGGCGGCCGTCCTGGATTTTTCCAGACAGCGCTCGGCCAGCGTCCTGTGGGTGGACACGCTCCCACCTGAAATCAAGAAAGCCATCCAGGACAAGCATGCGGTGGTGGGGATGGACTCGGAGATGGTCATTGCCGCGATGGGCCGTCCGGACAAGAAAATTCGCGAGCGCGATGAGGACGGCATGGAGACTGAGGACTGGATCTACGGCCGGCCGCCGGGCCGCACCGTCTTCGTAAAGTTTGCGGGCGAGAAGGTGATCAGCGTCAAGCAGTTCCCACAGTAGCCGCCGCGTGGCTCTGCTCATTGACTTTTTCCGACCGCCACCCTAGCATTCCGTGTTCTGTCCGTGTCCGCCAGCCGGTCAGTTACCGCAGCGCCACAATCCGGAGGAGAGATGACCATCAAGGTGGGGATCAATGGCTTCGGGCGCATAGGGCGCAATATACTGCGCGCCGCGCTCGGTGACCGGGAGATTGAATTCGTCGCCGTCAACGACATAACCGATGCTATGACCCTTGCGCACCTGCTTAAGTACGATTCCATTCTGGGCAACCTGCCCAACAAGGTGACCCACACTGACGCCTCCATCGCCGTGGACGGAAAGAGTTTCCAAGTGTTCAAGGTGAAAGACCCGGCGGAGCTGGACTGGTCGTCGCTGGGCGCACAGATTGTGGTCGAATCCACCGGCCTGTTCACCAAGGGGGCGGATGCGGCGCGGCACATTCGCGGCACGGTGAAGAAAGTGATCATCTCCGCGCCGGCGACCGATCCGCACCACACGCTGGTGATGGGCGTGAACCACGAGACCTATGACCCGGCCAAGCACCATGTGGTTTCCAACGCCTCCTGCACCACCAATTGCCTTGCGCCGGTGGCCAAGGTCCTGAACGACACCTTCGGCATTGTCCATGGAACGATGACCACCATCCACTCCTACACCAACGACCAGAAGCTGCTCGATCTGCCGCACAAGGATCTGCGCCGCGCTCGCGCCGCCGCGATTTCCATGATCCCGACTTCGACCGGGGCGGCCAAGGCCCTGCATGTGGTGATCCCCGCGCTTAAGGGCAAGCTCGACGGCTATGCCATGCGCGTGCCCACGCCCAACGTGAGCGTGGTGGACCTGACCGTCACCACGGAAAAGCCGGCGACCGTGGCCGGTGTCAACGGTGCTTTTCGCGCCGCCGCTGACGGGCCCATGAAAAAAATCCTCGAATACACCGAAGAAGAGCTGGTCTCCGCGGATTTTCGCGGCAACCCGCACTCCGCGATCGTTGACGCGGGATTCACCAAGGTTGTCGCCGACCGCTGCGTCAAAGTCCTGGCCTGGTACGACAACGAGTGGGGCTATTCCTCCCGTTGCGTAGATCTGATCCGTTACATGGCCTCCCGGCTGTAGGGGTGGAACGCCCGGTCTCCTTCGCGGAGAATGTTCCAGGCAGCCACTGAAGATGAACAAGCTTTCGATTGAAGATCTGGCCCTGCGCTCCAAGCGCGTGTTCATCCGCGTGGATTTCAACGTGCCTCTCGAGGGCGGGCGCGTCTCGGACGACACGCGCATCCGCGAGACCCTCCCCACTCTGCGCACGGCCATGGCGCGCGGCGCGCGGCTGGTCATCGCATCCCACCTCGGGCGGCCCAAGGGCAAGCCGGACCCGGTCTATTCCCTGCGCCCGGTGGCCACCAAACTCTCCCAACTTCTCGAGCGGCCCGTCGATTTCGCCATTGATTGCGTGGGCGCCGAGGCCCTGACCAAGAGCAAGACGCTCATCGACGGCGCCCTGTTGCTGCTCGAAAACGTGCGGTACTACAAGGAAGAAGAGGCCAACGACGAAGCCTTTGCGCAGCGCCTGGCCGCGCTGTGCGACGGCTTGTTTGTTTGTGACGCTTTCGGCTCGGCGCATCGCGCCCACGCTTCCATCGTGGGAATCACCCGCTTTGTACAGCAGGCCGCGGCCGGATTGCTGATGGAGAAAGAGCTGCGCTACCTCGGCCTGGCGCTGGCCAGCCCGCCGCGGCCGTTCATCGCCATCCTCGGCGGCGCCAAGGTATCGGACAAAATCGAAGTGATCGAGAACCTGATGAAGCTGGCCGACGCCATGTTGATCGGCGGGGCCATGGCTTACACGTTTTTCAAGGCGCAGGGACTCCCCGTGGGCAAATCGCTGGTCGAGGACGACAAACTCGAACTGGCCAGCCGTTTGCTCGCCGATGCTAAACACCGCAACTTCCGGTTTCTGCTCCCCGTGGACCACGTCCTCGGCCGCGAGGTCAAGGCCGGCACGCCGACCGAGACCGGAGATGTCTCCGTGACGCCGGCGGACTGGATGGGGCTGGACATCGGGCCCAAGACCGTAGCGGCGTTTTCCGAAGAGATCGCCCGCGCTCGGATGGTCGTGTGGAACGGTCCCATGGGCGTTTTCGAACTGCCGGAGTTTGAAAAGGGCACCCTGGGCCTGGCGCGCGCCGTCGCCGCAGCCACCTCGCGCGGCGCCACCACCATTGTGGGCGGCGGCGATTCTGTGGCTGCGGTGCACAAGTGCGGTCTGGCCGCACAGATCTCCCACATCTCCACCGGCGGCGGCGCTGCCATCGAATTCCTGGGCGGAAGAAAACTGCCCGGCGTGGAAGCTCTGACCAACCGCTGAAAATCCCTCCATGCGACGCCCCGTAATCGCCGGCAACTGGAAGATGTACAAGACTCAGGCGGAGACGCGCGCGTTCTTCGAGGCGTTCCGGCCGCTGGCCGCAGGCACCACGCATTGCGACATCGTGGTGGCTCCGCCGTTCACCGCGCTGGCTGCCGCGGCAGAAGCCGCGCATGGCTCGAACATAGCCATCGCCGCACAGAACCTGCACTGGGCAAGCGAAGGTGCGTTCACCGGTGAAGTCTCTGCCTCTATGCTGGTCGAGGTTGGCTGCCGCTACGTGCTCATAGGACACTCCGAACGCCGGCAGTTCTTCGGGGAGACGGAAGAGACGGTGCGGAAAAAGGTGAAGGCTGCGCTGGGAGTCAGCCTGCTGCCCATTGTCTGTTTTGGCGAACTGCTCGACCAGCGCGAAACTGGCCAGACCGAGCAGGTGCTTTCCCGGCAGTTCACCGGCGCTTTCGGCGGGCGAGGCCGGCCGCAGGCGGATTCGTTGACCGGGCAGGAGTTCTCCCGTATCATTGTTGCCTACGAGCCGGTGTGGGCCATAGGCACGGGGCGCACGGCAACACCGGAGATGGCCGCCGCCGCACATCGCTTTCTGCGGCAACTCGCCGCGGATTCCTTCTCGCCGGAGCATGCCGGGCAATTGCGCATCCTCTATGGAGGCAGCGTCAAGCCCGAGAATTGCAAGGGACTGATGGCGCAACAGGAGATTGATGGCGCGCTGGTGGGAGGGGCGAGTCTGGATCCCAAGTCCTTTGCCGCCATCGTGGGATATTAATAGATTTTGAGTCCGGTCGCGGCGGGACAGCCAAACAATCATATTCTCCGGGCGATTACCCGGGAGGCAGGAAAGGTAGATATGCCAGTAGAAGCGAAGTGGGGGATTTCTGGACTGGTCGGCGCCGGCCTAGTGGTTCTGGGCTGGAGGTTTTTCTGGGTGCTCACCACCCTGCATGTGATGGTCTGCTTCCTGCTGGTCATCGTCGTTCTGCTGCAAAGCGGCAAGGCTGCGGATTTGGCCGGGGCGTTTGGGGCGGCAGGCAGCCAGACGGCATTCGGCCCGCGGGGAGCGGCGACGTTTCTCTCTCGCGCCACCACGTGGTGCGCCATCATGTTCATGGCCACTTCCTTAGCGCTGGTGCTGCGGCAGTCGCGCACCCAGGGGTCAATGGGATCTATCTTCGAACGCATGGGGACAAAACCCTCCGAGCCGTCCAAGAATGCGCCGATCACTATTCCCGTTCCCATCAACCCGCCACCCACAGGGACGCAGAATCCAGCGCCGCAGCAAACGCCGTCACAGACGCCTCCCCCTCCAGCCAAGAAATAGAATCACGATTCACGCCGCTTCGATTGAACTTCCAGTTTCCGTTCCGCGAGTGTCTTGCCCGCCGCCGCGCTCCAAGCTACACTGGTGTCTGCCTGAGTGAATGTATTTCCTCCCCCGTGCGGAAGTGGCGGAACTGGCAGACGCACCATCTTGAGGGGGTGGCGCCGCAAGGCGTGTGGGTTCGAATCCCACCTTCCGCACCAAGACTTCTGTCCGATCCGTTGACCCTGTTGCCCGGCTAACAGAAAAACTCTGTTCATCTGGGCCGTGCAGGACGAAGAGCAACAGTTCAAAATCTCCAAAACGCTGAGAATCACACAAAGCTTGGTGATGACAAGCAAACTCGCAGCCCTCCCGCCGCGGGGGAAGTGTCTTGCAATTCAATTTTCGGTTAGTATGATGGTGCGTTTGCTTGGGGTCGCTGCGCGGCCGGTGAATATTTCGAGCACGCAGAGTGCGGTTCGGTGGTTTCGGGGCGGAGGCGATGGATAAACTCAACTCTTCTCGGGGCTCGGCGGCGGTACCGGCCCTGCTCGCGGTGTTTTTGGTTCTGTTCGTCGGCGTCACGCTCTACTACTTTGTGATGCAGGTGTACTGGTACCCGCCGCCGATCAACGAATTCGGCCGCGAGGTTGATACGCAGTTCGCGCGCACCTTCATCATCACCGGAATCGTTTTTGTGCTCTCGCAGTTGGGCTTGGCCTGGGTGGTTTTCCGCTATCGCGACCGCGGCGGGAAAGCCACATTCTCACACGGCAACAACTCCATGGAGATATTCTGGACCGCGGCCGCGTTTGTGCTTTTCGTCGGGCTAGGGCTGGCCGGGCAGAAATCGTGGGCGCAACTGCATTTTGCGGACGCGCCACCGGGGTCGCTGCTGATCGAAGTCACCGGAAAACAGTTCAACTGGTTTTTCCGCTACCCCGGCGCCGACGGCACTTTCGGCAAGAGCGGTGCGCAGTTCGTCAGCGAGGCCAACCCAGTGGGCCTCGATGACAAGGACCCCGCAGGCAAAGACGACGTGGTCACGGCCACTCTGGGCGTTCCGCTGGGCCGTTCGGTCAAACTGGTCCTTCGTTCTTACGATGTGACTCACGGATTTTACGTGCGCGAGCTGCGCTTGAAGCAGGACGCCCTGCCCGGGTTGCAGATCCCCATCCATTTTCAGGCTGACGTGCCCGGCGATTACGAAATCGTGTGCACCCAGCTCTGCGGCTCGAACCACCACCGCATGCGCGCCGTCCTCAAGGTGATGCCGCCGCCCGAATTTGATAAGTGGCTGGCCAACGAAAAGGCCAGCGAATAGACATGGCAGGTTCCCCGGCTGGAGGAGAGAAGCAATGAGCACGCACGCCGTGGGCGCGACCCACCACGCCCCGCCGGAAGGCTTCATCTGGAAGTACATCTTCAGCAAAGACCACAAGGTGATCGGCATCCAGTATCTCCTGCTGGCGCTGTTCTCCGTGTTCGTCGGCATGGGCTTGTCGGTGTACATGCGCATCCACCTGGCGTGGCCGGGCATGAAGGTGCCGCTGTTCGGCGGAGACTTTACGCCGGAGAAGTACCTGATGCTGATGACCATGCACGGCACGATCATGGTCTTCATGGTGCTGACCACCGCGCCGCAGGCCGGCTTCGGCAATTACTTCCTGCCCATCCAGATCGGCGCGGCGGACATGGCCTTCCCCACGCTCAACATGCTCTCGTTCTGGACCACTTTTCTATCCCTGATGGTGCTGCTGGCCGCTTTCTTCGTCGAAGGTGGCGCGCCAATCAGCGGCTGGACTGCATACTCGCCACTCTCCGCGCTGGGTTCGATCACCGGGCCGGGGCAGGGACTGGGCCAGACGCTGTGGATCTTCAGCATCGCCATCTTCAGCGCCGCCTCGCTGATGGGGGCGATCAACTTCATCACCACCACGATTGACCTGCGCGCCCGCGGACTGACCATGATGCGCCTGCCGCTCACCGTGTGGGCCTGGTTCGTTACCGCCATCCTCAGCCTGCTGGCTTTCGGCGTGCTCCTGGCTGCGGGAATTCTTCTGCTGCTCGATCGCGTCGCCGGGACCAGTTTCTTTATCCCCGGCGGGCTGATCGTCAGCGGAGTGCTCCAGACCAAGCATACCGGCGGCTCGCCGCTGCTCTGGCAGCACTTGTTCTGGTTCTTCGGCCACCCCGAGGTTTACATCGCCATCCTCCCGGGGATGGGCGTGGCTTCACATGTGCTCGCCACGTTTTCACGCAAGCCAGTGTTCGGATATCGCGCCATGGTGTATGCCATCTGCGGCATCGGCTTTCTGGGCTTCATGGTTTGGGGACATCACATGTTCCTCAGCGGGATGAGCCCCTATACCGGCTTTGCCTTTTCGATGATGACCATGGCCATCGGCGTTCCCTCGGCCATCAAGACATTTAACTGGCTGGGCACGCTGTGGGGCGGGCAGATCCGCTTCACCTGCGCCATGCTGTTTGCCATCGGCTTCGTCAGCCTGTTCGTATCCGGCGGGCTTTCCGGTCTCTTTCTGGCTCAGCCGGCGGTGGACTTGCAACTCCACAACACTTACTTCGTCGTCGCCCACTTCCATCTGATCATGGGTGTTGCCGCGATTTTCGGGATGTTTACGGGCACCTACTACTGGTTCTCCAAAATGTTTGGCCGGTCGATGAACGAGACACTGGGCAAGTGGCATTTCTGGATCACTTTTCCGGGGGTCTACTTCATCTTCATGCCTATGCACTTCCTGGGGCTGGTCGGAGACCCGCGGCGCTACGCAGACATGACCGCAGTGGAGTTCCTGAAGCCGCTGCAGCCTGTGCACAATTTTATCACTTACGCCGTCTTCGTCACCGTTGCCGGGCAGCTCATTTTCCTGTTCAACTTCATCTGGAGTTTGCGCGCGGGCAAGAAGGTCACGGACATGAATCCGTGGCGCGCCACCACGCTCGAATGGACCATCCCCTCGCCGCCGCCTTTTGACAATTTCGCCGGCCACGAGCCGGTCGTCTATCGCGGGCCCTACGAGTACAGCGTCCCCGGCCACACGGAAGACTTCGTCCCGCAGCATCTCGACCCCGCGCAGGTGGGGAAGATCTGAGCATCGGCGATGCCCGGCGCGACACTCACTGACGAACTCGATGTCCTGCATTCCGGCGGAACCGGCGGAGGCACGCCGGGGTCCGCGGGTGGAGGCGGCAACGCCGGCGGCCGCCGGCCCTCCCCGCGCGGAGCTGCGTCGCGCATCTACTACACCGGAATCTCGCTGGCTCTCGCCGCCATCGTGATGTTTTTCATGGCTCTGGTGAGCGCCTATATCGTTCGCAAAGGACAGGGAGGCGACTGGCGGCCGATCAACCTGCCGCAAATCGTCTGGATCAATACCCTGGTGTTGGTGGCCAGCAGCATCACCCTGGAAGCTTCGCGGCGCGCTTATGACCGCGATGACGCCACCAGCTTTCGGCTCTTGTGGGGCGCGACTACGGTCCTCGGCCTGGCATTTCTCGCCGGCCAGTATATCGCCTGGCGGCAACTGGCCGCGGCGGGCGTGTACATAGCCAGCAACCCCAGCAGCAGCTTCTTCTACCTGCTGACCGCCGCGCATGCCGCGCATCTTGTGGGAGGACTCGCCGCTCTGCTGTATGTGCTGACCCGTGGCTGGGCGTACTTGAGGCGCAGCAGCGGCATTGCGGCGTCGGTGACCGGCGTGTACTGGCATTTCATGGACGGCTTGTGGGTTTTTCTACTTCTTGTTCTCCAGATGGGACGGTGACGTGTGAGCGAAACCAGAAACGAAGCGGCGATGGATTCCCCGTGGGCGGGCGGCGGTTCGCCGTTTGCCGTGGGCTCGAAAAAATTGGGGATGTGGCTGTTCATTATCTCCGACGCGCTGACGTTTTCCGCGATGCTGATCGCCTATAGCTATTCGCGCCTGGCCAATCCCAACTGGCCGCGCGCGGTGTTCCCCATCTGGCCGGCCATCGCTTTTTCGACGACGATGACCGTAGTCCTGCTGGCCAGCAGCTTGACCATGGTGATGGCTGTCGCCGCGGCGCAGCGCAACAACCGCTCCGCCGCGGTCAAGTGGATTCTCGCTACCATGGCCGGCGGGCTTCTCTTCGACGTCCTGCACTTGACCGAGTGGCACCACCTGATCGAGGAAGGCGTCAGCTTGTGGAAGAACCCCTGGGGCTCGCCGCTGTTCGGCGCCACGTTCTTCGGCATCACCGGCCTGCACATGACCCACGTCACCGTCGGCGTTATCTATCTGGGGATCATCGCCGCTGGCTTCGGCCGCGGGAAATTCAATTCCGAAGACGTCGAAGTCACCGGCCTTTACTGGCACTTTGTGGACTTGGTCTGGATGTTCGTCTTTCCGATGATCTACCTGATGTCGGTGAAGTACTAAGGCGGCGGGAGAAGAAGATGACCGAGCACGCGGCAACACACGAGCAGGGCCACGGCGCCACAACCGGGCTGTTCCTCAAAGTCTGGATCGGTCTGGTGGTGATCACTTTCGGTGAAGTCTACCTCGCCTATCTGCACTTCCCAGCGGTCACCATGCTCCTGCTGCTGATGGGCCTCTCGGTGGTCAAGGCCGGGCTCATCATGGCCTACTTCATGCACTTGCGCTTCGAGCGCTTCAGCCTGGTTCTGTTGCTCATCCCCGCGCTGCTCTTCTGTATCGGCATGATGACAGTATTTTTCCCGGACAGCCTGCGGCTACTCGATTTCCGGCTGCACTAGAGGTAGACTTGATGGGTTCAGGCGAATGATACGCAAGGCACATCCGATTCTTCTGGCAGGCGGGCTGGGGGCCCTCTTCTTCGCCCCGGACGCCTTGGCCCAGGGCTGCGCGCTCTGCTACAACTCTGCTGCGAGCCAGAGCCCGGAAGCGGCGAACCAGCTCAATTACGCCATCCTCACCTTGCTCATTCCCACCCTCTCTCTTTTCTGCGGCGTCTTGTGCCTTGCCTTCCGCCGTCGAGACGCGCATATCGAGGAGGAAACCTCTTGCAAATTGCCCCTCGACGATGCGGAGATGCCGCAGTCTCGCAGCACGCAGTCTGTCCCTGCGTCACGCATATCTTTGTTTCCGCACAGCCTCTCCTAACATTTTGAACTGCATCGGGAATCGCTTGTAGCTACAAGCTAGCGGCCAGTGGGTTAGAACAACGGTTGGTGAATCGTCCACCAGGCGTCAATGAGGTCCGTGAGCACGTTTTCGTCCTCCCCCCGCCCATCGACACTGCCCAATGTGACCTCTTGTGACTGATGGGATAGCTGTTAGGCCGCTGTCCCAACCCTGTCCTTTAGACCAGTTGATTTCCTACCCCATAGCGGTATTAAACTTGTAGATAGAGGTCCATTATTCCTTCATATCCGCACTGGTAAGAGGCACGTCCCGGCAGGGTTTCTCGACTAGGAGGATCCGGCCTTCCAGCTTACCAAGAACATGATGGTTCGGCGGCTCTCGGCCGTCGTGATGATTCTCCGCGCACTGTGACCGGGCCAGTTTTCATTGAAGATAAGGAGACCCATGACTCGCAGATTGGGAATCGTTTTCTTCGCCGCCGGTGTCCTGGCGTTTGCGTTCACCGCCCACTTGGTTTACGGACAAGGGCTGGACGCGGGGTGGCAGAAGCGCGCCCGCATCACGCAGAACATTGACGAAAGCAAGCGCGTCGTGCTCGAGGGCAATACGCATCCCCATGCGAATGCGGCGAACGATCGTGGCTCGGTTGCTGAGGAATTCCCGATGGAGCATATGCTGCTCCAGTTGAAGCCCTCTCTCGAGCAGGAGCGCGCGCTCGAGCAGTTCATAGATGAACTCCACAACCCCCAATCCCCCGCCTTTCACAAATGGCTGACCGCGCGGGAATTTGGAGAAAGGTTTGGTCTGGCACAGCAAGACTTGGACACCATTGCGCGCTGGCTGGAGTCTCACGGTTTCAAGGTGAATGTGGTCTATCCGAGCGGGATGGTAATCGATTTTTCTGGCACGGCAGGCCAGGTGCGCGAGGCCTTTCAGACTGAAATCCACAATTTCGAGGTAAACGGCGAAAAGCATGTCGCTAACATGAGGGATCCGCGAATTCCCGCCGTGCTCGCTTCGCTTGTTTCCGGCATCGTCTCGCTGCATAACTTCCATCCGCACGCCATGCACAAGATGCACCAGGCGCGGCCCAATTTCACGTTTACCGACCCTTTTGGCAACACCACCTATGCGGTGGTGCCCGCCGACCTGGCCACGATTTACAACCTGAACCCCCTTTTCAATGCAGGTTACTCCGGGCAGGGCCAGACGATCGTGCTGATCGAAGACACCAACCTGTTCAGCACTGCGGACTGGAGTACCTTCCGTTCGACTTTCGGCCTTTCTGGCTACACGTCGGGGTCACTTACGACCGTCCACCCGGCGCCTTCCAGCGGCACCAACAATTGCCTCAATCCCGGAGTGGTTTCTCCCAATGACGCGGAAGCGATTCTGGACGCGGAATGGGCCAGCGCCTCGGCACCCAACGCGGCCATCGAGATGGCCTCATGCGCGGATACCACCACTACCTTCGGCGGCCTGATTGCCATCCAGAACCTGATCAACGCGACCAGCCCACCGCCGCCGATCATGAGCATCAGCTATGGCCAGTGCGAGACAGTAAACGGCTCCTCGGCCAATGCCGCGTACAACTCGGCGTATCAGCTCGCGGTCACCGAGGGCGTCTCTGTTTTCGTTGCCGCGGGCGATAGCGGAGCGGCCGGCTGCGACAATAGTGTTGCGGAAGCAACGCACGGCATTGGTGTCAATGCTTTTGCTTCCACACCGTACAACGTTGCTGTGGGCGGCACAGACTTCAGCGACACCTTCTCCAGCACCAACAGTGTTTATTGGAACTCGACCAACACGCCCGCCTTCGGCTCCGCGATTTCCTATATTCCCGAGATCCCCTGGAACGACTCCTGCGCCAGCGTGCTGCTTTCCATCTATCTTTCCGGCTCGCCCACGACCTATGGCCCAAGCGGCTTTTGTAATGGCCCCTATGGCGGCTTCTTCCTAACCACGGTAGCCGGCGGCGGCGGCCCAAGCGGCTGCGCGACGGGGACGCCATCCATCAGCGGCGTCGTGAGCGGGACTTGCCAGGGATGGGCCAAGCCGTCCTGGCAGTCAGTCCTCGGCAACCCGAGCGACGGCGTGCGCGACACTCCGGACGTTTCGCTGTTCGCCGCCGACGGTCTGTGGAGTCACTACTACGTATTTTGCTGGTCGAACACCGCGCGCGGCGGGGCCGTTTGTGCGGGCAATCCTCCCAGCAGCTGGTCCGGCGCGGGCGGAACATCCTTTTCCTCTCCCATCATGGCCGGCATTCAGGCGCTGGTAAATCAGAAGACCGGCTCGCGCCAGGGCAATCCCAATCCCGTTTATTACCAGCTCGCCGCCACCGAGTACGGTTCGAGCGGCAACAACTCCTGCAACTCGAGCAACGGCAATACCATCTCTGGCGCCTGCATCTTCTATGACGTCACCCAGGGCGACATGGACGTGGACTGCATAGGCAGCAACAACTGCTACCTGCCCTCGGTGGGCGTGCTTTCCACTTCCAACAACGCCTACGCTCCCGCTTACGGCACCACGACCGGCTGGGACTTCGCCACCGGAATCGGCACCCTCAACGCCGCCAACCTGGTGAACAACTGGCCGGGGTCGACGTCGGCGCCGACGCTCACCACGATCAGTCCGTCGAGCGGCCAGCAGGGCCAGACCATCAACACCGTTACCCTGACTGGTACAAATCTCTCCGGGGCCACGATTAACGCGCTGAACGGCATCACCGTCACCAATGTCACCACGGCAGCGACCCAGGTGACCGGCACATTTACTATCGCCTCGAACGCACCAATCGGCGGCCAGAGCGTCACCGTCACATCCGCAAGCGGCACCAGCAACGGCGTCACATTTACCGTGACTGGTGTTCCGCCGCCGGCGCCCACGCTGGCCTCGATCAATCCGACCAGCGGCACTCAGGGCAACAGTGTCCCGGTCACCCTGACCGGGAGCAACTTCGTCAGCGGAGCCACCATTAACTTTGGCGGCGCAGGCGTGACCATCAGCAACATTTCCCTGGTGAACAGCACGACCATCACCGCGACGTTTGCGATCGCGGCGAATGCCACAACCGGTGCGCAGAATGTCTCGGTCACTACCGCGGGCGGCACCAGCGGCAACGTCACGTTTACGGTCAACGCCTTTGTGCCGCCGGCGCCCACGCTGGCCTCGATCAATCCGACCAGCGGCACTCAGGGCAACAACAGTGTCCAAGTCACCCTGACCGGCACCAACTTCGTCAGCGGGGCCACCATTAACTTTGGCGGCGCAGGCGTGACCATCAGCAACATTTCGGTGGTGAACAGCACGACCATCACCGCGACGTTTGCGATCGCGGCAAATGCCACAACCGGTGCGCAGAATGTCTCGGTCACTACAGCGGGCGGCACCAGCGGCAACGTCACGTTTACGGTCAACGCCTTTGTGCCGCCAGCGCCCACGCTGGCCTCGATCAATCCGACCAGCGGCACTCCGGGCAGCACTATCCCGGTCACCCTG
>JBGPJC010000026.1:0-35397 GCA_041485165.1 Terriglobia bacterium | reverse complement strand
TTGACGCGCCGCCGCGAGGCAGATACGATGGCGGGGCTTCATAAAGGAGTACAGCATGGCGAAAAAAGATGCTTTCACCCAAGCGGCCGAGGGGTTTGGCGCCGCAATAGGCAAGACGCAACGCGCCGCCGTGGCCGCCGGTAAAGCGGCTTCGGAAGCGGCAGAAGAGAGTTTGAAGCGCTTGAATAAGACGGTTAGTTCGCTGGAAAAGGATCTGAAAAAGCTGCAAAAAAGGCTGAAGAAAGCCATCAAGTAGTTTCGCTCCGCGGTCCCGGGGCCTGTGGCGAGCGCCACCCCGGGATCGGCCTGCAATCTAAGCGAGACCGGCGAGAGCCGGACTCCGCGCGGTCACCAACTGGTGCGGAGTTCGACCATCTGCTGTAGCTCCGGCAAGACGTCAGGACAGGGGAACCATGCCTTCAACACTGGAAAGCTCCGTCGCCAGGAAATTCGACATCGCCTGGGTGCGCGCGCAGTTCCCTTCGCTGGCGCAGACTGTAAACGGCGAGCCGGCGGCATTTCTCGATGCGCCGGCGGGGACGCAGGTGCCACGGGTGGTGATCGCCGCAATGACTGCCTATTTCGAACAGTGCAACGCCAACACCGGCGGGGCTTTTTCCACCAGCCGGCGCTCGGACGCCATCATTGCCGAAGCGCACCGCGCCATGGGCGATTTTCTGGGTTGCGACGCCGATGAAGTGTTTCTCGGGCCGAACATGACCACGCTGACGTTTGCCTTCAGCCGGGCCATCGGCCGCGAGCTGCGCGAGGGTGACGAAATTGTGGTCACCACGCTGGACCACGATGCCAACGTGGCGCCGTGGCGCGCGCTGGAAGAGCTCGGCGTGGTCGTCCGCCAGACGGACATCCATACCGAGGACTGCACGCTGGACATGGACGACTTGCGCGGCAAGATTACCGGCCGGACGCGGCTGGTGGCGGTGGGCTATGCCGCCAACGCCGTCGGTACTATTAATAACGTCCGCGAAGTGGTGCGGCTGGCGCACAACGCCGGCGCGCTGGCCTTTATTGACGCCGTGCACTATGCCCCACACGGCCCGATTGACGTGCGCGCGATCGATTGCGACTTCCTGGCCTGTTCGCCGTACAAATTTTTCGGCCCGCACATGGGCGCGATCTATGGCAAGCGCGAGCACCTGTTGCGGCTGCGGCCCTACAAGGTACGCCCCTCCTCCGATGCCCTGCCCGACCGCTGGGAGACCGGAACGCAGAGTCACGAAGGACTGGCCGGCGTCGCCGCGGCAGTGGATTATCTGGCCGAATTGGGACGCCGCGCAGCTCCCGAGGCCGCTTCGCGCCGCCAGGCGCTGCTCGCCGCGTACGCCGCAATCCAGGAATACGAGCGCGCGCTGGCCGGGCGGATGATCGCCGGTCTGCTGGCCATCCCCGGGCTGACCTTCTATGGAATTTCCGACCCGGCGCGCTTTTCGAGCCGCGTCCCCACCGTGGCCATCCGAATGGCCGGAAAAACCCCGCTGGAAATCGCCACCTACCTCGGCGACCGCGGCATCTTCACTTGGGACGGCAACTATCACGCGATTAATCTCACCGAACGCCTGGGAGTGGAAAAAGACGGCGGGCTGCTGCGGATCGGTCTGGTGCATTACAACACCGCGGAAGAGGTGGAGCGCTTGCTCGGTGCGCTTGCGGGGCTCGCGGTTACAGCCGGCAGGTAAACACAACTGCGGGTGGCAAGTTTCGCCACACAACTTCAGTCTCCACCGTACGGAAGTGCTGGTGCAGCAGGCGGTCCAGGCTCAAACGCCGGCGCTGCACCTTATGCCGCAGGGCGTCCGCCCACCACGTGGAAAGATACTGATACTGCGTAAAGACCGCGCCGTTGGCCATGTTTGAGGCCACGCCCTCGAGGATGGCGTGGCCCTCGGCTTCGTGCAAGAAAGCAAAACTCAGGGAAGAGACCACGGCGTCCAGTCCCGCGCAATCCATCTCTTGTAAATGCTCGTGGAGAGTCTCCGCCTCGGCGTGGACCAGCTCGAGGCGCGGGTCGGGCAAATACTTCCGCAGGTAGGCGCAGAATCGCGAATTGGTTTCAAAGGCGATCAGCGTCGACCCGGCGGGCATTTCCGCGAGAAGCGTCTGGGTGATCGCGCCGGTGCCCGGCCCCAGTTCAGCAACGGTGGCTGCTCGCTCCAGGCGCAACGGCTGGGCCATGGCCCGCGCCAGATATCGCGAGCTGGGAAATGCGCTGGCCGTGGACTCGAAGTCCGCCACCGCCTCTTGCACAAACAGCGCGTGGGCGTCGTTCCGCGGCGTTTTGACGAATGGAGGTAGGTTGCTCAGGACTGTGGCTCCCAGGCCGTCGAGATTCTACACCAGGCAAACGATTTTCAAAATGCGGGAGCTGCGGGAAGTGTGGCCGGCTCCGGCGCCCGCGGATGCTTGTCCGGAACCTCGAAGGCCCATTATAGACGATCGGGGCATGCCCCAGGGACAGAATTATCGTGCAGGTTTCCCCTGCGTCACCTGCCCGTGCGGAACCTAATCTCGCGGCTCTCTCCGCTTCATTTCGCGGCCACAACGGCCATTTTCCTTCAGTGCCTCACAAGGGATGGGCTGGTTATTGGCAGCAGGTAGGCGCGCAACACGTGCTCGCCGCGACCGGCTTGGTCGCCCGCACGAAGGCGCTGATGAACTTTCCTTCCACCAGCGGGGCGATGGCATCCGCGTCCATTCCTGCCGCGCCGAGATAAGCGCGGGCGTCCTCAATGCTGTAGACCCGGGTGGCCTCGATTTCGACCGACGCGAAGCCGGCTGCGGCGAGTTTCTCGCGGTATTCGATTTCCGTGAGGGCGCCGGCCACGCAGCCCACCCATAACTCCATGCTGCGGCGGATTTCCTGGGGCACCTCGCCCCGCACGACGACGTCGGAGACCGCGATGCGTCCGCCGGGCTTCAGCACCCGGTGGGCCTCGCGAAGCACGCGGTCCTTGTCGCCGGAAAGATTGATGACGCAATTGGAGATGATTACGTCCACGGAGTTGTCCGGCAGCGGTATTTTTTCGATTTCACCTTTCAGGAATTCGACGTTGGTAAGCCCGGCTTTGCGTTTGTTCTCCTCCGCCAGCGCCAGCATTTCATCGGTCATATCCAGGCCGTAAGCCCACCCTGTGGGTCCGACGCGGCGCGCGGAGAGCAGGACATCAATCCCCCCGCCCGAGCCGAGGTCCAGCACGGTTTCGCCGGGGCGAAGTTCGGCGAGCGCGGTGGGATTGCCGCAGCCCAGAGAGGCGCGCAACGCTCCTTCCGGGACCGCAGAGGCGTCGCCCTCGCCGTAAAGGTTGGCCGTGATGGGGTCGCAACCTTGCAGGCTGGATGCCGGGCTGGTTCCGCAGCACGCCGAGCCAGTCCCTGATGCCGCCCGCCTGGCGGCCTCTCCGTACTTTTCTTTGACGATTTCTTTCAGGTCTCCTGAACTCATTGCATCCTCCTTCTTATTCTGCCGAGTGGTCATTGATCGCCGATGCGGTCCATTGCTTTCTTGATAGCCATTCGATCGAGGCTGGTCAGAGGCAGGGACAGGAACAAGCCGATCCTGCGATCCAGAACGATCATCGCCTCGCGAAAGGCGCGTTCCACCTGCTCCTGCGTCCCCTTAACTGCGGCGGGGTCCGGCACGCCCCAATGCGCGGTCATGGGCTGGCCCGGCCAGAGGGGACACGTTTCGCTGGCGGCGTTGTCGCACACGGTGAAGACGAAATCCATCTTCGGCGCGCCGGGCTTGGCAAATTCGTCCCAGCTTTTGCTCCGTGCGCCCTCGACGGGAAACCGTTGCATCTCAAGCAGGCGGAGGACATGAGGATGGACGCTCCCGGCAGGATGGCTGCCGGCACTGTAGGCCGTGAAATTTGGCCGGCCCTTCTGATTGAGGATGGCCTCGGCAATGATGGAACGGGCTGAATTGCCGGTGCAGAGAAAGAGTACGTTGTAGCGTTCCGGCATCTTCATCGCCTCGTGCGCGAGGCATCAACGCGCGGGGTGCCTGCCCGGCGCATCGAACGAGAGCGGGGTGAAGGATTCTCCCCCGGCGCGCAACCGCGGCTGCCGCAGCAGTTTTCCAGCAGGAAGCCGGTGAGGCCCTTGACGGTGTCGAACCGCGGTGAATAGGAGATGGAGCGGCCATTCTTGCGCGCCTCGATCAGCTCGGCGGCGGAGAGGACATTCAGGTGGAAGGAGAGCGTGGGCCCGGGCAGATGCAGGCGGCGCGCGATTTGTCCGGCGGGAAGCCCGGCGGGCGCATGGCCGATGAGCAGACGGAAGATGTTGAGGCGCGTCTCCTGGGCGAGAGCGGCAAGGGCGTCGACAGTGGAAGAAGAGTTCATATTTCCAGAACTATGGAAATATAGCATAGCGGGGTCGGCATGTCAACAGTGATCGCTGACTGTGGGGGGTCTAAGGCCGTGGAGACTGCTTCCCGCCCAATAGCTCGCCCAGCACGCCGGGAAGTTCGGCCGAATCGACTCCCGGACCATAGATGTAGGCGGGCTTTGGCAGCGATTTTTCCCAGCGAACTTGCTCCGGATAAACAGCAACAAGGTCCCAGAGGATGCCATCTTGTTCGCAACATATTGGGCCGGCGTGGGCGGCTTCGAGGTCGTGTTTCAACTGGTTGGCGAAGAGATGATCCCGGTCCCAGAACTGCGAAGCCCGGCGGTCCGATGCCCGCGAGAGAACGCCGGCGCCTGGACGGCCCCAGTCGGTCCTGAGAATCGGCTCCCAAATTACGAGCAGTTTTAGATTTGCACTGGGTGTGTCTCTAAACACTGCCTGAACTGCGGAAGCCCCCCGCAGACATGTAGGTCAAGTGGGGGAGAGCAACACAACGACGCGAACTTTTGTCGCATTGTCGTTGAACTCCTTTTTCAGCTCGGCGAAGTTTCCGGGGGTGAGCGCGACTAATGCCGGCTGGCCATCGGGAACCTGTGCCGGTCCCCAGAGGTACCACGCGGCACCCGGGACAAGAAGCGCAAGGACAACCGCGACGATGACGATGGACCGCTTCATTGCCCGGACTTTCCTCCGAGGTCCGCGAGAACCCCGGCGATCACTTGTGGAAAGAGCGCGACCAACAGAACGATCAGGGTTGCAAAGGCGAGTAAGACGAGGCCGAGTTTGCTTTGCCGGACGCCGCAACGCAGCCCGCTGCGAACCTGGTAAAACCCAACTCCCAGCAGGCCGACGGCAAGCAGCAGCAGCCACGGGCCAACGCTTCGCAAATAGACCGCGGCCCCCGCGGCGCCCAGGGCAGCGAGAAACCCAAAGGGCAGGCAACAACTCAGAGTTGCCAGCGCACTCACCAGCGCCCCCGCCGCCGCAAGCATGCCGGACTTCTTCATTTTTGGCCCCGGCGAGCGCGCGCGTCGCGGATGATCCGGGTAACGTTCCCCAAGCAGCATGTTCCCGAGGGATTTTTCACCTGGCAAGCGCAGTTGCCCGCCTTCAATTCGGCACGGATACTTTCAGACACCGCTGACTTACCGGTCTGCTCGATTTCTTCGCGGATCTCTTTCGGGGTGAATCCGAAGCAATAACAAACCGGCACGGTGTCCTTCAGCTCCTTGCTCCACACAGCCACGAGGAGGTCCGAGCTTCGGAACACGGGCGCGGCCGGGTTCGAGGGGAAGTAAACCACATCGCACCCACGCGCCTCGCAAAAGTAGTACTGCGCAGGCGGCATGCGCAACGGCAGTTTTCGAACCAGGCTCATTACAATCAGCAGGTCTACGCGACTGGAGCGGGTCCCGTTTGCCGGGCAGGGCATCGCTTGCGGAAGCGGAGCCGGCTTATTTCTTGGTTCGCAACATTTAGGCATGCGCAAGGATCCTTCTTTAGCTACTGAGTCTTGAGCACTTGCGCCAGCGCGCCTTTCAGGCGATCGAGCGCCTTACCGCCCTTGCCCGAACGCACGGCATCCGCAACGCACGTCTCGAGGTGGTTTTCGAGCAAGCGGGCCTGGACCTGGTTCACCGCCGAACGGACGGCTGCGAGCTGAAGGAGCAGATCCTCGCAGGTGCCGTGCTCGCCGAGCATGCGCTTTACACCTCGGACGTGGCCTTCGATGCGGCTTAGGCGGTCCTGCAGGTCCTTCTCAACCTCGCGGTCGAGGTAGACATCCGGCATGCACACCGTGCTGGTCTTGCCCATATCCCCCCCGGGGGGATAGGATGCACTCGATGCTGGCGTGGTTGCAAGCAGAATCGAGTAAATCCCTCGATCATTGCGCCACCGCGCTCATGTGCCATAGCATCGTCGGGGGAGGAGGTCAGGCCACTGATGGCTGCGCGCCTCATCCGCCGTCTTCGCCGCGCTGAGTTACCGAACGACACGGTCGAGCTGGCTCGCTTTCTGATCGGCAAGACGCTGGTCCACGATGCCGCGAAAGGCTGGATGAGCGGCCGCATCGTGGAGACGGAAGCGTATGTAGTCGGCGACGCCAGCGGGCATGCATTTCGCGGAGAAACTCCGCGAAATCGCTCACTCTTCCTTGAGCGCGGGCACGCCTACGTGTATTTCGTCTATGGCTGCTGGTTCATGCTCAATGTGAGCAGCGAACCGCCGGGGATCGGCGCCGGCGTGCTGTTGCGCGCGCTCGAGCCGCTGGAGGGAATTGCGCTGATGAGACGCCGCCGCGGTGCGTCACGGCTCAGCGAGCTTGCCCGGGGCCCGGGCCGGTTGGCCATGGCGATGCGCATCGATCGCCGGCTGGATGGAGTTGACCTGTGCGTCCGCGGGCCGCTGTGGCTTGGCACCGCCGCGCGACCCACGGGCTCAATCGGCCAGAGCGTGCGCATCGGCCTAACGCGGGAAGTCGAGCGAATCCTGCGCTTCTACGAGCGCGGCAATCCGTGTGTCAGCGGGCCGAAGCGGTTACGCGGCTGATTAAGTGCCCGTGCGCATATCGCGGTGATCGTGCCGGTCAGGAGATCGGGGTGTTGCGGAGGCTTCCGGCTATTGCGCCAAGTGTGCGCGGAAAAACGCGACCATGCGCGCCCATGCGTCCTTGGCCGCCTCGGGCCGGTATCCGACCTTGTTGTTGGGATTTTCGAAGGCGTGTCCCGCGCCGTCATAGATCTTCGAGTCCACCGTCTTTCCCGCTGCTTTCATCGCCGCATCGAACGCCCGCACGGATTCCGGGGTGATGCCGCGGTCGTTGGCGCCGAAATTCCCCAGCACCAGCGCCTTGATCCTGGCAATGTTGGCGGCATCCGTCGGCAGCGGTCCGTAATTCACGATGCATGCCGCCAGCTTGGGCTGCTGCACGGCCAACTTGATCGACCAGCCGCCGCCCATGCACCATCCCACCGAGCCGATCTTGTTTGCGTTCACGTCCGCGCGCGAGGTGAGATACGCAAACGCCGCTTCGAGATCGCGGATGCCGCGGTCATCGGGCACGCCGCGCATCAGTTCGTGCGCTTCGTCCGAAGAGGAAGCCACTTTCCCGCGATACAGGTCAACGGCCAGCGCCACGTATCCCTGGTCGGCAAACTTCGCCGCCTGCTCCTTGACCCAGTCGTTCAATCCCCACCATTCGTGGATCACAATTACTGCGGGATGTTTTCCCGGCGTTCCCGGCGTGGCCAGATACCCGCTGACGGATTCGCCGCCGCTCTTGTAACTCACCGTTTCCGTCCTGGCCGGGGCCGCCCCCAGCACGAGGGCCACGGACAGCGCAGTGAGGATGCCGCCGGATATAAGAGTTCTGCGATTCATGATTGTCTCCGGATGCCAGATGCAGAGGGATTTTACAAGACCGCAACATTCCATCAAAATGTTTTCGAGCTCTAAACAATTTGGTGGGCCCGCCAGGACTTGAACCTGGGACCGACGGATTATGAGTCCGCTGCTCTAACCAGCTGAGCTACGGGCCCCACGGCATCTTTTTATCGTACACCGAAAAGTGCTGGCGCACATCCCGCGCAGCAGGCTTGTGGCCCAGAGGAATATGGTGCTGGGTTCGACGCTGTTGAGGGACGGGCGAGTCGTGGCCGGTATCTCCCGGCGTGTGCCTTGCCCGGCGGCGAAGAGGCGCTAAGCTCCTGCTGCGGCTGCGGCCTGGTCGAGGATGCTCGCCGCCTTCCCGGCGTCCGTGACGCCGAAGATCACCAGCGGCTCATTCGTCCCGGCATCTACGCCGCAATAGATGTAATTGATGTTGATGCTGGCCTCGCCGAGCCGCGACGCGGCCCGCGCCAGCTCGCCCGGCCGGTGGGTCAACTTCACCTGGGCCACGTCCGTTTCCGCGTAGCTCAGGCGGCTGCTCGCCAGGACGGCGCGTGTGGCCGTGGGATTGTCCGTGACCAGGCGCAGCAAACTCTTCCCCTCCTGCGGTGTGGCTTGCAAGGCCAGGATGTTCACCCCGCGTTCGGCAAGCGCCCGGGTGAATTCTCCCAGAGTGCCGGGACGGTCATTCATGCGGATACCAAATTCTTTCGTTGTGGGCATGGCAGGTAGCTTCCTCCTCGATCGCTTCGGGGAACACCTGGGCATGTTCCTGCGGAACGGGATCAGCAAAATCCTACGCTCCCCGGCCAATCGATTCAAGCCGCAAATCGCTTGCGCAAGGTGGCCACAAAAGCGGCATCCGCCTTCGGTGAAACCATTTCCAGAGGCGAATATCCGCGCGACCACGCCCAATAAAACATCGCCAGCAGCGCCGCACCGGTGATAGCGAAGTTCTGCCAGGCATTCAGTGCCCACTGTCCGTGCCAGACCCACTGCCAGGACTGCGAGAAGGGAGAGAGGTAGGGGATGGGCCACTGCTCGCCCTCCGGCCCCCGCGCGCCGATAACGTCACACAACAAGTGCAGGTGAAAACTTACCAAGGCCAGCGCCGCAGTCTTCCATCTTCGCGTGGCCAGCAGAAAGCTTGCGGCGGTGACCACCAGAGCAAATCCCAGGTTGTGTCCGAGCACGTGGTGATAGTCGCTGAACCAATTCAGCGGATGCGCGGAGTGGCGCGTCAAAATCTCCGGGATGGCGCCCAGTCCGTCCAGGTCCGGTGCGACTCCCGCCAGGGTGACAATGGCCCGCTCCTTGCGTTCGAGTTCGGCGGTGTTGGCCACTCCCCAACCGATCAAGAAATGTGTAAGCGGGTTCACGGCAGAAGCTCCACCCGTTGAGGGCTACCAACAGTCCGCGCACGCAATGCGTCGTAGGGGCGGGGCTTGCCCCGCCCGTGAGCCCGTAAGAATTGCCAGATACTTGTGGGACACAACGCTATACCCGGTCTTCAAAAACCAGGCTGGAGCAGGTCAGACCCGATTCGGCCTTCTGCAATTCAGAGACGTCCAGCCCCTCGACGGTGAAGCCACGCTGCTCGAGCAACCCTCGCGTGCGCGGAAAAGAGGCCGGCAGAATGACCTTTTCGCCGATGGTGAGTGTGTTGCCCGCTGCGGGTTCTTCGCCAGGCACGTCGATCCATTCGAATTTGCGGAACATCTCCGCGTCAATCCAGGAACGATTCCCCACAATGGTGTTTTCTCCCAGAAATGTGCAGGCGCTCTTCAAGTGCAGGCAGCCGTCTACCGGTACGGCAATCACCTCGTAGCCATACCGCGAAACAAGCGCCGCCAGTTGCCGGATGCCCTCCTGATTGGTGCGGCTCGACAAACCTGCAAATAGCCGGCGATCAATGCGCATGATGTCTCCGCCTTCGATCTTTGCCGGCAGCTCAATCTTCTCGATTGGCCGGAAGGGCGTCAGCGCCTTTTCAATGGAAGGTCTTTCGGCGCGCCGCGACGCCGCGCCCATGGGCAGCAGGACGGCAACTTCATCCAGCACCACGGCGGTGTCTTCAACGAAGATGGCATCGGGCAGTTCCGGCTCAGCCGCAAGAGAAATCACCCGGGCTCCAAGCCGCGCCAGGAGCTGTTGGTATTCGCCGTGCTGCTTCTTGGCCCCGGCAAAATCGATTGGCTGCCGCGAATGAAAGGTCAACTGGCAAGCGGCGATGGCCGGACTGATCTCGCGGGTGATGGCCGTCAGCATGGAGCAGGAATTTTACACGAGATTCCGGCAAACCGCCGCCATGGGGAGTAATTAGGAATACGCATTCGGCCGGGGTAGACAGCGGCGAACTGCGCCGGGGGTCTGGATCTCTTTCCACCCCTAAGAAATTGTTACGCCAGAGTTTATGGCGTCCGGGGAACCTCCTGATTGGCGACAATCCTATTGCGCGTCAGAGGCGATAGTGGCAGACTTTCGCCCCAGAGCACGAGGCACTTCAATTCAGGGGTTGGGGGAAAACGAGATGCAACGTATCGTCCGTATTGCGTTAGCAGCAGCAATCCTGTCGCTTATTTTCACCGCAGGATTGTCGGCCCAGCAATTGGCCACCTTGCGCGTCACCGCCGAGGATTCAACGGGCGGGGCGCTGCCCGGCATCAACATCACCCTGAAAAACAAACAGACCGGGGTGGCGCGTACCGCGACCACCGGAGAATTCGGTCTGGCGGTTATGGCCGGGCTGTCGCCGGGAAGCTATGAGCTGACTGCGGTGGGCAAGTCGTTCAACGCGCGCACCATGGCGGTGGACCTCTCCGTCGGGCAGGTGGCTTCGCTGACCGTGACTCTGGGCGTGGCCACGCAGGAACAGAAGATCGAGGTATCGGATACGGCGCAGGGCATCGACGTCGAGAAAACCGAAGTGAGCCAGGTGATCGATAGCCGCAAGATCCAGGACCTGCCCATCCAGGGACGCGAGTTCATCGACTTTGCGCTGCTCACGCCCTCGGTTTCTATTGGACGCAGCACGGCTATCGGCGCGCAGTCGCCGTTCACCGAGACAGTGGTCAAGCTGAGTTTCGCCGGTCTGCGCGAGAGCCATACCTCGCTGCTTACCCTGGACGGCCTCGATTACACCACCAGCATCTCCGGCGTGCAGCGGTTGACGCCCTCGCAGGACTGGGTGGATGAGTTCCGCGTGGTGACCAGCGCGTACACGGTGGATACAGGACGCTCGCTCGGTTCGGTGGTCAACACCGTCACCAAGTCCGGATCCAACGTTCTGCACGGTTCGGTCTACGAGTATTTCCGCAACAACAAACTGGACGCCAACAACCTGCTCTCCGCGCCGGGATTCAACACCCTGCGCCAGAACCAGTTCGGCGCCACGCTGGGTGGTCCGGTGATCAAGCAGAAAAATTTCTTCTTCGGAGGTTACGAAGGCCAGCGGCGCGCGGAATCGCCGGTGTATTCCTCGTTCATCCTGAACAACATCAATGGCCCGGTAAGCATCAATTCGCAAAAGCTAAAGCTCGGCCTGACGGCCGAAAACCTTTCTTCGTTCCTGCAGGTAGACGATTACGACAAATTCTTTTTGAAGGACAGCCACTCCTTCAACTCGAATAATTCGATGAATGTGGCCTACATCTTTACGGACGACCGCAAACTCCGTGCCCGCGGCGCTTCACCCGGCGAAGGACTCCCTTCCTCTTTTCGCAACAATCCCATCCGCGACCAGACCATCTACGCAAACTTTCTTCAACTTCCTTCCCCCTCCTGGACGCTGGACACGGGCTTGCAGTATGGAAGGCGCAACTTCCGCCTGGATCCGGTAGGCGCGGGCTTCGAGCCGGCCATTTCCATCTCCAACCTGCTTTCCTCGGGAGGCTTTGTGGGGAGCGTGCGCTTTTACATCGAGCAGCGCTTCCAGGTGGTCGAGAATGTGACCCACACCATGGGCAAGCACGTCCTGAAGTTCGGCGGCGAAGCCCAGAACGTCGCGCAGAACTATCAGGTTCCCATTTTCAGCCCGGGAGTGGCCATCTTTTCTCCCCCCAGCTTCTTCGGGAATCCTGGGAACGGATTCACGCCCACTCCTTTGCTGTTCAACTTCCTGGAGCCCAAGCAGTTCTTCGGCGTGCAGATTCCCAACCGCAATCCCAACTTCCCAGCCGGTCTGTTCGCCGGGCCCTCCCAGTCCGCCTTCGACCAGAACACGACGCTGGACCACAGCCACCAGCTCTACGGGTTTTACGTCCAGGACCAATGGAAGGTGCTGCCCAACTTCACCATCACCGCAGGTTTGCGCTACGACATTGAAAAGCTGCCTTCCGCCTCCGACACCAAGACGGTGGGCGCATTCCACCCCACTAAGTACAACAATTTTCAGCCGCGCCTGAACTTCGCCTACTCCTTCAATCACGGCAAAGGCGTGGTGCGCGGCGGCTATGGGATATTCGTCTCGCCGTTCATCTTCAGCGACGTCCTGGTGAGTTGGATCGGCGGTTCAGAGTTCGGTTATTTGAATAACCCGCTGGTCCCGCAGTTAGCAAATAATCACAGTAACCTGATCGGTCTGGGCGCTTCCGGAGTTGTCGGAGTCATTCCTCCGCTGCCGCCCCCAGTCAGTCCCGCGAATGCCTTCGCCAATTTTACCGCCACTGGCGCCTATCCGGCCCCCGGCACGCTGATCCAGTTCCCGCTGGGCTACGCGCAGAGGGACTTCAACAATCCCTTCGCGCAGCAGGCCAGCCTCCAGGTCGAGCACCAGTTCGGCAAGGACCTGTTCGTTTCCGTGGAATACCTCTATTCGCATGCCACGCGGCTGCCGGTGTATCTGAGCATCAACGGCGTGCCCGCCGGCACCTCTGCCACCGGCAGGTTGCTGCTTGCGCCTGCTGACTTTGGTTATGGTTTTGCCCTGATGGTGGCCCCGGTCGGGTTTTCGATCTACCACGGCGGCACGCTCAGCGTGCGCAAGACGTTTGCCCATCATTACAGCCTGCTGACCAACTACGTGTATTCCAAGTCCCTGGATATTTCCACCACCATCAACCTGCCCAACGTGCCTCAGAACTATCTCCATATCCGGCAGGACAAAGCCATCTCCGACAATGACAACCGCCATCGCTTTACCGCGGCCCTGCAGGCAGAATCGCCGGAAAGCTGGTGGAAGCCCTTACAGGACATGAAGGGTTCCATCGTGCTGAGCGCCGCCAGCCCGCGCTACTCCACCATCAACGTCGGCTTCGACACTAACGGCGATAATTTCCCATTTTCCGACCGCGTGGGCACCGTGGGACGCAACACCTACCGCGGCCAACGCTACGTGAACATGGACCTGCGCATTCAGAAGGCGTTTCCGATCACGCAGAAACTCAAGGGCCAGTTCAGCGCCGAGGCGTTCAATATCTTCAACATCGTGAACGTCCAGGACATCGACCACGTCTACGCCGCACCCGATTTTCTCGGGCCGATACCGAAGCAGTTTGGCGACGGGATCACCAGCCCGGTGCCGGGCACGACTTTTGGCACGCCTAAGTTCGTCGCGCCGGCCAGACAGATCCAGTTCTCTCTCCGTCTGCTTTTCTAGCCTGTCTGCAGCCGACCGGCGCCACTGGGGCTCTCCGGCCTGAAGGCCGGAGAGCCCTTTGGTGTCCGCCCGGAAATTCGACGAAGGAGACCGCAGAGCCGTGGTGAAACCATATACCGTGGTCGGACTCATCCCCACCATCCGCGGCATCCGCACGCGCAAAGACATCCGCATCAACCTCGACCACATCCACCACCTGGTCAAGGCGGCCTGCTGGCTTTCCGCCCTCGATATTCCTGTCCGTCTCCTGGCCATCCCCGAAGGCACCTTGCAGGCGTTCAACGACGAAGTGCTGGACCTCGACCACGTCAAATACGCGCGGGAATGCGCCATTGATATCCCCGGGGAAGAAACTGAAGAGCTGGGAAAGATTGCCCGCGAGTACGACGTCTTTGTCATCGCCCAGGCCAAGGCCCGGCACCCCGACATCAAGGACCGCTTCTTCAACGTCGGGTTCATCCTCAACCCCAAGGGTGAGGTGATCCTCCAGCACTACAAGCTCACGCCGCTGTATCCGGTCGAGCACTCGGTCTGCCCGCACGACATCTACGACTGGTGGGTCGAGAAATACGGGCGCAACCTCGACGCCTTCTGGCCGGTCGTGGATACGGAGATCGGGCGGCTGGGGATCATGATGGCCAATGAAGGCTCCTACCCGGAAAACGCCCGCGCGCTGGCGATGAACGGCGCCGAGGTGGTTTACCGTGGCCCGTTCCCGCATCCCGCCGCGGGCAACGAGATCTATGAGATTCAGAGCCGGGCGCGCGCCCTGGACAATAACTTCTATGTGGTGGCGCCCAACCTGGGCACTTACTACCTGTTTCCGGAAGAGACCACGCCGATTGACACCTTCGGCGGGCGGTCGTTCATCATCAACTACAAAGGACAGATCGTTGGACGCCACGACTACAGTGGCGGCTCGAGCTACGTGGCCGGGGTAATTGACATCGAGGCGCTGCGCGACCACCGCGAACGCGCGCTGTGGGACAACTGGATGAAGGACTTGCGCACCGAGCTTTATCAGATCCTGTACGAGCAGCCCATTTATCCCAAAAACCTGTACCTTAACCGCGAGCCGATGAAGCATGCCGAATATCGCGAGAAGGTAATCAAACGCCAGATCCAGCTCATGCACGACCGCGGGATCTGGCTTAAATCGGGGCGCTAAGGCGCAGGTGCAACGGTTGTCTTCAGGATAAGAAGGAGTGCCGCATGGCTCCCAGTCTCAGTGTTTCGGGAAAAAACTTCTTCGTTGCCGACCCGCGGCGCAGCGCGCTGATCGTCATTGATATGCAGAACGCCTTCGTCGCCGAGGGCGCTGCCCTGGAAACAGCTCCCGCCCGCGTCATGATCCCGCGGCTCGAGCGCCTCATCGGCTTTGCCCGCGAGCATTCCATGCCGGTAATCTGGACGCAGTCCGACCACCGCCCTCCTTACGGCGGCTTGATGCTGCGCAAGTTTCCAGTGATCGCCGAGGAGCACATCCTGTGGCAGGGGGAGCCGAGCTTTGAGATGTATCCGCACATGCTCCAGCCGCGCGAGGGCCGCTGCGAATACCGCATCGTGAAACACAAGTTCGACTCCTTCTTCGAGACCAGCCTGGACGCCATCCTGCGCTTCCACCATGTGGACACGCTGATCGTCACCGGCACGGCCACCAACGCATGTTGCGAGTCCACCGCGCGCTCCGCGTTCATGCGCGATTACCAGGTGCTTTTTCCCAGTGACGCCAACGCCACCTTCGACCAGGCCATGCACCTGGCCACTCTGATAAACATCGAGCTGTTCTTTGGGCGGGTGATGACCACCGATGAGCTGCTCGCCGAGATGCAGGAATCGCTGCAAGCCGCTCCTGGCGCGGCGGCGGCGAAGATCGATGCTTCCAAGAAGCGTGAGAACAGCGTTGCGGTGAGAATCGAAACAGAATAATCCTGACCGCGACGCCAGCGGAAGGAAGGCCGGGCAAATGAGAAAAATTGCCATCGTGGGAGCCGGACAAGCCGGCCTGCTCGCCGCCCATGGACTTCGCCAGGCCGGGTATGATGTCACCCTGTTCTCGGACAAGCCCGCGGAGGACTTCCTGACCAAGGCCCGTCCAACAGGCTCCGCGGCGCGGTTTAACATGTCGTTGGAATGGGAGCGCGAGCTGGGGTTGAACTTCTGGGACCATCTGGCCCCGCAAGGAGAAGGAGTCCATCTCACTTTCTGCCCGGGAGACCCGAAGAATCAGCTCTTGACCCTGCTCGGCCGGCTCAGCCGCCCCTTTCTGGCCATTGACCTGCGCCTGCAAAGCCATCGCTGGATGATCGAGCTGGAAAAGCGCGGCGGGAAGATAGTCATCGAAGATGTCACCATGGAGCGGCTCGAACAGATTGCTGCCGCGCACGACTTGACCATCGTCGCCGCGGGCCGCGGCGCGATCAGCAAGCTTTTTGCCCGCGATGAGGCCCGCAGCACCTTCTCGAAGTCGCAGCGCTTTTTGGCCATGGTCAACGTAGCGGGCATCAGCATGCACTTTGACTACTGCACCTACATCCCGGTGAAATTTAATTTTTTCGGCCGCTACGGTGAGTGCTTCTGGGTGCCGTGGTACTCGAAAGACGGCCGCCAGTCATGGAGCCTGGTCTTCGAGGCCAAAGAGGGTGGGCCGATTGACCGCTTCCGCGATGCCAAGTCCGCTGAAGAAGTTCTGGAGATCGGCATCAAGCTGACCCGCGAAATGATGACCTGGGACTACGAGTGGATGAAGGACGCCGAGCCGGCGGACAAGAACAGTTGGCTGGTGGGCAGCTTTGTGCCGGAAGTCCGCAAGACCGTGGGGACGCTGCCCTCGGGACGCGCAGTGATGTCGGTGGGCGACACCAACCACTCGCTTGATCCTGTCGGCGGGCAGGGCGCCAACAACGGCAACAAGATGGCGCGCAACCTCGTGAACTGCATCATCGAGCACGGCGACCAGCCCTTTGACGCCGCGTGGATGGCCGGCACCTTCGATAAATTCTGGCAGCGCCACTGGTACATCGATAAGTTCAATAACACCCTGCTTCTTCCGCTCACCGATTCGGGCAAGGAGTTGCTCATTGCGCAGTATGGTTCGAGCGGCGAGTTGAGTGACAAGAGCGCGCAGCAGGCCATCGCCAACGCCTTTATCGAGAATTTCAACGACCCGATGCAACTGACCGAAGCGTTTCACGATATGCAGAAAGCGCGTGCGGTCATCGAAAAGCTGACCGGGCGCTCGTGGATGTGGTCGGCCATCCGCGGACGCGCGGCCATCGCCAAGGGACAGTTGCGGCAGAAGCTGGGTCTTTCCTGCGGACATCCCGGCACGCGGACGCTCCCGCAGATGCGCGCAGCGCGGATGGTCGAGCAGTCGGGCGCCGGCACCGGTTCCTGAATTTGCAGCGCCCATGGATTCCAAGGAGAAAAAGCCAGCCATGAAAGGACTGAAGGGCAAGGTGGCGATTGTAACCGGCGGGGCAACTCTGATCGGCCAGCAAGTGGTCCGCGCATTCCACGCCGAGGGCGTCCGCGTGGCCGTCGCCGACGTGGACACGAAAGGCGGCGAAGCGATTGCCGTGGAGATTCCCGGCGACGTCCTGTTCGTAAAGACCGATGTCCGCGATGACAAACAGATCGCGCATTTCGTCGAGAGCACGGTCAAGGCGTTCGGCGGCGTCGATTTTCTGGTCAACCTGGCCTGCACCTACAACGACGATGGCACCGGAACCAGGCGCGAAACCTGGCTGGACAGTTTCAACATCAACGTGGTCGGCGGGATCATCCTGCTGCAGGCGGTGCGCCCGCACATGGTCAAGCGCGGCGGCGGCGCGGTGGTCAACTTCGGCAGTATCAGCGGGAAAATTGCCCAGCCGGGCCGCGCCGTTTACCCAGTCACCAAGGCGGCCTTGATGCAGTTCACGCGCAACGCTGCGCTGGACCTGGCCGCAGACCACATCCGCGTAAATTCCGTCTCTCCGGGCTGGATTTGGTGCCGCCTGATGGACGAATGGACCAAGGGTGATCGCGCCCGGACCGACAAAGTGGGCGGGCGCTTCCACATGCTGGGCCGCGTGGGCAACCCGGATGAGGTCGCGCAGGCCGTGCTCTTCCTGTGCTCCGACCACGCCGGGTTCATCACCGGCACCGACCTGGCCGTGGACGGCGGCTACACCGCCCTGGGCCCCGAGCGCGGCGAAAACGCCATCTCCGAGCTGATTACATAGAAAGTCTTCCTGGAGTGCGGCGGCTCGCCGCCGCGGGTTTGATCCAGACTCACCCTGGGAACTACGAACCTCGCGCTGAAGTTTTCCTCGAAGCGTTCAGTCGCGCCCGGCCTCTACGATCTTGTCTGCCAAGCCCACGGGATTGGTAAACAGCGTCTCGTGGCTGCCAGGCATCTGCACCAGCCGGAAAAGTCCCAACCGGCTGGACATGCGCGGATGCCAGCCCCATTCCCCCTGAGGCAGGGCGTTATCCTCGGTGCAATTGATGTAGCTCTTGGGAATTTCCAGCGAATAGAATTTTTTCAAATCCAGCTTGTCAGTGAAGCAACGGTACGGCTCGGGGGAGAGCATCCCGTACGTCGAGCGCGCCAGCTCGAGATCGCCATCGTTGATAAAAGCATCGCGCCAGATGGGGAAGGGGATCAAGGCCGTGTTGTCTGGCGAGGCCTTCACCAGGTTTTTGAACAGTTCGCGGTAGTGCGGCGGCGTTTCGTCATCGAGAGAGTTTCCGTCCAGCGGGACGAAAGCGTTCCAGAAGACCAGCCGCCGGATGCGCTCGGGGAAGACTTCGGCGGCCTTGGCGATCACTGTGCCGGCAAAGCTGTGCCCCACCAGAACAAATCCCGTCAGGTTCTTGCCGACAATAAAGTCCACCAGGGATTGCACGCACTGCGCGTGGCTGACGTCCTTGTTGACGCCTTTGCCGTGCCCCGCCAGAGTGGGAGCAAGCGCGGTGTGCCCTTTGCTTTCCAGGCGCTCGATGACGGCGCTCCAGGAAGCTCCGGTGTGCCAGGAACCGTGCACCAGGACGAAAGTGCTCATCGCCCGCCCTCCGCCAGCTTTTCTACGGCGGGCTCGATCTGCTCGCGGCTCACGCCGTGTTTCTCGGCGATGCGCTTGACGTCGTCGTGATAACCCTTTTCGAAGGCTTCCACCGCCGCGGCCGCCGCGCCGGGCGCGGCGAGGTTGGTGTATTCCAGCCGGACGATGTCCGGCCGCGCGTAGTGGCCGACGGTGTCAATGATCGCCTTCATGACCTTGATCATGTCCGCCTGGCATTCGGCGTAAATGATGGTATCGCCGCGAGTCGGAGGCACCAGCGGAATGCCCAGCGGCGCGACAATCTGGCTGCCGCCCTGCGCGTAGTCCACGTTCACCGTGTCGGCGAGAGGGAAGTCAGCGGGCAGGTCCTGCTTGGTCATATAGCCGCACGCGGAGAGCACAAACGCGCCGGCCTCGAGCGCGTGCGCCCGCGTCATGGTGTGGCCCCAGAAGGAGTGGCCCTCGACATCGGCCTCCTCCAGCTTTGGGCCGCTGTGCAGAGAAAACGCGCCGGGAAAGACGGCGACGTGGAAATCCTCGCCCTGTTCGATCATGCGCGCGCGGACCAGCGGCATCAGGTGTTCGCCGCAGATCAAGCCGCCGATGCGGCCAATATCGGTTTCGTAGCTGACCAGATCGCTGCCGTCGCCGCAACCCCACACCGCGCGCTCCACAAACGTGGGCATGGTCTTGCGGTGCTTGCCCAGGATTGTCCCCGAGCGATCGATGAACAGCAGCGTGTTGTAAATGGTGTGTACGCCGGTGCGCGCGTCCATCTCGTTGCAGCCGATGACCACGTGGGCGTTGGCGCGCGCCGCCGCCTCACAAAGCCGCGCGGTGTCCTCGCTGGGGATCAGCAGGGCGTTGTCGTAGAACTGGACGCGCACAGGAATCCAGCTTTGCAGCTTCGATTCCCAGCCTTCTCCCCAGTAGGGATACCCGGCAAGCCAGGTCTCGGTGAAAACGATCAGCTCTGCGCCGGCCCGCGCCGCCTCGGCGATCTTTTGCGTGGCCTTTTCAATGGAGCGCTCACGGTTGAGGAAGATGGGGGCGGTCTGGACCACAGCGACCTTGACTGCGCTGCGGCCTCCGAGCACTTTTTGCCTGGGTTGCATTTCTCCGGCTCCTCTGTTTTGATCCGCGCCGCTCCTACGCTGAGAAGCGCAGGCCTTCAGTCCGCAACTATCTTTTCTTTCTCTTTTTCCTTCTGCACCGTGGGGTGTTTGTACACGCCGCGCTCCACCATCGCTTCGATCTGCGTGCGGACGATTTCATCGTTCTGGGCGTGTTTGCGCGGAGGCGTTTCCAGGCACAGATTCTTCGGGTAGATGGCCTGTTGGTAGATCATGCGGTACTGCTCGGTGCGCAGGTCCTTGATCCAGTTGCCCCACAGCGAGCGGGTGCGGTACTGGCGCAGCGCCTCGATATCAATGATCGCCCCGGCGTAGGAAGAGCCGGAGCCATACTTGTGGTTGGAGAGAACCTGGCCCCGGTAGTCCACGATCATGGATTGGCCGCCGAAGGTGTCAATCGAGGTTTCTGATTCCTGAGTCAGGTAGTAGGTGGCCACGTTGGGCGCGACCACGTAGCAGGTGTTGTCCAGCGCCCGGGCGCGGTTCTGCAGTTCCCACAAGCCGTTGGACACGTAGGGTTCCGGGTAGCTCGGCCGGTAGAAGATTTCCGCGCCGTTCATCGCCAAGCCACGCGAAGTCTCCGGATAGGAACCTTCCATGCAGATCACGCAACCGATGCGTCCAATCTCGGTGTCGGCGACGGGGAAGAATGCGTCCAGATTTTCGCCGTAGAGTTCCACCCAGCGGTCCCACACGTCGTGCGGGACGGTGGAATGTTCGCGGGCGAAGACTTGCAGCTTGTGGTGCTTGTGGATCACCTTGCCGTTGGGGGCGATGATGAACGCGCAGTTGAAGAAACGCTCGGGGAATTCCGGGTGCTTGGCCTTGGCTTGGGCGATGATGTAGGCACCGTGCTGCTTCGCCTTGCGCCCCAGCAGTTCGGTCTCATCGCCGGGGATGTCAATGGCCATCTCCGCGACATACTTGCGGTGGTCCCAGTCGAAGACCTCGTCGGTGAATCCCTGCAGCGCTCCTTCAGGGATGGCCATCAGGCGGACCGGCAGGTCAATCGAGCTCAGCCAAACTGCGGCGTCCATCAGCTCGGAGATATGGCTGATGTTGTGGACGATCTCCGATCGCTTGCGGCAGCCACGCATGGTGGGCTGAAGTGCAAGAGCCATATATTGTTCAATCATGTCGGCCTCCTGAGGAGAGTTCTCTCTGCTGTGTTTTTCGCTTAGCCCTGCCGCGGTGGCGCGAACGAGCCGAGCAGCTTGTTGGCTTCCGCTGCGTCGAACCACCACGGGTTGTAATCCGGCGGATTATTGAAGCCGTTGGCGATCTTGCTGGCCAGGGGAGGAATCTGCGATGCCGCACCCATCAATTGCAGCACCTGGGGCGGAGGCGGCCCGAGCAAAGAATTGGTCCAGCTCACCACCCACTGCGCGTAGTCCCAGAAGGAGTCGAAAGTTTGCTGCATCCAGGCGGCGTCGAACGGGCGATTGCCACGCTCGAGGATGCGTTCCATGTATACCTTCGCGCACTTGCTGGCGGTGTTTGAGCCTTGCCCGGTGATGGGATCATTCAGCACCACCGCGTCGGCCATTCCCAGCGCGAGAGCCCCGGAGGGAAGTTTGCCCACCGGCTTGCGGACCGTGGGAGGAAACCTGCCCGTCAGAACGCCCAGGTCGTCGGTCAGTTTGATGTTGCGGCAGCGTTCGCCTTCCCAGGGGAGCAGGCGATCGAGGATCTCTTTGCTGCGCTGCAGGTGCTGTTGCGGCGTGGTGACGTCGCTCCAGCTATCCATCGGCCCGCCGGGGACTCCTTCGAAGACCATGATGTGGCACGGCCCGGTGACGCTGTGCGCGGGAAAAACGAAATACTCCCCCACGGTGGGGATCAGGCTGAAATCAACGGCCGTAAATACCTTGCGCGGAGTCATGCCGGTGACATAGGTCAGTGCCAGCGCCCGCATCGGCTTGGCAAATGGAGATTTTTCCGCGTCCCGGGGGAACAGGCTGTTCAATTCGCCCTTTCCGGTGGCCACGATCACCAGGTCGAATTTCTTGGCGTACTCCTCTAGATCCTGGACGCTCGCGGTTTTGTAGACCACCTTCCCGCCCTGCTTGACAAATCTCTCCAGCCATCCGGCAAACTTCACGCGCTGGTCCACGGACTGGCCGTAGTGATTTAGGCGCGCTTCCCAGTACAGCGCTTTGCCGCCGTCCGGGCCGGGAATGGAGAAGGAAATTCCCTCCGTGGGCGGGCACTCCTTCTCCCAGAAATTGATCCCCAGGTCCCGCTCGTTTTGCAGGGAATCGTGAAACATAAACTGGCTGGAGGATACCCGGCCCTTGAGAATCTGTTCCGGCGTGCGATCAGAGAACACGGTTACGTCATAACCGTTCTTATGGAGCCCGAATGCCAGTTGCATGCCGGATTGTCCGGCGCCAACGATGGCCACTTTTCTCATTGGATCAACGCCTCCCTGGCGGTTCAAAGAGTCAGGAGTACAGACTCGGCGGATTATATTCCCAGCTCGCGCGGTTGCAATCGTATTTGTACTCGGCCTCGTAGGGGCGGCTGTACGCCGCCCTCACGTCGCCGCAACGCCCCACGGGCGGGATAAACCCGCCCCTACGGCCCACGTCTCAATACGGGAACTGTCGCGGCGTGTGCTGGACAGACACCCACTTCAACGTGCTGAATTCCTCGAGCGCCCATCGCCCATTCAAGCGGCCGAAGCCGGAATCTTTTTCCCCTCCGAAGGCCACCACCGGCTCGTCATTGATGGTGCCGTCGTTGATGTGCACCATTCCAGTGCGTATCTGCTTGGCGAGCTCGGCGCCGTATTCGACATTGCTGGTGTGGATGGCGCCGCTCAGTCCGAAGCGGCTGTCGTTGGCCATGTCGATGGCTTCCTGGACGGTGTCAAACGGCATCACGCACACCGCCGGGCCGAACATCTCATCCTTGGCTACGCTCATGGCCGGCGTTACGTCGGCCAGAATGGTGGGCGAGGCCATGTTTCCTTCAATCTTCCCTCGCAGCACCGGCTTGGCGCCCTGGCGCACGCCCTCGTCAATCTGTTTGGCCAGGAAATCCGCCTGTCGCTTATTGATGAGTGGACCGATGATGGTGTCTTCGTCCCGCGGGTTGCCCACCTTCAGCTTGGACACCTTGGCGGAGAACTGCTCCAGAAATTTCGGGTAGACGCTGCGCTGCACCAGTACGCGGTTGGCGGACATGCAGATCTGGCCCTGGTGGGTAAAGCGGCTGAAGACCGCGGCGTTCACTGCCAGGTCCAGGTCCGCATCCGCCAGGACGATCAGCGCGCTGTTGCCTCCCAACTCGAGGATGGCGCGCTTCAGGTTCTTGCCGGCGACGGCGCCGATGTGGCGCCCCACGCCGTCCGACCCGGTGAAGGAAATGACGCTGGGGATGGGGTTCTCGATGAACGCGTCGCCGATTTCCCCGATCTCGGTGACGATAACGTTGAGCAAGCCTTTGGGGATGCCCGCGGCCTCGAACATTTTGGCCACCAGCGTGCCCCCGGTGATGGGAGTGTCATCGTGCGGCTTCAACACCACGCCGTTGCCCGCGCCCAGCGCCGGGGCCACCGAACGCATGGTGAGGTAGAAGGGGAAATTGAACGGGCTGATGACTCCTACCACGCCGACAGGTACGCGATACAGCCGGTTCTCTTTGCCCGGCACGGCGGAGGGAAAAATCTCGCCGGTCATCCGCAGCGGGAATGTGGCCGCCTCCTTGATGATCTCCTTCACCAGGCCGATCTCAAAAAAGGCTTTGAGCCGCGTCCCGCCCAGCTCGTCCATGATGATGTCTATGATGTCGCGCTCGTTTTCCTCGACGAAGCGGATGGCGCGTTCCAGGATGTCCCTCTTCTGATACGCATTGACCTCCGCCCATTCGCGCTGCGCCTTTTGCGCGGAAATGTAAGCCTCGGCGAGGTCGGCGCGGCTGGCCATGCGGAATTCGGCGATGATTTCGCCGTCGTAAGGGTTGCGGTCGTGCAGCGTCCTGGTGCTGGAGCCGTCGCGCCAGATTCCGCTGATGTATTGCTTGTTCAGACCTCTGAGTGGATTCATCCCACACCCCCGGGGGCACCCACTATATCGAAATTCGCTGGGGGTAGGAATCCTTTGCGCCGCGCTCCTGCGGCCCAAGGGACGGCGAATTGGAAGTGAATCCCTGAGCGGATTGGCTTAGAATCTGCATCCACTATGAAGCGCATCGCCATCATCGGCGCCGGGCAATCCGGTCTGCAGCTTGGCCTGGGTCTGCTCCAGGCCGGATATGAAGTGACCATTTATTCCGACCGCTCCGGCCAGGATATCCACAACGGAAAAGTGATGTCCAGCCAGTGCATGTTTGATTCTGCATTGCAGACCGAGCGCGCCTTGGGCCTCAACCACTGGGAACAGCCCTGCCCACACGTCGAGGGAATCAGCTTCACCGTGCCCGCAGCGCCGGGCGCGCCGCGCCTCGAATGGGCCGCGCGCTTCGACCAGTACGCCCAGTCTGTCGACCAGCGCGTGAAAATTCCCGGCTGGATGGAGGAGTTTACCGGCCGCGGCGGCGAATTGGTCATCCAGGAAGCCGGCATCAGCACGCTGGAAGCCTGCGCGCAAAGCCATGACCTGGTAATCGTCGCCAGCGGCAAGGGGGAAATCGGCTCGCTCTTCGAGCGCGATGCCAGCCGCTCGCCCTTTGACCACCCGCAACGCGCGCTGGCCATCACCTACGTCCGCGGCATGCGCCCGCGCGAGGCATTCTCCGCCGTTTGCTTCAACGCGATCCCCCGCGTGGGCGAGTATTTCGCATTTCCGGCGCTGACCACCAGCGGCCCCTGCCAGATCATGACCTTCGAGGGCGTAATCGGCGGGCCGATGGATTGCTGGGCCGATGTGCGTACACCCCAACAGCATCTGGCCAAGAGCAAATGGATCCTGGAGACTTTCCTGCCGTGGGAAGCCAGCCGCTGCCGAGACGTTGAGCTGGTAGACATCAACGGGACGCTCGCCGGCCGGTTCGCTCCAGCGGTCCGCCGCCCCGTGGGTGTGCTTCCTTCCGGGCGCAAAGTGCTGGGCATGGCCGACGCGGTGGTGCTCAACGACCCCATCACCGGCCAGGGCGCCAACAACGCCGCGCGCTGCGCGGAAATCTATCTGGAGAGCATCATCGAGTGCGGCGAAGGACGCCCCAGCGCGGATTGGATGCAGCAGACCTTCGATCGCTACTGGGTGGGGTACGCGCGCTGGGCGGTGGAGTGGACCAACATGTTGCTCTCGCCGCCGCCGCACTTCCACAAACTGCTGGAGTGTGCCGGGAAGGTTTCCGCTGTTGCCAGCGCCATCGCCAACGGCTTTGACGACCCGCGCACACTGTTCCCATGGTTTGTGGACGCCACCGAGGCTGAAAAATTCATCGCCACGCAGTTGGCGCAGTCGGCGGCAGATCGCTTCGACCGGCGGGATTTCCGCAAAGCGCTCGGCCAATTTGCCACCGGCGTGACCGTGGTCACCACACGCTCCGGCGACGGACGCCCGGTGGGGCTGACCGTCAATTCATTCTCCTCCGTGTCTTTAAATCCCCCGCTGGTGCTTTGGAGTCTGGCGCGGGAGGCTTCGAGCATCGCCGAGTTCACCGCGGCCAGCCACTTTGCCATCAACGTCCTCGCCGCGCGGCAACACCATCTCTCGCGACAGTTCGCTACGCCGCTGCCCGACAAATTCGCCGGCGTCGAATTCTCGGCGGGGACCGCCGGTGTACCGTTGCTGCAAGGGGCCATCGCCCACTTCGTCTGCCGCAACGTCAGGCAGTACGACGGCGGAGATCATTTGATCTTTATCGGCGAGGTGGAAGAGTACAAGTGGAGCGAGGCCGAACCGCTGGTTTTCCATTCCGGCCGCTATCGCGTGCCCACGGCCCATCCGGAGCTTCCCGATTGACGCGGGATTCAGATTCAGGAGCGCCGCGCGGGCGCAGGTGATTTGAACAGGGAGGGCATTGGCCATGGCGTCGATGTACTTGCGCGAACTGGAAGACGGAGCCGGCTCCGGCCCGTATCAGGGCATGATCGAGATGATGCGGAAGTCCGGGGCCACGGTTCCGCCCATCTTCTATCTTTTCGCCTTTAAGCCCGCGGCCACCGGCCACCTCTCGCGTTTTACCCAGGAAGTGATGCGCGGCGCTTCGCCGCTCTCCCCGGGCATCCGCGAGCTGATCGCCGCGTTCACCTCTTGCGAGAACCACTGCCCGTTTTGAATCGGCGTCCACGCCGCAGTTGCGGCGGAGTTGCTGGGAGACAAGCAATTGGTGCAGGATGTCTTGCACGATTTTCGCAGCTCCGGTTTATCCAGTAAGGAGAAGACTCTTTTTGCTTTTGTCCGCAAGGTGAACGGGAACGCGTTTGAGATCCGCCCGCAGGATATCGACGAGGCCAAGGCTGCGGGGCTCACCGAAGAAGCGCTCTACGACGCCATTACGGTCTGCGCCCTGTTCAATTTTTACAACCGCTGGCTGGACGCGACCTCAGAAGGCCACATGAAGCCGGAAGAGTTCGAAGCCGGCGGAAAGCGGCTGGCCAAGTTTGGTTACGTGTTGAGCTGAAGCGGCGGCAGCCGCCTGCGGCCGACCACAGTTACAAACCACGGAGAACTCCATGGCCGTCCAGTTCGATATCGGGATACTGCCGCATCAGCCCGTCGCTGAATTCATCGACCTGATTGTCACCGCCGAGGATCTGGGATTCCACGGCGTGTGGATCGCCGATTCGCAGTCCATCTTCAGAGACGCCTATGTATCCCTGGCGGTCTGCGCGCTGCGCACCAAACGCATGCTTTTGGCCACCGGAGTCACCAATCCGCGCACGCGACATCCCGCGGTCATCGCCTCCAGCATCGCCACCATCGACGAGCTCTCCGGAGGCCGGGCCATCCTCGGCATCGGCTCCGGTTTCAGCGCCGTGCAGACCCTGGGGTTGAAAGCCGCATCGCTGAAGACCATGGAAGAAACTACGCTGGCCATGCGCGCGCTGATGGCCCGCCAGACCGCGCACTACGACGGGAAAGAAATCAAGATGACCTGGCCAACTCGATGTGTGCCGATTTATTTCGCCTCCTCGGGGCCGAAGTCGCTTCAGCTTGCCGGAAAAGTTGCCGACGGAGTTCTCTTCCAGATCGGGGCGGACCCTGCCCTGGCGCGCTACGCCATGGAACAGGTGCGGCGAGGCGCCCGCGATTCCGGACGCGACCCCAAGGAAGTGAAGCTGTGCGCTCGCCTGGGATGCGCGGTATCCGAAGACGGCAAGACAGCGCGCGAGGAGATCAGAGCATATGCCGCCGCTGCCGCCGAGACCGTCTACCAGTCCAACCCCGAGGGCACGCTTCCTCCGGACCTGGTGGCGGATATGAAAAAACTTAAGGAAGCGTACAACTACTACGAACACGCCAGCGCCGGCGCGAAGCACGGAGTGGCGGTCACCGACCGCATCATCGACGCGATGGTAATCGCCGGGACGCCCGACGAAGTGGTTCCGCGCTTCCAGGCCATCATCGATCTCGGAGTCGACCGAGTCGTGCTCACGTTGACCTCAATGGATGTGCCCGCGACTCTGCGCATTCTGGCGGAGAAAGTTCTGCCGAATCTGCACGGATGACGTCGCGGCTGATGGGACGGATGATTTGGTGGATGTAGGGGCGGGCTTCAGCCCGCCCTCCCGAAGCATGTCCGGCTAAAGCCGGACGCTACATGAACAACATGATAAGAAATCCCATAGTCCTCGGGTTCAAAGCGTTCGACGTCCACGAGCTGCTGCCGCACTTCGTTGCCAGGGAGCTGGGGATGTATATCTCAGCGGGCCTGCGCGTTGGACTGAAGGACGTCACCTTCCAGCCGGACGAGCAGCTCGACCCGCCGTTCACCGTGGCCTGCGGCTGGGCGCTGATGTCCCGGCTCAAAGGCGCGCGGCGAAAAGTGGTATTCGTCACCACCGATCGTCCGATGTTCTGGATGCACGGGCGCCACGACCTCCGCGAAACGCGCGATTTGAAGGGCGAGCGCATCGCCACGTATCCCGCAGGTTCCCCGCCTTACCATTTCCATCGCGCCATCCTGCAGAAGGCCGGGCTCGACCCCGACCGCGACGTGCAGCTCGAGTCTGCGCGCGACGATTTCGCCCGCTTCGGCCTGCTCTGCGCCGGCGAGGTTGCTGCCGCCGTTCTCAGCTCGGCGATTCCGCCGGCCAGGGTGCAGGCACTCGGCTTCTTCACACTTTCGTTTTTCGGCGACGAGATCCGCATCCCCACCACCGGGCTGGCCGCGAACGAGGAGATAATCGCCCGAGATCCGGAGCTGGTCCGCGCGATGGTTAAGGTTTTTCAGCAGAGCATGGCGGTGATCCACACCGAGCCGGAAAAGGTCATCCCTGTCATCGCCGGTATCCTCGGTGAATCGCGGAATTTTGCCGAGCAGACCGGCGAGCTGGTGCGAGGATGTTTCACGCGCAATGGAAGGGCATCAGCAGAAGCCGAGCGAAACGCGACCGAAATGGTGAACCGGCAGCTTCCCGAAGGGCAGAAGTTGCGGCCTGAGGACGTCTACGACTACTCCTTTCTCTCGTAAATCAGCGCCGTGCGCCCCGCATTTCACGCTGGGGCGGGGTAAACCCGCCCCTACGGTAATGAGCCGGATCGCGGCATTCGTAGGGGCGGCTTTACGCCGCCCCTTGCTTCCCCTTTAGGCGCCCCTTCAAATTTGCGCCGAGCAGATCCTTGGCCACCATCAGCCCGGAAGAGCCGTGAAGTCCCGGCCCCGGGTGTGTCGACGCACCGATATGGTAGAGGCCTTTAATTGGCGTGCGGTGATGCGGCAATCCGGGCAGCGGCCGTAGGAGGAAGAACTGCGACGGTGCGCACGAGCCGCCGTAGGGGTCGCCGCCAACCAGGTTGATGTTGTTCCGCTCGAGGTCCGCGGGCGAGAGCACCACGCGTTTGAGGATGGCGCTTCGCAGGTTGGGAATCTGCCGCGCGAGCTTGGCGATCACGCGGTCAGCGTACCGTTCGCGCAGAGCCTCCGTCCACGTGCCGTCGCCGGTGGGGATTTCCCCGGCGGCGTCGCCCACCGGCCGGCTCGGCAGCTCCTGCAATTGGAGCCAGAAAATCCAGCGGCCCTGCGGTGCGCGCGAGGGGTCCACAGCCATCGGCTGGCCCACCACAACAGTAGGATCGGCGGGCAGCATGCCGCGCTCGGCCTCGTTGACCGCGCGCGAGAGTCCGTTCAGGCCCTCCGTGACGTGCACCAACGCCGTGCGCAGGAAACGTTCGTCGTCCCCCGGCCAGCGTGGCGGCTCGGAGAGCGCCAGGTGGATTTGCATGTCCGCGCGCCCATAGCGGAAGCGCCGCGTGTTTTCGAGCACCCATCCGGGCACGGCGCTCGGCTCCAGCAGCTTCAGGTAGAGCTGGTGCGGCGTGGTGCTGCAGATCACCGCGCGCCGCGCGCGGACAATCTCGCCCCCGGCGCGCACGCCGGTTGCGCGGCCGCCGGTCAGCTCGACTTTTTCCACGTGGCAATTCGCGCGCAATTCGCCGCCACAGTCGCGGATCAGCTTGGCGAGCGCATCCGGGAGCCGCGCACCTCCGCCCCGCGGCACGGGCATTCCGCCCATCTCCAGCGCCACGGCGATCAGCTTGGTCATGAATCCGGAGCCGGCACTTTCCGGTCCCACTCCGGTATGCAGCACCCACGGCGCCAGCAGGCCATGAATGTGCGGCGAGGCAAAGACCCCGGTGAGCCACTCGCGGCTGGAGCTGAGCAGCTCGCCGGCAAATTCGAACATCCCGCGGGTCTTCAGACGGCGCACGCCTTTGCTGAGCAAGCCGAAGCCGTGCCGCGACCACAGCTCGGTGCCCAGCAGACCGAAGGCCAGGTCGGCCTTGCCGAGAAAGCCCTGCACCTCGTGCGACCACGCCGCGCCGTCCGCTTTGTTGAATTGGCCAAAGTGTTCCAGGTTCTTCTCGTGCGACGCGGCAAGAAACGCGGCGGAGCCATCTGGAAAAAGCGTCGCCGTCGGAAACTCCGTGTTCAGGTATTCGAGGCCGCGCGCCTGCAAATCGTTTTTGAGCAGCGCGTAACCTTCCGACCCGGCAAACAGCGGATGCCAGCCTGAAAACACGTCGTGGTGAAACCCCGGCAGGGTGATCTCCGCGGTTTGAATCGCGCCGCCAAACCACGAATTTCTCTCCAGGACGCACACCTTCCATCCCGCGCGGGCGAGCAGGGCGGCGCCCACCAGGGAATTGATTCCGCTGCCGACAAACACCGCATCAAAATCGGCCATCGCCACTCCCTATCCTCGCAGTGCGCGCATCGTCAGAGGCACGGGATTGTAATTCGCGCCACGCGGGCCTCGCCAGTGGTATCTGATTCCGGCCCGAACCTCGATAGTGATTCTCAGCAGCGCCTCCCCATCTCTGCGACCTGCCTGCCGTCAAACATAAGGGAATTGTTTGGGCGACTCAAGGAATCGCCAGTCAGCCTGAGAAATGGCAGACGCCGGTATACAATCGGAGTGGTGGTCTCCCGATGCGCCGCGAAGCTGGCGGGGATTGGACATCATAATAAAGGAAGGAAGCTCCATGGCCGACAAAATCGTCAAGCCCGAAGCCGAATGGAAGAAGCAGCTCACACCGGAGCAGTACGAAGTCACCCGCCGGCAGGGCACCGAGCCCGCGTTTACCGGCATCTACTGGGACAACCACGAGAAGGGCACCTATCGCTGCGTTTGTTGTGGCGCCGAGCTGTTCACTTCGGAAACCAAGTTTGAGTCCGGAAGCGGCTGGCCCAGTTTCTGGCAGCCCCTGCAGTCTGAAAACGTCACCACGGTGACGGATATGAGCCACGGGATGCGCCGAGTCGAGGTGAACTGCAAGCGCTGCGACGCTCACCTCGGCCACATGTTTGAGGACGGCCCGCGCCCCACCGGCCTGCGCTACTGCATCAACTCCGCTTCGCTCGACTTTGAGAAGGGTGAAAACAAGAAAAAGTAATCCCGCCCCCGCCCCGCGTCAGCGACATCATCCTCATGCCGCAGTACAACGAACCGCTGGGGCTGCGGCAGTTTGCGACCGCCTGGCACGTGCTGCGCGATTGCCCCGCTCACCCGCTTGGCCGCCGGCGCTGGAGCGAGCGCATCTTCGTCATCTGCGAGGACGGCGTCGAGCGCCCGCTCTCTCACTTCTGGGGCGATCGCAACCCGGTGTGGATCAACCGCAGCGATTGACAGCACTACCCTCAGTGCCTAGACTCAACCACGCAAGAGCGCGGTTTTCGCCGTGTTACTGTTCGCCAGGTAGTCGCAAGCGCGCTCCGGCAAACTCGGAAGAACCAGCACAATGGCCCTCTCCCCCACTCGGCCCAAGTTGGTGATCGTCGCCGGCGACGCATCGCTGCGCCACGAGCTCGCCTCGGCACTGCGCAACGATTTCGAAGTCTTCGAGGCGCAGGATGCCGAAAGCGCCGTGCCGCTGCTCGAGGAAAACTTGCCCGAGCTTCTGTTGTGGAATCTGGTTGTGGGTTCTGCAGCCATGAAGGAGGTTGAAAGGTTCCTCGGCGCACTGCGGGAGAGTGACCTCGACACATTGGTGGTCGTTCTCAGCAACGACGCGAAGAAATCCACCGCGCTGCACCTGATGGAGGCGGGAGCCTACGACTATTTTGTCCACCCGCTGGACCTCGATGTCTTGCGGCCCATCATGGACCGCGCGGTGGAAAAACTGCGCACCGAGCGCGACAACCGCATCCTCCGCGACCACCTCCGCCAGCGAGATTCCCTGGGCGAGATGATCGGCGGCAGTGAGGCCATGCGCGGCGTTTTCGACCTGATCCGCAAGATCGCCGCTTCGCCTACCACTGTCTGCATCCGCGGCGAGAGCGGCACGGGCAAGGAGCTGGTTGCCAGGGCCATCCACGATCTGAGCGACCGCCGGACCCATCCCTTCATAAGCGTCAACTGTGCCGCGCTCCCGGAAACGTTGATGGAGTCCGAGCTCTTCGGATACGAGAAAGGGGCGTTCACCGGCGCGGGGGCCACCAAAGAAGGGCGCATCGAGCTGGCCCATCGCGGAACGCTCTTTCTCGATGAGATTGGCACGCTCACGCCCACGCTGCAGAGCAAGCTGCTGCGAATCCTGGAGGAGCACACCCTGGTGCGGCTGGGGGGCAAGAAAACCATCCGCGTGGACTTCCGCCTGCTGACTGCGACCAACGAAGACCTTGAGGAGTTGGTCCGCGAGAGCCGTTTCCGTGAAGACCTCTATTACCGCATCCACGTCGTGCCTGTTTTCCTGCCTCCCCTGCGCGAGCGTGGCGATGACATCGCCGTGCTGGTGGACTATTTTGTGCGCGTCTATTGCGCCGCCAACCACATCCCGCTCAAGCCGGTCACCGACGAAGCGATCCAGACGCTGAAGCGCTATGCCTGGCCGGGGAACGTCCGCGAGCTGGAAAACGCCATCCAGCGCATCGTGCTGATGACCGACGGCGACGCCATTACCCATAAAGACATTCCCGGCGATATCGTGCGCGCGGCAGGACAGGACCATCGCAACCGCTTCCGTCTGCCCGCCTCCGGCTTCGACCTCCAGCAGGAAGTGGAGGGCTACGAAAAGCGCTGGGTCGAGGCGGCCCTCTCCCAGGCCGGCGGCGTCAGGTCGCAGGCGGCCAAGCTGCTCGGGGTGAACAAGGACAAGCTGAAATACCTCTGCCGCAAGCACGACCTGTAGGGAGCTCCGCGGGCGAGCGGACGCTCAACGATTCTTGAACTCGCCGCCCGTCTGCCAGGGAAAAAGTACCCAAGTGGAGAATTTCTCCCCGATAGCGCGGTTTTCCAGACTCCGGGAAGAGGGTGGTCACTCCAAGTACCCGCATTCCCCGCGTTTTTCTCCCTCCAACCTTCGCGTGTTTTGGCCGGTCAATTGCTGCATACTGTGCGCTGCTCGAGAGGGCAGGATTCAAACCCAATCTAAACGGAGGAACTGAACATGGCTGCCAAGAAGTCACTCAAGAAGGGAAAGAAGCTGACCAGCTCGAAAACCCTGATGAAGTTCCGGATGCTGCGGGCGGGCAAGAAGTAACACCCGGAAGTCTCAGGCTGATTCCTTAGTGCTCACTCGCCTGCGGATCGCGGCGACGCCAATCAGTGAACCAGGAAGATGCCCTGAGAAAGACCGTTGACCGGGGAGCGGAAGGATTCGCGCACTCCAGACTGTGCCGACAAACTGAGGATGCGCGGTCGCGACGCGGTCCCTAGGTTCAGACCAGTGAGCAGGCTCGCTAATGTACTCGCTTCCCCGGGCTGCCGCTTATTCCGCGGCAGCCCTTCTTTCTTTGCTGGCTTGTGAATCCCAGCCATGCTGGGATGTGACACCCTACACAAATCGCTCTGCCCCGGTTAGACTCTGCACCCATGGCATCCCGATCCGCCTCAGCCCCCTGCATCGACCCGCGCTACGCCGCCTTTCGCTTGCGCATCGCTCGCTCCCGGATCCATCGCCGCGGGGTCTTCGCCTGCCAGTCCATTCCGGCCCGCCGCAAAATCATCGAATACGCCGGCGAGCGCATTGGCAGGGTGGAGAACCGGCGCCGGTTCCTCCGCGCCTGGAGAGCAAGAGGTCAGAAGCTGATTTACCTGGCGCGCCTCGATAGCTATTGGTGGATCGATGGCGCGGTGGGAGGAAGCGGAGCCGAATGTATCAATCACAGTTGCGACCCGAACGTCGTGGTCAGGAGAATAAAAGGCCACCTGGTCTTCTTTAGTTGCCGGAGGATTTCGGCGGGCGACGAATTGACCGTTGACTACCAGTTCCCGAAGGATGGGCCGCGAGTGCCCTGTCGCTGCGGTTCCCGCAGGTGCCGTGGGACCATTAACCTTTCCTGACCCCTGGCTGCGCCTGGGGGCGGGGAATGTGGATAGCTCGCGAACCGGAATGAACTCGGGCCAAAGCTGACGTGCTGCGGGGAAAAAACGCCTGCATGGAGAAATTCTCCCCCGGAAAGGTGCTGATGGGCGAGCTTATATCGTGAGAGGACCCTCTAAGTGCCTTGTTGTGTGCCGGATGCTTCACCCTGACCGGATTCTTGATGTTGGTGCCTGACGTGCTTCTTACCCGGCATCGCCCAATCGGGCAATTCCGAGACTTAGGTGGAGGATAAGAAGATGGCATCGAAAAAGAAAGTGCTGAAGAAGGGGAAAAAGCTGGCGGGCGCGAAGACCCTTGGCAAGTTCGTCACCCTGGGTGGCCGCGACCCGAACAGGGCGTAACTTCCCTGTTGTTCTCTAAGCCGCGCAAGCGCGGCTCAACATTCGAGAAAAGGGCTGCCCCGCTCATGGGGCAGCCCTTTTTCATTCCCCCCTTGCCGGAACAATCGCCCTGCTTCCTGGACCTTGAATCTTTGATCGCTACTGAATCGTTGAAGAGCTTTACCCCCACAACAGCCCAGCAGGCACGGAGTCGCCAGCCTCCCAGAGGATTATTACCCTAGGAGAGAAATTCCCCCCCGGAAGGGGCTGACGTACAGTTTCAGATCGAGCGAGAGCCTGCTAAGTCCCTTGTTTTGTGTCAGGCGATCCACTCTGGCACGACTCTTTGTTTTGGTGCCTGACGTGCTTCTTACCTGGCATCGCCCAAACGGGCAAATCCAAGACACCGGCGGAGGAAACGAAAATGGCAACTAAGAAGAAAGTGGTTCTGAAGCAGGGGAAAAAGCTGGCGGGGGCGAAGACGCTTGGCAAGTTCGTGACACTGGGTGGACGCGGCGGCCCGCAAGGCGCCTAACTTCTTTGCTACACTCCATGCCGCGCAAGCGCGGCTCAACATTGCAAAAAAGGGCTGCTCCTTTCAAGGCGCGGCCTTTTTTTCTTTTTGCCCCGGAGGTTTATTGTCCCCCGGGGGGGGGAATTTCCTCCCCAGGTGGCTTGTTCTCCGAATGGAATTTGCTCGACGCCTTGCTAAGTCCTGTATTTAGGGCTGATTTCTCAATATCGATCGCAAACTGAGTTAGGCGTGCTACGTGCAATAATCCGTGCGTATTCTGCAAGACTGCAAAAATCTCTTCAACCGGAGGAACCGGGAATGGCAAACAAAAAGGGAATCGCTCTGAAAAAGGGCAAAAAGCTTCAGGCGGCCAAGACCTTGAGCGCCCAGAACTCTTTGGGCGGGAGAGGCCTGACGGCTGTCACCAACCTGCGCGGAATCGAGTCCATGCGGGCGACCAAGGTCTAAGGCGCCTCTACTCAGGAAATTCGGGGCTGCCGCGTGGTGCGGCAGCCCTTTTTTTGTGCCACTGTCAAGATTGCATCTTTCCGCAGCGTGAGCAGACGCCTTCTCTATGCCACCTACCAGACCTGGGACTTTAACCACCGCCAGGAGCCGCGCGCCCAGCGCCAGGCGAGCGGTCGCCGCCGGCCAGAGATCTTGGCCGTGCCGGTCATCCCTTCCCGCAGTGAGTCGTCCGGATTTGAAAACTCCAGTACAGCCGCAAAGTAATTGCTGAGCGGGCGCCCGCCGCGTTGCGGCGTCTTCGGCTCGGTGACCGGCTCCTCCGGCGCTGCGGCGGGAAGGATTTGCCGCACGGTTCCGGTGTAGGTCCGGAAAGGCGAGGCGCGCACGTTGAGTTTCACCGGCGCACCTTCGGTGATGTCCTGCAGCTCCCAATCCCGCACCAGGATGCGAGCGCGCATGGTGGTACGATCCGCGATCTCGGCAAACGACGCGCCATCGGCAAGATGTTCGCCGATGCGCTGCTCGACGCTCTGGGTGATGACCACGCCGTTGATGGGGGCGGTCAGGACGAGCCAGGAGAGCCGCTGGCGAGCTTCCCCCAGTTCAACATCTAGTCGTTG
>JBGPJC010000025.1:0-35702 GCA_041485165.1 Terriglobia bacterium | reverse complement strand
TTGAGTTCCGCGACACCTTGTCGAAGGTGTATCGCACCCACGCGTTCAAGTTCGGCCTGGAAATCCGCAAGGAATACAACAACAGCAACGAATCAGGCGGAGCAAGACCGCTTTTCCAGTTTGAGAAGTTTCTCAACTTCGCCAACGACGCGCCGCAGTTCGAGGCCATCACCGTAGACCCGCGGACCGGGGGCTTGCCCGCGGGTAACCGCCATTTCCGGACCAGTGACTACGGCTTCTTCGTTCAGGACGACTGGAAGTTCCGGTCCAATCTCACCATCAATCTCGGCCTGCGCTACGAATACTTCACGCCGCTCAGCGAACAGAACGGGCTGGTGAGCAACTACTTGTTCGGGCCCACGGGAATCGTGGACGGAAAGGTGGTCGCTGGCAAATCCCTGTACGATCCGGACCGCAAGAACTTCGGGCCTCGTCTGGGCTTCGCCTGGAGCCCGGGATATTTCGGGAGCAAAGTCGTTGTCCGCGGCGGCTTCGGCATCAATTACAACCGTATTTACGACAACATTCTTGACCCGGTGCGCTTCAATACGCCCTTCAACGCGGACGCGGGCCTGTGCTGTGCCAGTTCCACTACGCCGCCCGCGTCGGTGAACATCCAGTACGTCTTGGGCACAAGCAAGTCGCCCTTTAGTTATCCGGTGAATCCGCTTCTCGCCTTTGGTGTGGACCCGGTGACGGGCGGGCTCTGTGCCAATGCCGCCTGCACCAGCGACGCTCCCATCACCGTCTGGGGCTCGCTCCCCGGACTGCGCAACGCCTACATATTCAACTACTCGCTCGGCTTTGAGTGGGCCTTCGCCAAGCATGAATTCCTCTCCGTCGGTTATCGGGCAAGCAGCAGCCATCGACTCATCCGCGTGGTGGATTTGAACCGACTGAACCCGGGAGACACGTTCGACAACACCAAGGACTTCAAGCAGAACAGTGGGAGCAATGGCCTGCCCTGCGGACCGGCCAATCCGACCTGCGCTGCGGCGCACCTGACCGGCAACCCCAGCTTCCAGCGTATCTTCTTCCCGTTCTCCGACGGCAACGCCAATTACAACGCTCTGATCGTGACTTACCAGCACCGTTTCGCCTACGGCTTTGAGGTGTTGGCCAACTACGCTTGGAGCAAAACAATTGATACCGCATCGTTCGAGATCGGCCCGCAACAAACTGATCCGCTGAACCAGCGTCTGGACCGCGGGCTCTCCGACTTCGATGCCAAGCACAACTTCAACCTTTCAGCCATCTGGGAACTTCCCATCCTCCGCGGGCGGAAGGACTTCGTGGGGAAAGCGTTTGGCGGATGGTCCATCACCGGCATCCTCCGGGCGCACAGCGGCTTCCCCTGGACGCCTATCATTTTCGGCCCGGAGAACAATGACCCGAACGGAGATGGTTTCCGTCCGGACCGCGTGCCTACCTATAACGGCGGCTGCATCTCGAGCCCGTCCACGCACGATTTCATCAACGGCGTCTGCCCGACCACGACGACCCGGCCGGCTAACCTGCCAGACCCCAACTTCGGGTTTTTGACCGATTGCAGTAATGTGAACAGTTGCTTGACGGTCGCGAATCGCGGCGTGCCAGGCATCGGCCGCAACACTTTCCGCGGCCCGGGCTACCGTGTCGTGGACCTGAGTTTTGCCAAGCGTTTCGGGCTTCCTCGCATGCCGTTCGTCGGCGAGGACTCCGACCTGCAGTTCCGGGCGGATTTCTACAATGCCTTTAATCTCTTGAACCTCCTTCCTTTCACATACCCGTTCGGCAACGTCAACCCCGACAACACGTTTTCCTTCGGGCGTTCCCCGGGTGGAACGGCCGGCCGGGTGATTGATTTCCAGCTCCGCTTCCGATTCTGAGCGAGAATGCAGGTATTCTGGGCAGGCCCCGGGGCGGGGGAATCGCGGTTTCCCCCGCCCGAGCCTGCCCTGTGTGTGGAGAATCCGGCGTCATGCTCGAGGCTACAAAACGACCCCGCGCTCGCTCGACAGCGTCATCGCTTTTGCTCCTCGCACTTGCGCTGTGGGGCGTACCGGCCCGCGGGCAGTCCGCAGAAAAAAGCACATCTATTCAGATCGACCTGAAAACACCCACGCATGCCTTTCCGCATTTCTGGGAACGCATTTTTGGCTCCGGGCGCGCGATTCTGACGTTGCGCGAAAGCTATCGGCACGATCTCCGCGAGGTGAAGCGCGTCACCGGCTTCAACTACGTGCGCTTTCACGCCATCTTTCACGACGAAGTAGGTGTCTACGACGAGGATGCCGCCGGGAACCCCATCTACAATTTTTCTTATGTGGACCAGATTTACGACGGTTTGCTCCAAAATCACGTCCGTCCCTTTGTCGAGTTGAGCTTCATGCCGCGCAAACTGGCTTCCAATCCCGGTGCCATTCATCCCTTCTGGTACAAACAGAACGTCTCTCCGCCTGGGAATTGGGACAAGTGGGAGCGGCTCATCGAGCAGTTCGCGCGGCATCTTGTCGCTCGTTATGGGGAAGACGAAGTCGCGCAATGGTATTTCGAAGTTTGGAACGAGCCGAACATCGATTTCTGGTCGGGAGAACCGAAGGAGGCGACCTACTACGAACTCTACGACCGCGCAGCGCGCGCGCTGAAGCGCGTCAGCCCGAGCCTGCGCGTTGGCGGGCCGGCCACCGCGCAGGCCGCCTGGGTGGACCGCTTTATCCGCCATACCGCCGAGAAAAACGTCCCGGTGGATTTTGTTTCCACGCATGTCTACGGCAACGATCGGTCCATTGATGTGTTTGGCACGGATGAGGTGATTCCGCGCAACCAGATGGTCTGCCGTGCCGCCCGCAAAGTGTACGATCAGGTCAAAGCCTCCGTCCGCCCTGACCTGCCCATTATCTGGAGCGAATACAACGCCAGCTACATGAACGAGCCGGACGTCACCGACGCTCTCTACATGGGTCCGTGGCTCGCCGACACCATCCGGCAGTGCGATGGTCTGGGCGAGGCGTGGGGTTACTGGACGTTTTCGGACGTGTTTGAAGAGCAGGGAGTGGTGAAGCAGCCGTTCTACGGGGGATTTGGATTGATGGCCGTGGGCGGTTTGCCCAAGCCCTCGTTCCACGCTTTCCGGCTTCTCCACATGCTCGGTGAGCAGCGGCTGCCGGTTTCGTCAGACTCTGCGCTGGTCACGCGGCGGGCCGACGGCGCCGTGGTGATCGCGCTGTGGAACCTGGTGCCGCCCGGCGAGTCCGGACCGCCACGCAGTTTCAAGCTTCACTTCCTCGGCCTGTCCAGCGTCCGCCGTGCCCGCATCTGGCGCGTGGATCAGGAGCACGGCGACGTGCTGCCCGCCTACGAGAAAATGGGCCGTCCCCCCTATCCCACCGCGGCGCAGCTTAAGGAGCTACTCCGCGCGGCCGCGCCCGCTCCCGCGGAAGTCCTCCCGCTCAAGGGCGGAGAGCTTTCTGTGGTGATTCCACCCAGCGGCCTCGCCGTCATCGAAATCAGATAGCTCGCTCGCTCGCCGCCGCAAGAAAATCTCCTGAAGAACGCTGGGATCACCCTCACGGTGCCGCCGCAGTCACACTTAGTGATCGAGATTCGTTAGGCCTACTGGAAGCCGGCGAGGGACATGGCGCTGATCGCCTCGGGATTCTGCATGAATGTTTTCCACACAAAGCCGGTGCGGAAATTTTCCGCCATCAGCGCCATGATGCCCAGGTCAATGCCGAGGACATCGGCGTTGTACCAGCCCGTCCGGGGATTGAACGCATCCACGAAGCCGTAGCGTCCCCACGCCAGCGGAAAATTCCCGCGAATCCAGCGCAGGACGTGGATGCACTGCGGAAAGAGGAACGGCAGTGAGCCGCCCGTAGCGCACGGCACCACCGTCCCGTCAATCGGACCGAGTGCCGGCGGGCCGCCCCACACCGCGTAACCTTTCACCGAATCCGAGGCGGTGATGCCCCAAAGGTCGTCGCTGTAGTCGGAGAATTGCGGTGCAAGTGAATCGCAAAAGAGCCGGTGGGCCTGTGTGGCCGTCACCGAATTCTGAAAATAATCGGTAAAGGCGTCGCGCTTGGAGCGGAAATCAAACCATGCATGCGAGTATTGATGAACAAACAAGGGAGCCGCTGGAGTGATGTAGGTGAGACCTTGATAGGTGAGCACCGGCCGCGACCATGCCTGCCAGCTCGACGCCGGAATGGGACGTGTCGGCGAGCCGATGGCCAGCAGATAGAGCATCATCAGCTCGCTGTAGGTGTCCCAGCGTGTGGGAAGAAAGCCGTTCTCGGGCGTCCAGCCCTGCGATAGCGTCGTTCCACCGTTCAGCATCCAGGTCCAGTCTATGCGCTGGTAAAGCTGCGTCGCCAGACTCACAATCTGGGGATCGGAAAAGTGCTGCCGGCAGGTGAGCACGCCGCAGAGCAGGATGGCGGTATCAATCGAAGAGACCTCGGAGTTAAACGCCCGTGCGCCGGTGCTCATGTCCACGAAGTGATAGAAGAAACCGTTGACGTTGAGCATCGTATTGGCGAGAAATCCGAGCGTCGCGCGGACGCGGCCGGGGATGTCCATGCCTGTGCCGTAGCCGCGCTGGTCCGCGATCGCCAGCGCGGTGAGACCGAAACCCGAGGCCGCAATGCTGGAAATGGTGCGTGTATCGTTCCCGGCGGCGAGCGCGCGGTCCTTGATTTGCCCGGTATTCGGATCGGTCTGTTCCCAGAAAAACTGGAAGGCGGAGCGCTCGATTTCATCCAGGAGCTGGTCATCGGTGCCGGGGAACCCATCGCCCGGTATGCCGCCGGATACAAGCTGACCTCCCGGAGAGCCCCCTCCGCATGAAATCTGCGAAAGCGGCAAGCCGAGAAGAGGAGCCGCCGCCGCGGCCCGGCCGAGGCCCTGAAGCAGCTCCCGGCGAGTGAGTTTCATGATTTCTTCCGGGATTCCCGCTGCGCCGGCGGTTCGAGCTGAAACCCGGCGCGATCCATTCCCCGCCGAGCTTCTTCATTCTTCATAAAGGTCTTCCACACGAACTGGCTGCGCGCGTTCTCGGCCATCAGCAGAGTGATGCCCAGGTCGATTCCGATCACGTCCGAGTCATACCAGCCGGTCTGCGGATTGAACGCGTCCACAAAGCCGTAACGCTTCCAGGCGCGTTTGCCGAAGCGCTCCTTCATGACGCGCAGGGTATGGACAGATTCCCTGGGGAGAAATGGCAGCGAGCCTCCTGCCGCCGAGGGCACCAGCGTCCCATCGAGGGGGCCCATGGGTGGCGGGCCGCCCCAGGCGACGTACCCGTGGGCTGAGTCCGAGGCGGTGATCCCCCACAGATCCTCGCCGAAGTGAGGAAACTGTTTCTGCAAACTGAGGCAGAACAGGCGGTGTACGCGCGTGGCACGCACGGAATTTTCGAAGTAGTCGGCGTGGCGGTCACGCTTGCCGCGAAAGTCAAACCAGCCTTGCGAGTAATGATGAACGAACAGCGGCGCGTTCGCGCCGATGAAGCGAATCCCTTCATATTCGAAGAGCGGGCGAGTCCAGGCGTCCCATGTTTCGGGCGGGAGCGGATGTGTGGGCGAGCCGAGGCCGAGCAGGTAGATCATCATCAGTTCGTTGTAGGTGTCCCAGCGCGATTTGAGAAAGCCGCTCTCCGGTTTCCAGCCGTGCGAGAGCGTCTTGCCGCCATTGAGCATCCACGGCCAATCCACGCGTTCGTAAATCTGGGCGGCGAGGCTGCGGATTTCCTGGTCTTCGAAATGCTGGCGGCAGGTGAGCACGCCGCACAGCAGGAGTGCCGTGTCAATCGAGGAAACTTCCGACTCCGAGACGCGCTCCCCGTTGTGCATATTCACCCAGTGGTAGTAGAAGCCGTGTTCATGCTTCATCCCTTTCCATAGAAAACGAAGAGTGTCGCGGACACGTGAGCGCGCCTTCGCGGCCGGAAGGTAGCCGCGTTGATCTGCGATGCAAAGAGCCGTAAGACCGAAACCCGTAGAGGCGATGCTGGCTGTGTCCCTTGCGTCAGGGCCATTCGCCTGGCTGCGGTCCTTCACCAGGCCTGTATACGGGTTGGCCTGTTCCCAGAAGAAGAGCGAGCAGGCCTTCTCCACTTCGTCCAGAAACGCCTCTTCCTCGACAGAGAATTTGAACGCCGGCTGCGCCTGCGGGACCGGAGCCTGCCCGAGCAGGGCGCGCATTGCTCCTGTTCCATTCAGGGCAGCCAGAGGGGAGAGGCAGATCAAGCCGGCGGCGCGCCCCAGCCATTCTCGCCGGGTGATGCCCGCGCGCCGGCGAGTTTCGGGGCTCAACTCCCTCAACAGAGCATCTTCTCGCACTATTCCCTCGCGGATGAACACGCCATTATTCATTATCGCCAAGAAAGTGAGCCGGGGAAAGCGTGAAGAGATGATTTCCCGGCCCCTCTCATGAACAAAATCGATTTACCACAGTAGCCAGGGTTTCTTTCCTCGTGAAAAGAACACGTAGGAGTGGTAAGGTTCCCTTCGTCGTGGCGTTCATCAGGTGCTGATTTTGCATGCCAAGGACGCCCCTACGTAGCGGAAAAATCGAGCCGCGTTCACCGCTCGGATATTGACAGGAGACTGCGATGTACTTGATTGCCTCTTCAGCCGTTACGCACCGCGCGCTCGAAACGCGCGATCTGGCGGTCATCGCCGTCTACTTTCTGGTTGTTTTCTCGATTGGTTTGTACTTTGCCCGCAAGGAGCGCACCTCGGAGGACTACTTCCTGGCCGGCCGGAATGTAGGCTGGTTCGCGATTGGAGCTTCGCTCTTTGTTTCCAACATTTCGACCGAGCACTTCATCGGACTGGCCGGATCGGGCGCCACCTCCGGGCTGGCTGTCGGCCACTTCGAGTGGCTGGCGTGTTTAATCCTGCTGGTGCTTGGCTGGGTCTTCGTCCCTTTTTACCTGCGGAGCAACGTTTTCACTATGCCGGAGTTTCTAGAGCGGCGGTTTAACCGCTCCTGCGCGGTCTATCTGGCTTCGATTTCCATCCTCGCGTACATCTTCACAAAAATTTCCGTCCATCTGTACGCCGCGGCGGTGGTTCTCGAGCGCGTGGTGGGCTGGAATCCGTTGACCGCAGCCATCCTGCTGGTCGTCGCCACGGGCGTCTACACCATTGCCGGCGGCCTGGCGGCGGTCATTTACACTGACTTGGTGCAGACGCTCATCCTGATCGCTGGTGCCGTCATCCTCACGGTGATTGGCATGCGCGAAGTCGGCGGCTTCGCAGGCTTGCGAGCCGCGCTCCCGGCAAACTATTTCCACATGATCAAGCCGATGCACGATGCCGAGTTTCCCTGGACCGGGATCTTTTTGGGCGCTCCCATTCTCGGCATCTGGTATTGGTGCACCGACCAGGTCATCGTCCAACGCGTCCTCTCTGCGAAAGATGAAGGACACGCCAAGGCCGCAACGATCTTCGCCGGTTTCTTGAAAATCCTTCCGGTCTTCATCCTGGTGCTGCCCGGCTTGATCGCCGCTGCCCTCTATCCCCAGCTTTTCACCCGCGGGGCCGACGGCACGATCACCAACGGCGACATTGCTTATCCCTCGCTGATCATCAATCTTCTGCCGCACGGGCTGGTGGGGCTGATGATCGCCGCGCTGATGGCCGCGCTGATGGGCGCGATGAGCTCGGTGTTTAACTCCGCGTCGACTCTGGTGACGCTCGACTTTTACAAAAAGATCCGGCCCGCCTCGACCGAGCTGCAACTGGTCACCTTTGGCCGCGCGGCCACGGGCATTCTCGTGGTCCTCGGGCTGCTCTGGGTGCCGTTTGTCAAATTGATCAGCGCTCAGCTTTTCATCTATCTGCAGAGCGTGCAGGCATACATCAGCCCGCCCATCGCCGTTTGCTTCATCTTCGGCATCCTCTGGCCGCGGATGAATGGCACGGGCGCGATCTCTTCACTGCTCTCGGGATTCGTTCTGGGGGCGCTGCGCTTCGTCCTTGAAGTGCTGGACAAGAGCGGCCATTTCCAGGTCGCCGCTATCCGCTGGCTGCTGGACATCAATTTCCTGCATTACGCCATTCTGATGTTCGTCGCATGCACTGTGGTTTTGATTGCCGTGAGCCTGATGACGCCCGCGCCAACGCCCGAGAAACTTGCCGGGCTGACGTTCGCCACCGTGGACCTGAAGCTCGACGGCATCGCCCCGGTGGGCCACAGAGTGCATCTTGCGAGAGAGACGGCGTTCGAGCGGAACATGAATATCGCTTTCAGCGCGCTGCTCATTGCCACGGTCGTCGGTCTGTGGATTTATTTTCGATGATCGCGCCTGCCAGAGTGGAGATCATCCAGACGCTTCGCCCGGCAGTGTCTCGCGAAGAAGCGCTTGCAAAACTGCGCCCCGCTGGTTTGCCGGGTCTGCTGAGAAGCGCGCTCCGCGGCCCGTTGCGCCGCATTGCTGATGCCTACGTACCCTATCGGCTCTATCGCGTCGAGGCTGAGGGTGTCCCGCGGTTCGGGACCCAGTACATGGCGCTGGATGCCGTCCAGGGCACGCTGGATCCATACCGATTCGAGGGAGTTCCCGTCGGGCCTTCGCTGGTTTCGCTCGAAACAAGAAACCGCCTGCCGCGAACTCTGGAGGAGGAGCGCACTCGGGAATTGCTCATCGAGAGCGTGCGCCGGTGGGTGTACCAGCGTGGATTTTTCCGCCTGCGGCGTCTCGAGATCCGCCTCGAGCTCGTACCTCTTGATTTCCATATACCTTACTGGCTGGCCTTTTACGGGACGGGCGAGCGAGCGCACCTCTCCGTGCTCGATGCCGTACGACGGCAGGTGGAAGGCGCCAGGGCGCGCGACCTCTTCCGTCGCTGGCTTCTGACATAGATAAGTTCTTGGTATGACTTCGCGGGGAACCATCACGCCGAGAATCCCTCCCTGTCCTTCGCCAAAAATCAATACGGCCGCCACGACCACGCCCGGTTTCTTTCTCGCTTGGCTTTCGCAGTTTACGAGCGGGTTGGTTCGCTCGAAGGAATCCTCGACTGTGAACGATTTTGTAGCTGCCAGTCCCAATCGACCAGGAATCGCCGCCCACTGGAGTTGGAAGCCTATGTTGCGGTAAGGGAGGAATCCACGGCGCAGGATCTGGATCAGTATTTGAAAACAGGATCGGGGATGGCGACGCTGAGAGAACGAATTTTAACCTCCGAAGTCCGCAGGACGCAGGAGGTCCCACCCTCTCCGCCATCCTAACCCAAATCGAGCGTACGACGGCATGCCGTCCGAAGCCCACATCTCTTAGCAAGGCCTGCTACCCGTGGTCGCGGCCAGGGCGAGAAACGAGTAGCACAGCCCGTGTCCCAAGGCGTTTCCTACCCTACTTTGAAGCCGTGGAAACGATCAGGACGAATCCTGTTGCTCAGGAGCAATTATCGGATTCCAATAGAGGCTATTTGGAGGCTCTATGAATCAACCAGAGTCCCAGACTTCTGCTGATCTGCGTGCTGAGCGCGCGCAGCAAATTCAGGCCGGCATGCGACGCGTTGGACGGCGCCAGATGTGGCTTTGGTCGACCGCCGTGATGGTAATCATCCTTTTGACACTGGGGATAGCTTCATTCGCGTTTCCCGAGTTATTGACCGGATCAGAAGACGCGTATTCGTTTAACCTGAGCCAGGCTGTGCGCGGCATCATCGGTCTGGTATTGCTGTTCAACGTCTATACCATTTACCAGCAATTGCAGATTCAAAGGATTCAGAACGAGCTCACCGGGCAGATGTGCGCCATGGACAAAATGGAGGCCCGCACCGAGGAGGTGTACAAGCTGGCCGTGCTCGACCAGCTCACCGGGCTGTATAACCGGCGGTCCGGAGAGCAGCGCCTCGCCGAAGAGATTTCCCGGTCGCAGCGGCATGGCGGGCCGCTGACTGTACTCATGCTCGACCTGAACAAACTGAAAGATGTGAATGACAAGTTTGGCCATCCTGCCGGCGATGAACTGATCAGATCCTTCGCTGGACGCATCAACAAGGCCATTCGCGGTTCCGATCTAGCCATCCGTCTGGGTGGGGACGAGTTTCTGTTGCTGCTGCCGGAGTGCAAGCCCGAAGAAGTGCGGCATGTCCTCGGTCGTGTGAGTGGAATGAAAATTGTCCTCAGCGGCCAGGAGATTCCCATCGCCTTCTCCGCGGGGTGGACGAATTACATCCCTGGCGAATCCGCCGAGGATCTGCTGAAACGCGCCGACGCCGCCCTTTACGTGAATAAACGCGCCGGGAAAGACCAAAAGGTATCGGGCGTAGCAGTCAACTGATCCGTCCCCTGTCTTTGTTCGCTGGCATGTAGCGCTCGGCTTTAGCCGAGCATCTTTGGTTCTTGCTCTCCCCTAACCGCAATCTCGTTGTACACCCCTTCGCCCCGCAATCCGCCCGCGAGATGCGAAGCAATCTGCTCACCGTGCCGGCAATCTGTTCCAATTCAGAATCGCGTTCCAGACCAGCCGGTGGTCCGACCGGTTCATGTCGCGGTGAATCGCGTTGAAATTGAGGTTGCCAGCCACAGGTTTTCTGGTCTATGCTTCTCCTAGGAGATACCAATGGCTACCCTATACGTGGAAGGCGTCCCGGAGGATTTGTACGAGGCGCTGCGCGGGCGGGCGCGAGGGCGCCGCCGTTCCATTGCCGCAGAAGTAGTCGCTCTCCTTGAAGAGTCCATCCCCACGGAAAAGGAACTGAAGGCCCGGCGGGCATTCCTCCTCCGCCTGGAGCGCATGCGTGCCAAGAAGCCGCACTCCCGCGGTCCTTTCCCGGTGGCGGAAGAAATGCAGCGGCAGGACAGGGCGCGGTGAGCCTCATCGTTGTGGACGCCAGCGTGGCCGCGAAGTGGTGTCTTCCGGCCAAGGGCGAGACGCTCACGGAGGAGGCCCTTCAACTGTTGCGCCGCTACGTGAAGGGAGAGATTCGCTTCGTGGTGCCCGACCTGTTCTGGGCCGAACTGGCAAATCTTCTGTGGAAGGCGGTACGCCAGGGGCGGTGTGCCAAAGCGGCGGCGGAAGCGGCCCTGGCGTCTCTGCAGGAGCGCAACCTGCCCACCGTGTCGTCGCTTGGCCTCCTCGATCTGGCGTTCGGCATTGCCACCGCGTTTGACCGAACTGTTTACGACAGTTTGTACGTCGCGCTGGCGGTGCAATCCAAGGGGCAATTGATCACAGCGGATGAACGCCTGGCCAACGCTCTCGCCGCGCATTTGCCGGTGAAGTGGCTGGGCGCCGCATAGCGATTCTCGGTCGACTATCCGGCGCGACGATTATTGTTTTGGAGTTGAAGCTCCCAACGCGTTCCAATTCAGAATCGCGTTCCAGACCAGCCGGTGATCCGACCGGTTCATGTCCCGGTGGATAGCGTTGAAGTTGTAGGTCACGATGTGGCCGCGGCCTGTGGGCACGTCCAGGATCGCGGGGCGTCCCGCAAGACCGGCCTCGCCGCGCATGCCGCCGCTCACGACCATCGGTCCCGAGCCGCCCCAGCTCAGGACCACCGGCCGCGCGTCCACGGGCCCGTCCAGGCAGGACGTGCAGTAGGCCATGGTCAGCCAGCGCCGCGGCACGTCGTAGACCGGCGTGTTCGTGCGGAAGACCGAAGTCTCGGATGCGTAGCCGTAGGCGATGGGGTGATCAGGCCGGGCAAAGGTCGCGCGCAGCTCGGAGCCCGGTGTGAAGACAGTCGTCGATCGGGCGCGCTGGACATTGCGCACCAGGCCGCCTTCAAGCGCCAACGTCGAGCCCACACCGAGTGTGAGCAGGACGCCGCCCTCCTCCACAAATCGGCGAATGGACTCGAGGCCGACATATCCTGGCCCGCCGGTGATGTCGTCCGACGCGACCGGCGCCCCGAGACTGGGGAATTCGGCCGTGCGCGTGAAGGGAATCGGCCCATTGGTGGCAGCGATTCCGTGTATCTGCCCGGAGAGACCGAGCCGCGAAAACGGCCCGTAAATGATGACGTCAACTTTGTCTCTAAGCCCGCCCGCGCGCACGTCTTCATCGCGCAGGTAGGTGTAGGGCACCTGCTCGCGGTCGAGGATCAAGCGCACCCAGCCCATCATGTCCGTATCCGCCCAGGGCACCCAGACCCCTAGTCGCGGGACTACGGCCTCGTGCCGCGGCACGTCGGGCACGGCCGGCGCGGATTCAAAGTCGAGCGCCAGTTCGCGGCTCACCCCGGCCAGCGTGTCGCGCAGCTTCTCTCGCGCGGGGCCATTTTGTACAGAGATGACCCAAGAACCCTGCGGGTAGTTCACTCCTCCCGCCGCGAAATATTTCTCCGCGATCTCTACCTTGAACCGCGCCAGGCGAAAGCGCGCGGCGAGCAGAGCCTCCTGTCCGCTATCGCCCATGAGAAACACGGGCCCCTCGCCCTGTACCTTTCCATTCGGCGCCGCGTCCGAGCTGAGGAGTTCACTCGGCACTGTTTTCACGCGCTCGTCCTCGATGCGGACCGCGTTCACGCCGAAGCCGACGGGAAACGCCCACGACACATCGTCGTAGGGCAGGTTCTCGGCCTCGGCGGGGAAACGCTGTGGCTCGAGAAGGTCCACGGCATAGTTGCGATACGGCTGGTCGAGCTTTACGACGTAGTTGCCGCGCGCAAATTTGCCCTCGTTCAAGGTGACGTCGGCGGCCAGGCGACCCACCTCGATGTGCTGGTCGCGAAGCCGGTTGACCATCTGCGCCACGCGCAACCGGTCGGGCTGGTCTTCGGGGATGATGAACGCATACGGTTTCTCATCAATTCCTTTCCGCCAGGAGTTGTAGCCCATGCGATAGAAGTCCCGGAGCATCTCTTTCGCGTGCTTCGCCGACCAGTCCAGGATCGAAAGACAACCCGTCTCCTGGTAGTTGGTGTTATCGCGCATGGACCAGCGGAAGGTCCGCTTCGGCGGCCACGGGCGATACCATTCGGCGCTCGTGTCATCCGCGTCTGTCGTGCGCATGACCGTCTCCGGCGTGGCGTTGCCAAATGTTTCGTAGCCACGCCCGATGGCGTTGTGGTTCATGGCCACCGAGTCCAGGTAGTGGTGGCCAAACCCATCGCCGAATTTCCATGTCCACACGCCGGGCATTCCCATCCCCATCATCGCGGTCATTTCGTGGAAGCTCATCTCCAGCCACGCGGAGAAGACGATGGGATCCATGTTCGGGTTGTAGGGGCCGGTGCCGTTCCAGGTAATCATGTAGGGAGCGCCTTCGTGGAGGTCGTGCACCACCGTGGGGTGGTAGTCGTAGAACATTTTGTGCACGGCGCGCGTGACGCCGAACGCCTTCTGGTGCGCGTCGCGGTTGATATCCACGTAGACGTAGCGATTCCAGTAGGGCGGGCTCTGGCGGGGGAGCGTGTCGTAGTCGGTTTTGCCCTTCAAGTAGCGGTAGAACCAGTCTGCCACTTTGTCGCGGCCGTCGGGTTCGGCCACCGGGTTGATGAGCACCAGCACGTTCTGCCGGATGGCCTGGATCATGGGCTGCTCGGAGACCGCCAGCCGGTAGGCCAGCTCCATGCACATCTCTCCGCTGCCGGTTTCGTCCGCGTGGAGGTTGCAGTTGAAGTAGTAGACGGGACGCGCGGTGGCGATGATGCGTTCGGCGTCTTGTGGAGTGGTGCGCCGCGGGTCTGCCAGGGCTGCGGTCGCGGCCTTCAGGCGCTCGAGGTCGCGAATGCCGGCTTCGTCCGCAATCACCACCAGCACGATGTCGCGTCCTTCCTCCGTTTTGCCGATCGTCTCCACGCGCACGCGGGGCGAGGCCGCGGCCAGTGTGCGCACGTAGCCCTGAATCTTTGCCGAGTGAGTCAGCTCACCCGGCGCGCCCACCAGGTGGCCGAGGTACTTCGTGGGCGAGGGCACCGTGTCCGAAGCCGGCACGTAGGCCACCCAGGGGCTCAGGAACTGCGGCTCGGTGGTGAACTGCGCGATCGCCTCGATCGACCCCGGCTCGGCGCGATCGGGCGCGGGATCCACCGTCGTCGCGGAAGCGCCGGAAACGCCTGCAGCGAGGAGAAGGAACAGAAGCGCGACAATCATATTTCGTCCTCCCGGGAAGAATGCGGATCATCTCACGGTCAAGCAACGATGTCCCGCGGCAGGACTGACTAATGTAGCGCTGGCCCCGCTTTGCGGGGCCAGCATCTGTAATCTCTTGCGAGGCCGTCCTTACTCCGTCACCGCGCCCAGACTGCTGCTGGAGACCAGCCGCGCATATTTCGCCAGAACTCCTGACGTCGAGCGGCGCGGCGGAGTCCAGCCGGCGCGGCGGCGCTGCAACTCATCCTCAGAAATATTGAGTTGCAAACGTCGGGCTTCGGCATCAATGGTGATCGAATCGTTTTCGTGAACCAGGGCGATCGTGCCGCCAACAGCGGCCTCCGGCGCCACGTGCCCGACGACCATGCCGTACGTGCCGCCGGAAAAGCGCCCATCGGTGATCAGGCCTACTGAATCTCCCAGCCCTGCGCCGATCAGTGCAGATGTAGGCGCCAACATTTCGCGCATCCCGGGGCCGCCCTTGGGACCTTCATAGCGAATCACGATCACATCGCCGGGCTGGATGCGCCGCGACAAGATGGCGGCCAGACACGCCTCTTCAGAATCAAAAACGCGCGCAGGTCCGGTGATCTTCGCATGCTTCACTCCGGTGATTTTTGCCACCGCGCCTTCCGTGGCCAGATTGCCTTTCAGGATGGAAAGATGTCCCTGCGCGTAGAGCGGGGCATTCCAGGGACGGATCACCTGCTGGTCGCTGCGAGGTGCCGGGGGTACACCAATCAGCGCCTCGGCCACGGTCTGCCCGGTAATGGTGAGCGCACCGCCGTGCAACCGGCCGTTCTCCAGCAGGATTTTCATCACCTGCGGGATGCCTCCGGCTCGGTGCAGGTCGGTGGCCACATATTTCCCCGAGGGCTTCAAATCGCAAAGCACCGGGACGCGCGCGCGCAGCGATTCAAAATCGTCCAGCGCCAGGCTCACTCCGGCGGCATGGGCGATGGCCAGAAGATGCAGGACCGCGTTGCTCGAGCCGCCGATGGCCATAACCACGGCAATCGCGTTCTCAAACGCATCGCGCGTGAGTATCTGCCGGGGAAGAATCTGCTTGCGAACGGCCGCGGCCAGAGTTTCCGCGGAGCGAGCGGTGCTTTCCAGCTTTTCCGCGTCCTCCGCGGCCATGGTGGAGGAGTAGGGCAGGCTCATACCCATCGCTTCAATTGCGGAAGACATGGTGTTGGCGGTGAACATGCCGCCACAGGCGCCTGCGCCGGGGCAGGCGTGGCGTTCGACTTCGAGCAGCTCGACGGCACTGATGCGGCTGGCGCTGTGCTGGCCAACGGCCTCGAACGCGCTGACCACGGTGAGATCCTGCCCGTTGTAGTGCCCGGGTTTGATCGTGCCGCCGTAGACGAAAATCGCCGGGATGTTCATGCGGGCCATGGCGATCATTGCGCCCGGCATGTTCTTGTCGCAGCCGCCGATGGCCAGCACGCCGTCAAAGCTTTGCGCCTGGCACACCGTTTCAATGGAGTCGGCGATCACTTCGCGCGACACCAGGGAATACTTCATGCCCTCGGTGCCCATGGAAATGCCGTCGCTGACAGTGATGGTGCCGAAAACCTGCGGCATGGTCCCGGCATCGCGCAGGGCGGCAATGGCGCGCTGCGCCAATACATCGAGGCCGAGGTTGCAGGGAGTTATGGTGCTGTAGCTGTTAGCGACTCCGATGATCGGTTTGTCGAAGTCCCCATCGCCGAAACCCACCGCGCGCAGCATGGCACGGTTCGGCGTGCGCTCGAATCCCTCGGTCACCGCCTTGCTTCTGGCGTTGGAGTTCACCGCAGCTTCACGCACGCGCGAGCTGGGCTGTTGTTATCAGAAGACACGCGCTACCGCCTGGCAACGGCGGCTTGCGATTCGGATTCGGCAGTGTCCGCGGCAGAAGGAGCGGCATCTTCGTTGGAGATGGTGACCGGCTTGAGAAATGCCATCATCCCCCGCAGTTTGGCGCCCACCTCTTCAATCTGCTGCTCGCGTTCCGCCCGGCGGGTGGCGTTGAACCAGGGACGCCCGGCCTGATTCTCGCCGATCCAGTTTCGCGCATAGGTCCCGTCCTGGATCTCGGCCAGCATCTTGCGCATGGTGGCCCGCGTTTCTTGGGTGATGATGCGCGGGCCGCCGGTGTAATCACCGTGCTCGGCGGTATCGCTGACCGAGTAGCGCATGTAGTTCAAGCCGCCGCGATACATCAGGTCCACAATCAGCTTTAGCTCGTGCATGCACTCGAAGTAGGCGATCTCCGGCTGGTAGCCGGCCTCAACGAGAGTGTAAAAGCCCGCTTTGACCAGCTCGCTCACGCCGCCGCACAGCACCGCTTGCTCTCCGAAGAGATCGGTTTCTGTTTCCTCGGCAAAGGTGGTCTCCAGCACTCCGGCGCGCGTTGCTCCCAATGCCTTGGCGTAAGAAAGCGCCAGGGCCTTTGCGCATCCGCTGGCATCCTGGTGGACCGCCAGCAGGGAAGGGGTTCCTCCACCTTCCAGGAAAATTTCGCGCACGCGGTGTCCCGGGGCTTTGGGGGCCACCATGGTGACATCCACGCCAGCGGGCAGTTGAATCGTCCCGTAGCGGATGTTGAAACCGTGCGCGAACATCAACATTTTTCCGCGGCCAAGGCTGGGCTCTATATCCCGCTTGTATACGGCCGGCTGGCTGGTGTCCGGCACCAGCACCATGATGACGTCCGCCCAGGCGGAGACTTCCGCCACGGATTGCACCACAAGTCCGGCGGCTTCAGCTTTCTCGCGCGAGCGGCTGCCGCTGGCTAGTCCCACGCGAACGCGGACGCCGCTGTCTTTCAGGTTCAACGCATGCGCGTGACCCTGGGAGCCATAGCCGATGATGGCTACATTCTTTGCCTGAATCAGTGAGAGGTCTGCCGCATCTTCGTGGTAGATCTTGGCCATCACTTGCTCCTTCGATTTCGCTTCAAAATCAGGCTTGCTCAGACGGAATAGGATATTTCCTCTTCTCCCGCTGTCTCGCTGTCCAGCGCAGGCGCCCCTGCCGCCGCGCGCGGCCGGCCTCGCAGCATGGCCACGCACCCGGTGCGCGCCATCTCCAGGATGCCGAACGGACGCAGCACCTCCACCAGCCCGTCAATCTTCTCTTCGTTTCCGGTGGCTTCCACGATCAGCGACTCAGAGGTCAAGTCCACCACCCGCGCTCGGAACACCTGCACCAGTTGCAGCAGGTAGGGACGCGAGTCTGGCGGCGCGTTCACCTTGATCATCGCCAGGCTGCGCGAGACCGCCGCTGCCGAGGTGATGTCCGCTACCTCCAGCACGTTGACCAGCTTGTAGAGATTAGCCACCAGGCGCGCCGCGATGCCCTCGGGGAGCTCGACGACGATGGTCATGCGCGAGACTTCCGGCCGCTCGGTATGACCCACCGAGAGCGACTCGATGTTGAACGCGCGGCGCCGGCACAGCGAAGCCACGCGGTTCAGGACACCGGGCTTGTTTTCGACATGCACTACGATGGTATTCAGCATATTCGTCTCAGGCGTCCGCAGCAGTCTCCACCAGCACGCTCGGCCGGCGGATCATGGCGTGCAATGCGCCGCCGGCGGGCACCATGGGGTAGACTGAGTCTTCCTGCTCGACTTGGAAATTTATCAGCACCGGGCCGGAGTGCGCGCGCGCCTCGCGGACCGAGGGGATCACCTGCCCGCGCTCGGTCACCGCCATTCCGCGGATGCCAAAGGCCTCGGCCAGTTTTACGAAATCGGGGTTGAGCAGCGGAGTCGAGGCGTAGCGGCGATCGTAGAAAAACTCCTGCCACTGCCGCACCATGCCTAGATAGCCGTTGTTGATGATGGCGATCTTGATGTCGATTTTTTCCTGGACGATGGTGGCCATCTCCGCCATGGTCATCTGAAATCCGCCGTCGCCGACTACCACCCACACTTCCGCATCCGGCCGGGCAAACTTGGCGCCGATGGCCGCGGGGAGCGCGAAACCCATGGTGCCCAGGCCGCCGGAGGTGATCAGCGAACGGGGCTCTTCGTGATGGTAATACTGCGCCTCCCACATCTGGTGCTGGCCCACGTCGGTGACTACCACGGCGCTGCCGTGCGTCTCGCGCCAAAGGTCGTGGATGACGTGCGCGGCATAGAGATGTCCATCATCCGGGAGGTTCTGGATGTCGCGGACCGAGACCTCGCCCTTCAACTTCTGGATGTAGTCCAGCCAGTCGCCATGTTCTGCCGGCTCGATCTTCGGGATGAGCTTATGGAGCACACCGCGCAAGTCTCCGATCAAGGCCACGTCCGCTTTGACGACCTTGTTGATTTCCGCGGGATCGATCTCCACGTGGATTTTTTTCGCTGATTGCGCGTACTTCTTCAGGTCGCCGGTGACGCGGTCGTCAAAGCGCATTCCGAATGCCAGGAGCAGATCGGATTCCTGGATGGCATTGTTCACCCAGGCCTCGCCGTGCATGCCCATCATGCCCAGGTTCAGCCGGTGCGAAGCAGGGAAGCAGCCGATGCCCAGCAGGGTCATGGCGATGGGGATGTTCGCCTTTTCCGCGAACGCGCGAACTTCCTGCATGGCGCCGGAGAGAATCACTCCATGTCCGGCGAGGATCAGCGGGCGGCGCGCGCTGTGAATCAACTCCAGCGCCTGGGCGTAATCGCCCGCGGCAGGCGCAAGGTCGGGGCGGCGAGCGGGAATTTGAGGCGCGGCGGCGTCCCAGTCAAATTTGCAGGAGGTCTGCTGGGCGTCCTTGGTAATGTCAATCAGCACCGGGCCGGGGCGGCCGGAAGCGGCGATGTGGAAAGCTTCGCGGATGGCGCGGCAGATGTCTTCCGCGCGCGTGACCAGGTAGTTGTGTTTGGTGATCGGAAGCGTGATGCCGGTGATATCGGTTTCCTGGAAGGCGTCCGAGCCGATCAGTTTGCTGCCCACCTGCCCGGTGATGCAGACGATCGGCGAAGAATCCATCATCGCCGTGGCAATCCCGGTGACCATGTTGGTTGCGCCCGGACCCGAGGTGGCGATGGCCACTCCCACGCCTCCGCCGGCGCGCGCGTATCCATCGGCCATGTGGGTGGCGCCTTGTTCGTGCCGCACCAGGACGTGATGGATGTCGTAGCGCGTCATGGCGTCGTATGCCGGGAGGATGGCACCGCCGGGATACCCGAACACTGTCCTGACGCCCAGGCGCAGCAGGCTCTCCCAGATGATCTCGGCTCCAGTCTTGATATTGGTTGTCATCACCCTCGGCTCTGCAATCTGGATCAGTCCTGCTGCTCCGTGCTTTGGTCTACAAACAAAAACCCCGCACCGTTTGTTTCTGGGTGCGGGGCGGACTCGCCTAAGCCTGGCTTAGACGGGTGGCCCGCACCCGCTAATGAGTACGACTACGGTCAGATGGACAGCGGCCTTCATCACTTGAGCCCTTGTCCGCGTCACTCAAGGTGACGCGTCTTGCTCAGCAAGCAGGAAAGCATTTCGGGGGGTCTCTAGTCAATCTTATTGTTTCTTGCCTTCCTATAAGACGTGCTTATGTGCCGTTTGCCCCGCGCCGAGGGTGCGCATCATGGCCGCAAAACCTGCCAGGTCCAGCGACTGCGGCCCGTCCGACAGTGCTCGCTCCGGGCAAGGATGCACCTCGATCATCAGCCCGTCAGCGCCCGCGGCCAGCGCCGCCCGGCTCATCGCCGGGATCAGGCTGCGCCTCCCCGTGCCGTGCGACGGGTCGGCGATCACCGGCAAATGGGACAGCTCCTTGGCCAGCGCGATTGCCGCCAGGTCCAGGGTGTTGCGCGTTTCCGTCTCAAACGTTTTGATCCCGCGCTCGCACAGCACCACCTGAGGATTCCCTCCGGCCAGCAAATACTCCGCCGCCAGCAGCCACTCCCTGATCGTGGCCGAAGGGCCGCGCTTGAGCAGGATGGGCCGTTGCGCTTTGGCCAGACAGCGCAGCAGGGGAAAATTCTGCATATTGCGCGCGCCCACCTGGAGCATGTCGGCATATTCGCTGACCAGACCTATATCATCCGTGCTCATCACTTCGGTCACCACCGGCAGGCCGGTCTCCTCGCGCGCTTGTTTCAGGAACTCGAGCGCCTCCCGGCCGAGTCCCTGGAAGTCGTAGGGCGAAGTGCGCGGTTTGTAGGCCCCTCCGCGGAGCATGTGCGCCCCTGCCGCGCGAACGGCGCGCGCCGTCTCCAGGATCTGTTCGCGGGATTCCACCGAGCATGGCCCGGCCATGACCACCGGCTCGCCACCGCCGATTCTGACGCCGCGCACCTCCACCACCGTCCCGGATGGCCGGAGCTGCCGGCTGACCAGCTTGAACGGGTGGGCGATGGCCACCACGGTCTCGACGCCCGGCGCGGCCTGCAGAGCCTCCAATTCGCTGCGGCGGTCACTGTTGCCCACCGCTCCAATCACCGTGCGTTCCGCGCCGCGGATGACGTGCGGGGTGAAGCCGCACTCCGTGATGCGCTCCATCACGTGCTGGATTTGTTCCTCGCTGGCACCTTGCTGCATGTTGATGATCACGGCTTTTTCTCCCCATGGGAATTGGTCGGTTTGTCGGTGTGCTGGGCAGGACCGCGGCTGAGTGCGGAAGGGTAGCAACCGAGAATGCGCACCTCCGCGGCGCAACCGCGCAACTCCTCCATCGACTCGCGTGTCGCGGCCTCGGCGGTCGAGGCTTTGAGGTCCAGATAAAACCGATACTGCCACGGACTGCCGGTGATGGGGCGGCTCTCAATCTTGAGAAGGTTGATCCCCCGTTTCACGAACGGCTCGAGCGCGCGGAGAAGAGCGCCGGGACGATGCGGCAGGCGCATGACCAGGGAAATTTTGTCGGCGTTCTGGCGGATTTCAGGCTCACCGGCCAGCAGTACGAAGCGCGTGTAGTTTTCCGCGTGGTCTTCCAGATTCTCGAGCAGGATGGCGCCGCCATAGATCTCCGCGGCGTGTCTTCCGGCGATCGCCGCGCGCGACAGGTCTCCGCTCTCGATCACCTGGCGCACGCTGCCCGCGGTGTCGTCGCTGGCCATCCTCTTGATCAGGGGATGCTCGCCGAAAAATCGTTCGCACTGCGCCAGGGCCACGGGGTGGGATTCAACCACCTGAATGGATTCCAGCCGCGCTCCCGGACATCCGATGAGATGGTGGTGGATGGGCAGAATGGCTTCGTCCACGATGGTCAGCGAGCTTTCCAGCAGGAGGTCGTACGACCGGTGGACCGAGCCGGCCAAACTGTTTTCGATGGGCGCCAGGGCGTAATCGGCGAGTCCATCGGCGATGGAAGCGTAGAGCGCTTCAAACGTCGGCCGTGGCACCACCTGGATGCTCGCGCCGAGCAGCGCGACCGCGGCCTGCTCGCTGAAGGCCCCGCGCTCGCCCTGAAAAGCCACCCGCGATCTGGAAGGGGAATCGCTCATAGCCAAAACTCCTCGCTGTTGCGGCTTCAGATTCCGCGCATGAAATAAAAAGCCGCGACTTCCATCTGGGAGGTCGCGGCCTGGGGATCGAAACTCTTGTGTGCGTCTGACTTTCTAGATCGCCTGCCTCACACACGCACTCGCTTCGCCCGCACCGCCTCCCCCGGTAGTGGAGGGGCGGAACGTAAAGGCGAATACTATCGAGTTGCCCAGCGGGCGCGTCATATGGATGCCAGTCGCTCGAGATCGGCGACGGCGGGAAAATCTCATATTGGCGCGGACCTGTCAAGGCAAGTGAGCGGTGGGTAGTGGGTCGGTTTCCGGATAACGCGTTATACGTCCAGTTGATGGCAATCCGTCTAAACTTCCCACAACGCCGTTTCTGGATAGTTTCCGAGTAGCCGACAACTCGCCCAGAACCTCATCTTTACGCTTCCCAGAACCCCGTTTGCGCAGGTATCGTAGACCGATTCGCCCTCTTCTCGGAAGGAGGATGGGATGCTTTTTCTAAGACGCCAACTGCTTCGAACTCTGTCATTTGCTTTCGGGTCGAGCTTCATCTTGGGGCGGAACCAACTCGGCATAGCCGCGCAGACAACCACGCAGCCAAAGGTCTCTCCTCCCCCTGCGGGGGCTGCTGTTCGCGATGGGATCGCTGGAGGAACGGAAATGGAAAAAGTGACGGGAATCGGAGGATTCTTCTTCCGAGCCAAAGATCCGAAAGCGCTGGGGCTTTGGTACCAGCAACACCTGGGAGTCTCGGTCATACCAACGAGCTACGAGGAATCCCCTTGGCAGCAAGAGGCCGGACCCACCGCTTTCGCTCCATTCAAGGAGACGAGCGGCTATTTCGGGGATGCCCAGAAGGTCTGGATGCTGAACTTTCGAGTCCGGGATCTCGACAAAATGGCAGCCCAGCTACAAGCCGCAGGAATCGAGGTCAAGATTGACCCGCAGTCTTATCCCAACGGCCGGTTCGCCCGCGTGCATGACCCTGAGGGAAATCCGATCGAATTGTGGCAGCCTAAGGTTCCAGACACCAAAAGCTAGGTTGCAAAGCAGTCCAGGACTGTTTCTGGATTTCCCCTGGGTTACGGGCCAACCGCAAGTTATTCCGGGCCAGAAGTCCCGTTGTGGGAAGTCACCGTGGCTTCGATGAACCTATCTCACTTGGATGTGTAGTCGGCTTACTGGAAACTGGGCCAAACTGACCCACTACCGAGCGTTGATGGAACTTTGGAATCCCACAAACGGACACCTGCGCATACCATCACCCCTATCTTGAATAGCTAAGCGCTGTGTTTTCTTGTCCATAGAAATTTCCAAGAGTGGCAAGCTCGCTGCAGACAACTATACCGGCTAACGTAATAGTAGTCCGAGCGTCGATATAGAGAGTCCTCCCCGGGAGAGTGAGTTTGCAATGACCACCAATTCCAGGAAACGCGATCCCCAGCCGCACCTGCCGCTAACTTCACCAATGTTCCACGTCCTGCTGGCGCTGGCCGATGGGGAGAAGCATGGCTACGCCATCCTAAAGGAAGTCGAGCGGCGCACCAGCGGAAAAGTGCAGCTCAGCGCCGGAACGCTGTACGGAATCATCAAGCGCCTGGATGAATCGGGGATGATCCTGGAATTGACGGAGAGGCCCGGCGCTGCATTTGACGACGAGCGGCGCCGCTACTATCGCCTGACCGAATTTGGCCGGCGCGTGGCCCTGGCCGAGGCCGCGCGGATGGAAGAGATGCTGGAGATGGCGCGGGCCAAGCACCTTTTCCGCAAGCCGAAGATGGCTTCGGGAGTGGAATAGAAATGAGCGGACAACAAACCCCTCTCAGCGACCGGATCTTTCGCTTTGCGCTGAGGTTTTTCCCCGACGATTTTCTCGGGGGTTACGGGCGGGAGATGGAACGCGTCTTTCGCGAGCAGCGCAAGGAGACAGCGGAGCGAGGAGGAGTGATGGGTTTTCTGAAACTGTGGTGGGACACTCTGGCGGGGATCTTCACCACCGCGCCCCGCGAGCACTGGGAAATGCTGAAGCAGGACTGCGGCTACGCGCTGCGCATGATGCGCAAGAACAAGGGCTTCACCGCTCTTGCCGTGCTGACTCTCGGGCTGGGCATCGGGGCCAACACCGCAATTTTCAGTGTGGTCAACGCGGTTCTCCTGCGTCCTCTTCCGTACCCACAAGGAAACCAACTGGTCGTGCTGCGGCAACAGGCGCTCGGCGTGGGCTTCGAAAACATTGGTTTCTCGGTCAAAGAAATGAACGATTATCGAAGCCAGAACCAGACCCTGGTCGGCCTCGAGGAATACCACAGCATGACCTTCACCCTGCTGGGCCGCGACGAGCCCTTGCGCGTGCAGACCGGCGTGGTCTCCTCTGGCTATTTCGACCTCTTCGGCGTCAAGCCCATCCTCGGCCGGACCTTCAACCGTGACGACGATAAGCAGGGCGCGGCGCCAGTGCTGCTGGTGAGCTACGAGTTCTGGCGCCATAAACTCAACGGCGATCCGGACATTGTCGGCAAGTCGTTCGAGATGAACGACAAGGTCCATACCGTCATCGGCGTGTTGCCGCCGGTACCACAATACCCCGTCGAAAACGACGTCTACATGCCCACCTCCGCCTGCCCGTTCCGCAGCTCAAAGCGGATGATCGAGGGCCGCGACCATCGGATGATGAGCGCATTTGGCCGCACCAAGCCCGGAGTGGCGCTCAGTCAATTGAATGCCGACGTGTCCACCATCGCCGGGCGGTTGAAGCAGGAGTATCCGGACTTCTATCCGATGCAGATGGGTTACGGCGCCGTGTCGGTCGCGCTGCAGGGCGAGCTCACGCGCCAGGCGCGGCCAACGCTTCTGGTGTTGCTGGGAGCGGCCGGGTTTGTTCTGCTGATTGCCTGCGCCAACGTGGCCAACCTGACGCTGGCGCGGATGGCGCAGCGCGAGCGGGAAATGGCTGTGCGCTCCGCCCTGGGAGCGGGCCGGGGCCGCCTGTTGCGGCAACTGTTCACCGAAAGCGTGCTGATCGCGCTGCTGGGCGCAATGCTCGGACTTATCCTGGCTGCCGGAGGATTGGAGTTGCTGACTTCGTTTGCCGCGAAGTTCACGCCGCGCGCGCGGGAGATCAATATCGACTGGATGGTTTTGTTATTTGCTCTTCTTGCCGCCATTGCCACCAGCATCGTGGCCGGCACCGTCTCCGCGCTCTTCTCGCGTGAAAACCTGGTGTCAGGCTTGAAAGAACGGACCGGAGGAGGAACCTCGGGCCGCAGCCGCAATCGCGTTCGCAGCCTGCTGATCGTGTCGCAGGTGGCGTTTTCTTTCCTGCTGCTGGCCGGCGCTGGGCTGATGCTGCGCAGCTTCGTCAAGCTTCAGCAGGTGGATCCCGGGTTCAACACCCAGCGCGTGCTGACCATGGGTATTTCCCTGAATTTTTCGAAATACACCACGCGCCAGCAATTCCGGGATGTGTCCCACCGCATCCTCGAGCGGGTGCAAAAGCAGCCGGGCGTTCTTTCCGCGGCGGTGTCGTCGGGATTTCCCTTTGACCCCGACAGCCTCCTCAACGGTTCGAACAACAACCAATTCACCATCGAAGGGCGGCCGGTCCAGCCCGGTGAGCGGGCAATCTTCACCACGACGCAAACGGGTAGCCCCGATTATTTCAAGACGGTGGGCATTCCCTTGATTGCGGGACGCACGTTTACCGACGCCGATACTTCTGATTCGATGAACGTCGCCGTCATCAACAAAACCCTGGCGGGGCATCGCTGGAAGGGCGAAGACCCCATTGGGAAGCGCGTGTCGTTCGACGAGGGCAAGACGTGGACGACCATCGTCGGCGTGGTCGGCGACACCAAGGACTTTGGTTTGGACCGGCCGACCGACGATATCCTGTATGCCCCGCTCGATCAGGCCCCTAGCCCCGGCACACTCGTGGCGCGCACCATAGGCGCCCCCTTGAGTCTTTCGCGGCAGATGCGCCAGGCGGTTTACGACGTGGACCCCCAGACCGCGATCACCAACGAGCAAACCCTCGAGCAGGCTCGCGACGCTACCCTTACTTCGCCCCGTCTCACCACCGACCTGCTGGGCATTTTTGCGGGATTGGCCCTGGTGATGGCAGCGACGGGCATCGGGGGCATGATGGCCCTGGCGGTAAGCCAGCGGACTCACGAGATTGGCGTGCGCATGGCGCTCGGCGCCAGCCCGAGGGAAGTGATCCGCATGATCCTGCGCCAGGGGCTGACACTCGGAGTTGCCGGCATCGCCATCGGATTGCTCGCGGCCCTGGGCCTCACGCGCATGCTGCAAACTCTGTTGTTCGAGATTTCCCCGACAGATCCGGTCACCTTCGCCGGCGTTGCGCTGGTCCTGATTTCCGCCGCCGTCTTGTCCTGCACCGTTCCTGCAAGGCGCGCAGCACAGATAGACCCGCTCGACGCCCTGCGCTCTGAGTAGGGGGAGCCGCGGACCCCGGCGGCCCCGTGCCCCGATAAACTTAGGAGAAGCAACATGAATCTCAATAGGGTGACCAGCGCGTGCCTTCTGTTGACGGCGCTGTGCTGTGTATCTTCCGATTCCGCGGCGCGCGCCCAGGAAAAGTCTGCACCAGGAAGCGAGCCCTTCCTGGTCACAACCGCCTGGGTCGCCGAGCATCTCCAGGATCAAAACCTGGTCCTCATCGAGATTGGAGAGAAGAAGGACTACCAGCGCGGCCACATTCCCGGCGCCAGGTTTCTTGATTACAACAAGATCTCCACGCCTCATGGGTCGGGGTTGATGCTCGAACTTCCTCCCGTCGAGCCGCTCGTCACTGTTTTTCAGGAATTGGGCGTGACCGATCAATCCCGCATCATTCTCTATTTCGGCAAGGAGTGGGTGACGCCGACCGCGCGCGTCTATTTAACCCTCGACTATCTCGGTTTGCGCGAGCGGACTTCGATGCTCAATGGCGGGATGCCGGAGTGGAGGTCGGAAGGCCGTCCGATTTCTACGGATTCGCCGCGCGTTGTGACCGGCACGCTTACGCCGCATCCGCGGAACGATGTGGTCGTCAAGGCGGATTTCGTCAAACAAAACCTGCGCCGGGCGGGAGTGGCCTTAGTGGATGCGCGAGATGAGACCTGCTATACGGGAAGGGACGCGTGCGGTCACCCCCGCGCCGGCCACATTCCCGGCGCCGTCAATATTCCGTCTTCATCGGTAATGGATAGCGCCGGCAAACTGAAAACTACCGAGCAGTTGCGCGAGATGTTCCGCGCAGCAGGAGTGCAGCCCGGCGACCAGGTGGTCACCTACTGCCACATCGGGCAGAAAGCCAGCTTGCTTTACTTCCTGGCGCGCTACCTGGGTCACGACGCGCGCATGTATGACGGTTCATTCGAAGAATGGAGCGCCCGCAAGGATCTTCCCGTCGAAGGCCGTAAATAGAGAGGCGGCAGGTAATCCTCACCCTCTTTTCCGCTGGACGGTATCGGCGTAGAATCTTTCCTCAGAGCGATGAACCTGAGCGCCATGTACGTCTACCCCCTCAAGTCTGGCTGCGGAAACGCGGTCCGGGAAATGACTCTCGACGACCGCGGCCCGGCGGGCGATCGCCGCTGGATGCTGGTGGGGCCGGACAATGTCTTTCTCACCCAGCGCGAGCTTCCGCGGATGGTCCTGATTCACGTCGCGGCCACCGGCGCCGGTCTGGAATGCACCGCCCCCGGAATGATGACGCTGCAAGTTTCCACGCCGGTGAACGGATCCCGGCACAACGCGCGGGTCTTCAAAGACACCGTGGACGTGATGGACGCCAGCGAAGCTGCCGGCCAATGGTTTTCTGCTTTTCTCGCCCACCCATGCCGTCTGGTCTACCAGCCGCAGAATTCCTTGCGGCCGGTGAATGCCAACTTCGCCGCTCCGGGCACTCCGGTGAGCCTTGCGGACGGTTTTCCGCTGCTCCTGATTGGCCAGGGATCTCTTGACGATCTCAACCGCCGGCTCCAGCAGCCGGTTGAGATGATCCGGTTTCGCCCGAACCTAGTCGTTGAAGGCAGCGAGCCCTTTGCCGAAGACACTTGGCGCCGCATTCGCGTCGGGGAGATCGAATTTGATGTCGCCAAGCCCGACGTGCGATGCACCATCCCCATGGTGGATCCGGCGACCGGGACATCAGGCAAGGAGCCCATCCAGACTCTGGCCACCTTTCGCCGTCGCGACAACAAGGTGATGTTTGGCCAGTATCTGATTCATCGGCGGCAAGGCACGCTTCGCCTGGGCGAGCCGGTGGTGGTGCTGGAATAAGGAAAGAGCTTTCAGCAGGAATTGCCGGCGGGCATAGCAGGAAATTCAGGGTTTTTCGAGCAGGGGAATTCTGCGTCCCGATAGGATGCATCGGGACTCAGGGTGGCGAAGAAACGTGGCGAGACAACGCCGCTATGTTCGCTTTTTCGCTGGTCGTGCGGGGCCGGTTGGCAGGCTCTTCAGCTTGTCCTGCGCCAAAGGGCGGAAGGGCGTGTCCACCGAAGCGGCCTCGGTGAAGGCGGTCCGCGCTTCGGGCAGCCTCTTGAGATTGATCAGCGCAAATCCCATGCGGTACTGGTTACGGGCGTAGCTGAAGGCGTCCGGCTTGAGCAGCGGCGCGGCGGTGCGGAAGGACTGGACCGACGGGGCATCCTGGTGGCGCTGGATCTGCACCTGGCCAATCGACGACCACGCCAGTCCCTGTTGCAGCGCCTTCTGTTGCTGCCAGGCGTCTTCAGCGACTTGTTCCGGCCGCTTCGCTTTGTCCAGCAGGTCGAGCGCGCGGCGGGAGTACTCTTCGGCCCGCGGCAGCTCGACACCGCGCTCACTGTTGTCGTCAGCCACCAGCAGCAGCATATTGATGTTGGAAGGGTCACGCGCCAGGACTTTCTGGGCGAACTCATTCATGTGCGCATAATCCTGGGCCTGCCGGTAGGTGTTGGCGGCCAGCATCTGCGCCGGCTGCGCGTAGGGCGAATCGGAAAACGCCGTGGCGTAACGCTCCAGCAGCTTGGCGCGGCGCTGCGGATCGGCCTGCTGCCGCGCCAGATTGAACAGGGTGGCGCTGACGTAATTGTAGTTATCACCGGCCTGGTTGAGCGTTTCCGTCTTGCGGGATTCCCAGGTATGGGCATCGGCGTCCGCCGGCGCGGGCTGCGCTTTATAGCGCCCCCAAATTTCTCCCAGCCGCGTTCCGTAAGTTAACATTCGCTCCTCATCCTTTTTCTCTTCGGCCACGCGGAAAAGCGTCAGAGCGGTGGAGAAACTCTCCGCGTCAATGGCGAAAATTTTGTCGCCATACTCGAACGCCTTGTCGTAATTCTTCTGGCCGGCGTATACGGCGATGTACAGCTCGTAGGCGGCCAGGACGATGTCGCCTTTGCCGTACTCGGCCACGAATTTGTCCAGCAGCGCAATCTTCTGTGCAGGATCAACTTCCGCGTTGACGGCCGTGAGCGCGCGGTCCTCCGGCGATCCGGCGGTAATGGTGATGGCTTTGCCCATTTGTGCCGCCGCCGGGGAAACCACAAGTAGCAAACCTGCCAGGAGCAAGCCCATACGCCGCATATCCACCTCCCGATTTTTCGGTGCCGGCCCCGCCGGGAAGAGGGAGCTTCGATTCGGGCCGAGCTTAGCAGAAACCGCGCCGGTAGCGGATGGTTTCCTGGAGTGCAGCGGCTTGCCGCCGCGCCGTCCCGCGACTATGCTGCGTCCTGAAGCAATCCGCTAATCACGCCAACAGCGAGGGCACCATGGACCTGGGAATCAAAGGCCGCGTAGCCATTGTCGCAGCGGCGAGCGAAGGCCTCGGCCTGGCGGTAGCCACAGAACTCGCCCGCGAGGGCGCAGAAGTCGCCATCTGCTCGCGCACCGCAGCAAAACTCGAGAATGCCGCCAGCGGCATTGCCCGGGTCACGGGCCGGGAGGTTTTCCATCAAGCCCTCGACGTCACCGACGAAGTAAGCGTGGCGGCTTTTGTGGAAGAAGTCGAGCGTCACTTCGGCCGCGTGGACATTTGTGTGACCAACACCGGCGGCCCGCCGGCAAAAAGGTTTCTCGAACTTTCCACCGCCGATTGGCGTGCCGCAGTGGACCAGATGCTTCTCAGCGCGGTCTTCTTCGCCCGCGAAGTCCTGCCCCGCATGCGGAAGCGCCGTTGGGGGCGTTTGGTGACCATCACTTCGGTCACCGTCAAACAGCCCCTGGACGGACTTCTGCTCTCAAATTCGGTCCGTGCCGGAGTCGCCGGACTGGCGCGCACGCTGGCCAACGAGTTTGGTCCCGATAACATCACCGTGAACAACGTCTGCCCCGGTTACACGCGCACCGAACGGTTGAATCAACTCGCGGAAACCTTGGGACGCGCCGGCGGCATTCCGCCGCAGGACATTTTCGATCGCTGGACCGCGCAGGTTCCCCTCGGGCGGCTGGGCGCGCCGGAAGAATTCGCGGCGGTCGTGGCCTTCCTGTGCTCCGAGCGCGCCAGCTACATCAATGGCGCGACCATTGCCGTTGACGGCGGATTGGTGCGCAGCTTGCTGTAGCCGGCGGCGGGGAGTGATAGAATTGCTTTTTGGAAACTCCACCCCACAGGACTCCTTCGGGAACAGAGTCCCTTGCGGTACCTTCTCCGTCTACATTCGCGGCCGGATTCGAGGAGCACGTCTTGAACATCCTTTCCCTTACACCTGCGACAAGGATCAGATTGCGATTCCGAGCCGGCGCGCTCTTGGTCCTGGGGAGCCTGTTCCTTCTCCCTCCAGCTTTGCGCGCCGACGAACCCTATGCGCGCGACCGCGACTATGACCTCCAGCACGTGCGCCTCAGCATGCGTTTTGACACCCAGCACCGGAGGATTTTCGGCGAGGTGACCCACCGCCTGGCCGCTTTGCGCGATGGCGTGGCTCGCCTCGAGTTCGATTCCGTGGACCTGACCATCGAGAGCGTCCTGCTGGACGGCAAGGCGGTGAAATCGGAGACCACGGCCGCCAAGGTGCTCGTGCCCCTCGACCCTCCCGCTCGTCGCGGCCAGACCTATGAAGTCACCATCCGCTATCAAGGCCGGCCCAAGCGCGGCCTCTTCTTTGTCCTTCCCGACAAGGACTATCCCGCGCGGCCGGTGGAGATTTGGACGCAGGGTGAGGCCGAGGACACGCGCTACTACATCCCCATCTACGATTACCCCAACGACCGCGCGACAACCGAAACCCTGCTGAGCGTGCCGGTCGGCTGGGAAACCATCTCCAACGGCCGGCTGCTCGAAGTCAGTGACTCGGGCGATGGTCTCAGGACCTGGCACTGGCGGCAGGACGTGCCGCACGCCACCTATTTGATTTCCATCGTCGCCGGACAATTCGACCGCGCGGAGGAATCGTGGCGCTCGAAGCCGGTGACCTACTACGTCCCGCGCGGAAGCAGTGCGGAGATTTCTCCCACGTTTGCCCGCACGCGGGAGATGCTGGAATATTTTTCAGACGTTCTCGGTGTCGCCTACCCCTGGGACAAGTACTCGCAGGTGGCCGTGGACGAATTCGTCGTCGACGGCATGGAGAACACCAGCGCGAGCACGCTGGCCGCGAGCTCGCTCATCCATCCGCTCATGGCCGGGGAGCTGCTCGAGAAGTCTGACTCGCTTCTGGCCCACGAGCTGGCCCATCAGTGGTTCGGCGACCTGGTGACCTGCAAGGATTGGGGTCATCTGTGGCTCAACGAGGGCTTGGCCACGGCGTTTGAGACCGTCTGGGAAGAACACGCTTACGGCGCGGACCAGGCCGCATACAGCATCTGGGAGGCGAGAGATTCCTGGCTGCGGCAGACCCGGCTATTCACCGTGCCCATTGTCACCCGCGACTTTGCGGACACGGATCAATATCAAGGAAACCTCTACGGCAAAGCGGGCATGGTTATGCTTATGCTCCGCAAGGAGCTGGGCCCCGCTGATTTCTACCGCGGCTTGCAGCACTTCCTCGAAAAGCATCGCGCCCAGAACGTGGTCACCGCCGATCTGGTGCAGTCCTTCGAAGAAGCCACCGGACGAAATGTGGATCGGTTTTTCGAGCAGTGGATTTACCGCGCCGGGGCGCCGAAGTTCGAGGTGGCTTGGACTTATGACGAAGCCGCGCGACAGGTGAAACTCGCGGTCACGCAAACGCAGAAAGTGGCAGGCGACGTGCCGCTTTTCCGCGTTCCCATCGAGGTCGAGATCACTACGCCCAAAGGTCGCCAGCTTTTTCCCATCATCATTTCGCAGGCGGCCGAGACATTCAGCCTGGCCGCGGACGAGCGCCCGCTGCTGGTGTTGTTCGACCGCGGGAATCAGGTCCTCAAGGAGATCCATTTCCAGAAGAGTTGGCAGGAATGGGTGTATCAGCTCCGCCACGCCGCCTCGGTTCCGGACCGCGCCGATGCCGCAGTTGCGCTGCGCGAATGGCGCGATCAGGACGCCGCCGCTGCCGCTCTCGGCGAAGCCGCGCACGCGGACTCTTTTTGGGGCGTCCGCGCGCAAGCGCTCCTCTCCCTGCGGCGCTTCGTCGGGCCCTCCGCGCGGGACTCGATCATCGCGGCTCTGGCCGATCCTCAGGCGGAAGTCCGTCGCGTGGCCGCGGAGCAGCTTTCCGCTTACAAGGGGGACGCCCTGGTGGCCGAGCGGCTGGAGAAGGCCCTTCATGAAGACAGCGCCTACCTCGTGCGCACGGCCGCGCTCGATTCGCTGGTCACTCTGAGGGTGAAGGACGTCTACGACCTGCTGCTGGCGGCTTTGAATACCGATTCGCCTGACGACCGCTTGCGCGCCCGAGCCCTCTCTGACTTTGGAATTCTGGGCGACCCACGCGCTACGCCGCTGGTCCGGGAATGGTCGGAGCCGGGCAAGCCGCTGAGCGCGCGGCCCTCGGCTATCCGCGCCCTGGGCCGCCTCGACAGGAAAAACACCGAGATCACTAGGCAATTGATCTCCTATCTATCCGAGCCGATCCGCGCTGTCCGCGCAGCCGCCATCTGGGCTCTGGGCGAGCGGGGTGACTTGAGTGCCGCGGAGCCGCTGGAAGCGCTGGCAAAAAGCGGTGAGCTCTTCGAATATGGCGAAAGCTCAGCAGCACGGACCGCGCGCGCCTTGCGCAATGCGGCGGGCCGAACGGCGGACAAGCCGAGCCCCGCACCTCCCGCACAGGCTGTCCCTACCACGCCCACCGAGATGCGGCAGACAATTGAACGGCTCGAACGCGAGAATGCTGAACTCCGCGAGCGCATCAAGAAGCTGGAAGAACGGCTGCCGGAGGATGATAACTAAGCGCCGCGAGGTGATGAGATTCTTCGCTTCTCTCAGAATGACGATTCACGGTCGCTTGCCGGGCATCGCCAGCAGAATCCGCAGATCTCTTAGGTTGTTTCCCGTCGGCCCGGTCTCGATCGCATCGCCTAATTTTTTGAAAAACGTGTAGGCATCGCTCCTGCGAAAGAAGTCGGCGGGGTCGAGCCCCAGAACACGGGCGCGCGCCAGGGTCTCGCCGTCGGCAACCGCTCCCGCGGCGGGACTGTTGCCGTCAATTCCATCGGTGCCGGCGCTCAGCACAGCGGCGGGTTGGCCGGCGATTTTATCGACACAAGCAAGGACGAAAGCGGAGTTTCTTCCTCCGATGCCGCCGCCGGTCACGGCAGAAGACACTTCGCCATCGGCAATCACGCAGACGGGGCGATCCGCATGCGCCGAGCGCAGCGCGTCGAGCTGGCCGAGCAGAAACGCCGCCGCTTTCTCCACCGGCCAATCATCCGTCGCGTTGTCACAAATGGTGATGCAGCCGGCGGCCTCGGCCACTTTGTGCGCCTGGTGAAAAAGCTGGTGCATCCCCAGCGCCAGGGAAAAATGAGCCCGCGCAAAAGCTGGATCGCCTTCCTTGGGGGTTTCTGGCAGCCGCCCACCGGCGAGCCGCGAGCGCAGCGACGCAGGCAGACGCCCACCAAGCGCGTATTGCTCGACGATGCGGCTGACGTCTGCGACCGTGGATGGATCAGGCAGGGTTGGGCCCGAGCCTAGCGCGGATTCCCGCCCCAGCGGGACATCGCTCACTCCCAGCGTCACCTTCATCGCGCCAGGCGCCGCGGCTGCCAGACGGCCGCCTTTCACCGCCGAGAAGTGCTTGCGCACCGCGTTCATTTCGTCAATCGGCGCGCCGCAGGTGACCAGAGCGCGGTGCAGCGCTTGCAAATCTGCGAGCGTCACCTCCGGGAAGAGTGGCATCTCCACCAACGCAGACCCGCCGCCGGAGAGCAGGAAGAACACCAGAGTGTTTTCATCGCAGCGGCCGAGCAGTTCGAGGATGGCGCCGGCGGCGCGGAAACTTTCCTGGTCGGGAATGGGATGCCCGCAGACAAACGTCTGCCAGCCTTCGAGTGCGCGCGGTGGCGGTGCCGGCCCAGCGAGCACGCCCTCGATTGTGAAGTCACTGCCTAGGACGCGAAGCAGGCCCTCAGCCGTCGCAAATCCCGCTTTTCCAAAGACCACGGCGCGAAGGCGAGAAAACTGCGCCAGGTCGAGCCACCCATCGCCCAAGCGAATGCGCGTGCCCGAACGGCCAAGCTGCCGCTCGATGGCCGACGGGATATCCATGGCCGCGAGCGTCCGGTGGAAGATATTTCGTGCGGTGTCCTTCAGATCCGGCATAGAGGACAATTTGCCCCTGACGCTCTACGCCAGCACTTCAGGGTTGAGCGCGTTGGCAGGCCGCCCGCCGCTGAGCTGTGCGAGCACATTTTCTGCGGCCATGCAGGCCATCTTGGTCCGCGTTTCGAGCGAAGCACTGGCCATGTGCGGCGCCAGGATGACGTTTTTCAGGCCGGGCAGCCCAGGATGGATTTTCGGTTCCTGCTCATACACATCGAGCGCCGCGCCGGCGATGCGGCCTTTCTGCAGTGCTTCGGCCAGCGCCGCCTCGTCCACCACCGGCCCGCGCGAGGTGTTGATCAGACAAGCTGTAGGCTTCATCTGCGCCAAGCGGTCTGCGGAGATCAGGTGGCGCGTGTCCGGAAGCAGCGGGACATGCAAGGAAATGAAGTCGGATTGCGCGAACAATGTGTCCCGGTCAACGAATTCTGCGTGCACCTCGCGCTCGACCTCCTGAGGGGCGCGGATGGCGTCGTTATAAAGCACGCGCATGCGGAAGCCCATGGCGCGGCGGGCGACGGCCCGCCCGATGCGGCCGAGGCCAACCAGGCCAAGCGTTTTGCCCCAGACGTCGGCGCCGCAGAGCTGGTCGAGATTCCATCCGGTCCACTGCCCCGAGCGCGCGAGCTGGTCACCTTCCAGCAATCGGCGGGCGATGGCCATCAGCAGCGTCCACGCGAAATCAGCGGTGGTTTCGTCGAGCACTCCGGGAGTGTTGGTGGCCACCACGCGGCGCGCGGTGCAGGCGGCCACGTTGATGTTGTCGTAGCCCACGGCCACGTTGGCCACGATACGCAGACCCGGCCCCGCGGCGAGAAGCTCTTGGTCTATTTTCTCCGTCAACAGGCAAACCAAGGCATCTTTATCAGCAACGCGCTGGAGCAGCTCGGCGCGCGGGATGGGCTCTGGGGCAGTCCAGTATTCGACCTCGCAATGCGCGTCCAAAATGGCGCGCGCGGCGGGGAATAGCGCGTGGGTGGACAGGACCTTCGGTCGGCTCATCTCAATCCTCGGTGCCTCAAGCAGCGGGGGCAAACTTACGCCGGAGCAGAACAACTGTCAACGCAGGCGGGATTCGGATTCTAGCCAATCCGGGCGGGGCAAGCCCCGCCCCTACGTCGCCGATTGGGTCCGCCCGTAGGGGCGACTTTACGTCGCCATTCGGCCACTGAGCTCGCGTTGACTCGCAGCGGGGCCCTGACTATAGTGGCCGGGACGCCGCGCAGCGGCCCGCATGGATCCCTCGGTCATCCGCGAACTGGAAAAGGCACTCGGCCCTGCCGCCGTTCTTTCCCGTCCCGAAGACCTGCTGCTATACGAGTACGATGGCTCAGTGGAAGAGGCGCGTCCGGACTGCGTTGTCTTTCCTCGCTCCACCGCCGATGTAGTAGCCATCGCGCAGATCTCCAACCGTCACGCTGTGCCCCTGGTGGCGCGCGGCGCGGGGACGGGACTCTCCGGCGGCGCGCTCGCGCTCAACGGCGGAATCCAGATCGTCTTCTCGCGGATGAACCGCATCCTGGCCATCGATTTCGAAAACCAGCGCGCGGTGGTCCAGCCCGG